>NZ_JANKBI010000007.1:0-222404 GCF_024622195.1 Murimonas intestini
TTGCATCGGCAAACGCACCGAGTTTCCGGCCGCTTTTTGCGGTTCGAGCGGGGCACGGAGCCTTAGATTTTCACTCCACAGCGGTCGGACAGAACAACGAACCCCACTGCTCCCCTTCCTGATGGCTCACTGCCTCCCGCACAAAGCGTCCTGTTACTCCCCTAAACAGCAATTTACCTGACTCAAGATAAAAACGGAATCTCAGCAGTAACCTCCCATGCTTCCTTCAGCTCACTCTTTTCTTTAATCGTAATCTTCTAAGAATCCATATGATACAAACTGGGCGATTGCTCCCCCTGCCCCAACCAGGGTTCTGCCAATAATGATCCCTCCCCATAAATATCCCTGAAAGTCTACACCGCATTCGGCCAGAAATGTAATCACTGCATCTGTAATGCTTTTCAAATCGTCGAGTATGTAGCCAGCCGCTTCTGTCAAATATATCTTTTTGTCTGTGAGCTGTTCATCTCCATTTACTTTGAAATTCCTGGCCTTATCCAGTCCCATACTTTCAAACACCAGCGCTGTCAGGCAAAGAGCTGCTGAGATTCCGCTGAAAGTCAATTTAAACACTTTTGCTGCCGTAATACCCTTTCCTGGCTTGTCACCTGAAGTCTCTTCTTCTGTCTCCCCTTCTACTACACTTTTTTGCATCCATTCTGAAACAAACGTGGTAGCAGAGCCGGCAGCCATGGAACAAGTTTTCGCATACCACAAATCTGTATATATTGTGGTCTCCGTGAATTCATCATTCATAGGGGAGTATAAATTTCCACTAACCATTGAACATACAAAACCAACTAAAGTAAAACAAAAAGAACATCCTGAACTTACCATATTTTGTTTATGGTTTGTGCTGCCTGCCATGCCATAGGCGCCATAAAAATATGCCTGTGCGATTACCTCTCCCACCGAGAAAAGTCCCAGCAGCCATTTCATTGCTTTCACTGTGCGGCCGGTTTTACCCCTGGGCAGTATTTTATCTGAAGCTTCTAAACAGGCTTGGCCGGCAGACACCAAACTGTTGTACTCAAAATTCTCCACGCCCTGTAAATAATTTATAACACTTTGAATAGAATCCGCATTCTCAATAGCATTGTAAAGATCCTCATCGATCAGTGGAGCATCGGAAACTAATTTATAGATCAGGTTTCCTGCAAAAGCCGGCACCATCAGTATAACATCTAATATTGAAAACTCTTCAATGCCAAACAATGCGAATACCTGTGAAACAAAAGGTATATGCAGGGGAGTATCAATTAATCTTGCCATATATGCAATGGCATCTTTTAAAAAGTCCATAATAGCATCTATAAGCGTTTTTGCTATATTAAGGCCTTTGACCGCAAAGATTCCCACAAGCTTTTTTAACAGATCCAGCAGATTTCCTGCTGTACTGCCTGATATTTCAGCTATCTCCTCTGCCAATTCAGTAAAGAGATCCTGAAAATTGTCAAATCCTGGAGTTACAGCTATGCAGTCAGAAAGTTTTTTCATTGAAAGCCGTAATTCATCCGGAGGGGCTATATCAGGCAAAACTGCTGAAAAAACTGCCCCGTTTTTAAAAATCAGGTCTGATAAATACATGTTAGCCGGATTCTGAAACATTTTGTATTTTTCCATGCCTGTTGTTCCCGGTTCAGGCAAATCTCCGCTGATACCCGCCCAGTCTTCTACTTTCCCAATCGCATCATCCAGGCCGGCTATCATCTTCTGTTTCCAGCCATCGATTGAATTTTCTATTTCCTTTTCACCCAGCATTACCAGATTCTTGCATGCATTCTTAATCCTTACTGCCCCGTCAATGTCTAAAAACGCCTTTAACCAATCCAGCAGCTTGTGGACAGGAATCCCAATAAATTCCAAAAGTTTTACTGCGCAGGCAACAATTTTCCCTATCGTATCCAAAACAAAAGAAAAAATATCTTCACCGATTCTCACAATAAACTTCCAGACTTCCCCAACAATTGTAATTGTAAAGCTTACAAGTTCTTCGATTCCCTTCTTAATAAGATTGAATACATCCTCTATACTGTAAAGAATATCATCAAATATGCCATTTATCTGCATGGGATGTTCTAACTGAGTTATAATAACACCTTCTGCTGTAAACTGTACCGTTACTCCGTTTGGAAAAGCCGATGCAGATGACGCCCGCAGTCCGTTTAAAGAATTTCTGGAGTTCTGCAGGGCTGCTATACCTGCCGCAGCCGCTTCTATCTTCTGGGGATTCCCGTTTGGCAAAAGCAGCGTTTCCTCTCCGTGTATGTCCTTTATCTTGGCTGTATTGATTTTTTCTGCCGTATCCAGGCTCAGGACCTTCTCCCGCTTCTCCTCCGCAGGATTGACATGAACAGTCTCGTCCCCCGCTGTCACATCAAATTCCACAGGATTCATATCATCAGCCTGTTGGACTATATTCACACATCCCATATAATCAGCCTCAGCTGTAATTGTATGGAACCTGTGGAAAATCCCCTGCACATACAATCCGGCACGGTCCTTACAGGATAATTCTATCTTAACTTTCGTCCCTGCTCCTTTCTCAATATAGATCTTTGTACAGTATGAAAAAACTGAATCCACTTCTTCCAGCCCCGTGTCAATCCGGATTTCACTCAGCTTCCACAATCCCGTATCAGCGTCCTTCTCTCCTTCCATAAAAGTATCTTTTGTGCACAGAAACATTTTGTCGTTTAGAATTGTAAAATCATAGACCCCTTCTCTGAAAGGAATCGGTTCCGTAAATTCTCCCGGCTCCCCATCGGCCAATTCCGCAAACGTGTAACTAAGGACACCGCTGCCATTTAGCGCCCAGACATAAAGCCGGTTTCCTTCAATATAAGAAATCATCTGTCTGACTTCTTCCAAAAGCTCATCTGTACATAATAGAACAGGTACTCCTCCCCCCGTTTTAATCACATCTGTCTGACTGCGATATGGATAATAATAAAGCTTTTGTGCGCTGCATATAAAAAGATGGGTTCCTTCCCTTTTCTCTAACATACATGTGCATATACGATCCACATTTCCGTCAGGTGCCTGAAACCTGACAGGAGCCGGCGGCGTGCTGCCAAAAACGTTCATGACAGGCGTGTACAGCAATGTATCTGTATCTCCATAAGTTCCATATGTATACATACCATCTACATACTGACCTGCCGCTCTCCCCAGAATAGCCTGTCTGACTTCTGAATAGTTGGCCGCAAGAGGAAAATACTCCAGCCTCTCCATCTTTCCGCTGCTTACCATTGCTGTAAATTGTTCGATCCTGCCTGAAGCATCCTTCATCTCAATACCTATCGTGACTGTCTCATCCAGGGCATTTAATATCACTCTGTTTGGAATCAGAGTCTTTCCTCCCAACACTCCGCTGAAATCTATTTCTAAAAAACCGTCCTCATCAAGGCTTTCTGGCTTTTCTGTCACTGCATAACGGACCTTTCCTGCGGAAATCAGCGCTATTATAAAGCTGTCAGAGGTTCCTACACGGACAGCCTGAAAATGATCCACCTGTTCAAATATCTTTACTCTTTTCCAGCGCACAGCTTCTTCTGTACATTCATATGTGAGATACATATTTTTGTCATCTCCGATACTGAAAACCCCCATAAAGCTGTCTGAATAAACAAATTCGATATCCTGCTCCGGCGTCAGTACAGACATTGGTACATAATAGTCTAACAACTCTGTGGATATGCTGATATTTTCCATCTCTATTTCCTCCTTCTGTGTAAGGTAGCCTCTTCTCAATGCCAAATCGGCACAATTCACAGCCCGGCAGTACTGTGGCTGTGAATTGCAACCTTTTAACTTTCAGGCTCTAAGATTATTCCTGTATATAGTTTACATAACTGTAAAAATCCTTTCCAGTTGAAAATCCTTCTCCTGTATATGTAAAAGTCCTGTTGCCAGGCATAACCCACTGCGTTGATGTGTTGTAAGAAGCTGCAAAATTATCGACTGCATCATCTTTAAAACTATCCAGGATATTATTCATCTCAGATTTCATGTCATCTACTACATCAGCAATGGAGCCTACTGTACAAAATTTTGACCAGCCGCTCACATCAATACCAGCCGGTTTATTATCCGTTACTGAGGAGTCAGTAAGGAACTCAATCCCTCCGTCTGACTTAATTTTTATACCTACTTTGAAATCAACGGTTTTATTAAAATAGATGCCATCCGAATGACCACTGTCATAGATAAAATCCGCCCCGGATCCGATACACGTTTTGAAGTTAATCGATGGATACGATACTCCATTTTCGACTAATGTTCCCAAATTTGCTATACACATTAATTTATAACAAAGTTTAAACTGGGCATCAGCCCCAAGGAACGGAGGTATATAAAAACTTTTTTTTCCCGTATCAGAATTATGCTCATAATTATAATAATACGTCTTATCATCCAATGTCCTAAATTGTTCTTGCTCACTTTCATCAATTGGGAAGCTTGCCGAATACTCACATTTTGCTACTCCTACATTTAGTTCAGCAAGTATTTTAATACGAAGATACCTTAATACATTTGTTCTAAATACTTCCATCACTATCTTTAATAATTTTTCGCTGCTGATACACATTACCCCATTGCGTACATCCGACTGTTCCATCCAGTTCCATGAAAATTTCCTGATTTCCGGAAATTCTCCGTCATCAAACATAATGATGTAGTTTAAAGTATTTTTTGAAACAGTAAACGTATACCTCTTTGGTGTGAATAAATATCTCGTATTGACGGGTGAAGGCTTTGGGATTATTACGTGTCCGAAAATAGTCTCGCCAGCTTTTTCTAGTCTGTCAAAGTATCCCGTTATAATATCTGTCTGGATAATTTCTCTCGCTTTATTTGATACGTTTTCAATAACCGGAACAACTACTGTGGACAGAGTCTGCATATCAAGAACAAGCTGTGAGATTTCAAAAAGCGTATCTGGATCCTGTACCATGGACATCTGTCTGATCCTCTCCTTGATCTCATCCGGAAGATTGCTGTATGAGCCTCCAAAAAAGTTCATCTGAATATCAAATTTAAAACTCCAGGATTCATCCTGCGGCTGGCAGACTTTATTAAAATGAAGGCCCCTGTTTTCGTATAACTCCACAATCACGAGATTTTTAAAGAACTGGTTAAAATTGACCCTGTCACCATTTTCCTGGAACTCGACCACTTTAAAAAGGGTATCCGGGTTAAAGTCAGGATTTTTTATTTTCTCACTTATCATCTTGTCGGTCATATATTGTGGAATTCCATCTTCAATCAGAAATGCATAGCCTAAATATAAATCATAATAGGCCTCTTTTACCTCATCTGTGATATCCCCCTCTTTTATTTCAAAAAGCTTTAATTTTTCAAATTCCTTAAAAAGAGAAGATCCGGTGCTTTTTATCTGCCGTACCCGTTCCCGGAATTCAGCAGGAAATGAATCAGGAATATCTTCTTCCCTAGTCTCTGAATCTACTTTAAAATAAGTATTATTACCATCATTTAAATAGTAAACACTATTCTTTACCGTGGTTTTAGAAAGAAACTGCCTTAACTGTGAATTACACGCCGCCTGTGTTATTGCCGTCACCATATGATACCCATATTCTGATAAGTTTGATTCTGTTACCGACATAATAGACTTCCTCCTTATTGTATAAATTGTTATTTTTCATTATAACATTTCGAAAATTTCATTCAATAGTTTATGGTGAATGACATTTTATATGAGGTGAATAACGAAAATTGTCATATAGTGGGAATTTATCTGACTGTAAATGGACAAAACAAATCCCATCAGCTATACTAAAAATTAATCAAAAGTAAACAAATTACTTGACACCATCCCCACCTTCCGTCATTAGTATACGGAAGCCAACTAAAGAAAGAGGCCTTTATGCTATATCCAAACAATCAAACTGCCAGTCTCCAAAAGGAGTTGTTTCAAACCCCCACCAGTGAATACAGAGGCACCCCTTTTTGGGCCTGGAATGGGAAACTGGATCCTGAAAAACTAATAAGCCAGATCCATATCTTCAAGGAAATGGGGCTGGGCGGCTTTCATATGCATGTGCGTACAGGCATGGACAGCCCCTACCTCAATGAAGAATTCATGTCATATATCAGGCTTTGTATCGAAAAAGCCAGGGAGGAACAAATGCTCGCCTGGCTGTACGACGAAGACCGCTGGCCCTCCGGAACTGCCGGGGGGCGTGTCACTGCCGGAAAACCAGAAAATGCAAGAAAATCGCTGCTTTTTACCACAGAGCCCTATCCTCAGCCTCCCATTTTTCGTTCTGGACAGCCGGAGCCAGGCCGGGGCCAGGAAAACATCAGACAGGAAAATGGTATTCTGCTGGCTGTGTATGATATTGTTCTAAATGAAGACGGCACTTTAAAACAGGCTGACCGCATAAAAGGGGAAACACCCCTTAGTGAAGGTGCCATCCGCTGGTACGCTTATATGGAACACACCTCGGAGGACCCCTGGTTTAATAACAGTTCATATTCAGATACTCTGAATCCTGATGCTGTTTCAGAATTTATAAACCTTACACACGAGGCCTACTACAGAAATGCAGGAGAGTTTTTTGGAAACACGGTACCTGCCATTTTTACTGATGAGCCGCAGTTTACTCCAAAGCAGCCCCTGGGATTTTCACTTGAGAAAAAAGATGTCTTTTTTCCGTGGACTGCTGAATTTGCCCGGTTATATCAGCAATCATACGGCGAGGATATTCTGGATAGTCTGCCTGAGCTTTTGTGGGAACTCCCGGGCGGTCAGCTCTCCCATGTCCGCTGGCGCTTTCAAAATCTGCTCACAGATCTTTTCGTGGAAAATTACTGTATGCAGATCGGCGGCTGGTGCAGAAATCACGGTATATCGCTCACAGGCCATGTAATGGGGGAAGGCTCCCTCTACGACCAGACCCAGGCTGTGGGGGACGCCATGCGCTGTTATCGTGCTTTTGGCATACCAGGCATTGACATGCTCTGTGATTTCCACGAATATACTACAGTTAAACAGGCACAATCCATTGTCCGCCAGACCGGCGGTGAAGGATTGCTCAGTGAATTGTACGGTGTCACAGGCTGGGATTATGATTTCCGGGGATATAAGCTCCAGGGTGACTGGCAGGCAGCGCTGGGAGTCACTGTACGTGTTCCCCATCTGGCCTGGATGACTATGAAGGGGGAAGCTAAACGCGATTATCCAGCTTCAATCGGATACCAGTCTCCCTGGTGGAAAGAATACCGCATGGTAGAGGATCATTTTGCCCGCCTGAATACCGCCCTTACCCGCGGGAAAGCCGTTGTCCGGGTAGCTGTCATCCATCCCATTGAGAGCTACTGGCTTTATTGGGGGCCCAACGACAAGACTGCGTTAAAGAGAGCGGAGCTGGACCGGCAATTTTCTCATCTGGCAGAAACACTGCTGTTTGGCTGCATTGACTTTGACTATCTGTGTGAGGCAGAACTGCCCGCTCTGTGCAAAAAAGGAGGATATCCTTTACAGGTGGGACATATGGCTTATCACACCATCCTTGTGCCTCCTGTATGCACCCTGCGTTCAACTACTCTTGTACTTTTGCAGGAGTTTGTCAACGAGGGAGGAAGATTGGTTTTTCTGGGTGACTGCCCAGCTTATGTGAATGCCATGCCTTCTCAGGCTGTAAATGAACTGTACAGTTCTGCAATACATACGGGGCTGCTCGATTCCTCCATTTTGTCAGCTGTGGAAAATGAACGCTTCATAGATATACGCAGAGAAGACGGTGTCATGGAAAACAATCTGCTGCACCAGCTGCGCCGGGAGAAAAACGGAGATCTCTGGCTTTTTATATGTAATGGCCGGAATCCTGAATCACCTGACGTAGATCCTTCCCCCCCTTCTGCGTTTTGCCCTGAAGGGCTGCTATCATGCGGCCTTATATGACACTATCACAGGAGATATCCGGGAATTTCCTGTCCATTATCAGGGCAGCAGCACTGTATTTGAGCGGCGGTGGTACATCCATGACAGCTTGCTCCTTCTTCTGCATCCAATTACAGAGATACCAGACAGGCCGCACCTCGGCTCTGTATCATGCCCTTCTGACCCTGAAAATGACTGGGATATTCTTCTGGGCAAGGTCCCTGTCACGCTCAGCGATCCGAATATGCTGCTTCTGGACATGGCCGAATATTCTTTTAATGGAGGCGAATTTTTTTCTGAAGAAGAACTTCTCCGGATTGATAATCATGTGCGCCAGCAGCTGGGTATCCCTGTCCGCAGAAAAGAGGTCGTGCAGTCGTATCTTCTGGAACAGGAAACTCCGGCTGATTTTCTCAGGCTCCGTTTTCGCATTACAAGTGAAAGCGCACTCCATGGCCTGGAGCTGGCCCTGGAAGAGCCGGATACGGCTTTAGTCTGGCTGAACGGGAAAGCTGTTCCCAGGATAGTGAGTGGCTATTACACAGACAGAGATATCCAGACGGTTCCACTGCCGTATCTCACAGCCGGTGAAAATATTTTAGAGATCCAGGTGCCGGTTGGCAAACGCACTAATCTTGAATATTTTTATCTGCTCGGCAGCTTTGGTGTACGCATCAGCGGCACCAGAAAGATTCTGACTTCACCGGTGTCCAGTCTTGGATGGGGCGACATAGTCCCGCAGGAACTGCCTTTTTATACAGGAGAGCTGACTTACCATATGCGTATCCTTTCGCAGGGAGATTTTACTGTGAGGGTTCCCCAATACCGGGGAGGTCTTGTGAAAGTTCTGTTGGACGGTCATGACTGCGGAAATATCGCTTTCTCTCCCTATTCGCTCACAGTCCATGCCAAGCCCGGAGAGCACCAGCTGTCCTTAAGACTCTATACTACACGCTACAATGGATTCGGGCAGCTGCATCACACCCAGGGAGTTTATTTTTATCAAAGTCCCAACTCCTGGCGAAGCGCCGGGGACTTATGGAACTATGAATACCGTTTCAGACCTTCCGGCATACTGACATCTCCGTGTCTTAAGGGCGCCGTTTTTCTGGATGAAGCCGGGAAAAGCCGCAGGAGCGGCTTAAAAGCATTCCATATCACAGACAGAAGTTAATTTATATTACCTTTCTCTTGACAAATGCTTTATAATGTGTTTATATTTATATATGAACAATAATTCATATGTTTGAATAATATATATCATATCAAAAGTATTACAGGAGGGTTAATGTATGAAAAATCAAGATCATGATTCATGTTCCTGCGGCTGCGGACATGAACACAATCATGAAGAACCTAACAATGAACAAGAAGTTCACCTTCATGAACACTGCCACGATGACAATTGCTCCTGCGGACATGAGCACGGCCACGAACACTCTCATAACGATCATGAGGCTCCCGGCCATGAACACTGCCACGATGACAATTGCTCCTGCGGACATGAGCATGGCCACGAACACTCTCATAACGATCATGAGGCTCACAGCCATGAACACCGCCACGGTGATGATTGCTCCTGCGGACATGAGCATCACCATGAACATCACCACGAACATCACCATGAGCATCACCATGAACACTCTCATCCTTCTTCTGAGGTTTCTGTTAATTCTGAACCTCAGCCTGATGAGCTTTATATAAGCAGCTATCACGTCCCCGGACATCCGGAAGGATGCCAGTGTGAACGCTGTCATCCTCATTCTCAATATTGTGATGTCTGCGGTGAGAGTCTGGCTAACTGCGTCTGCAGAATGCCGGACGACGGTGTGGAGAAGCACGTATATATCCTTGAAAATCTGGGATGTGCCAACTGTGCCGCCAAAATGGAAACTAAGATCAGGGATATCCCGGCAGTCAAGTATGCCACAATTACTTATGCTACCAAACAGCTGAGGGTGGCTGCTGATGACCAGAAATCCCTGCTGCCTGTGTTCCAGGAAATCTGTGCCTCCATAGAACCTGATGTGCGTGTATTGCCGCGTCGGCGCTCTCCTGGTCCTGTGAGGACTATTATCTACACAGTAGAGAATCTGGACTGTGCTAACTGCGGCGCTAAGATAGAACGCCGCATGAATGAAGTACTCCAGGGACGCGCCTCTGTTACCCTCACATATGCCACTAAACAGCTGAGGGTGACAGGCGGAAGTCCTGAAAGGCTGCTGCCCGAGCTTCAGGATATCTGTACAGCCCTGGAGCCGGACGTCCGTCTTATACCCCGCAGCGCTTCCGCTCCCCAGGAAAAAGCAAGCGCTGGCGAAAAGCCTGAAAAGAAGCTGTCAGATAATGCAAAATCCGGGATCAGCATAGGCGCGGGAGCTGTGCTTTTTATAGCCGGAGAGGTTCTTGAGAAGTACTTTCCCACTGCATCCATGATTATTTTCCTGGCAGCCTATGTGGTGCTCGGATGGAAGATCGTCTGGACCGCTCTTAAAAATATCCGCAGGGGACAGATCTTTGATGAAAACTTTCTCATGAGCCTTGCAACCATAGCCGCCATCTGTATCCAGGATTACGGCGAAGCTGTCGGCGTCATGCTGTTTTACAGAATTGGTGAACTCTTCGAAGCTGTTGCTGTAGAGCGCAGCAGAAACCAGATCATGAGTGCCGTGGATATGAGGCCTGAGACAGTCAATCTGGTAATCGGGGAGGATGTCCGTGTCATACCTGCCGGCGAGGCACAGATCGGTGATATTCTCCAGGTACGCCCCGGTGACAGGATTCCTCTGGACGGCGTTATCCTGGAAGGCGAGAGCAGGATCGATACAAGTCCTATAACAGGAGAACCTGTTCCTGTGAAGGCAGGCTTCGGGGACAACGTGACATCCGGCTGTGTAAATACCTCAGGACTTTTAAAGATACGTGTTGAGAAGATACTGGAAGAATCCATGGTAACCAGAATCCTGGATTCTGTTGAAAATGCTGCTGCAAGCAAACCAAAGATTGACCGTTTTATCACGAAATTTGCCAGGATCTACACTCCTTTTGTAGTCCTTCTGGCACTGGGAACCGCAATTATACCTTCACTTGTAACCGGAGACTGGAACCACTGGATCTATACTGCTGTCACCTTCCTGGTAATCAGCTGTCCATGTGCTCTTGTACTTAGTGTACCGCTCTCCTTCTTCTCCGGTATAGGCGCCGGTTCGAAAAAAGGCATACTTTTCAAGGGCGGAGCTTCTCTGGAAGTTCTGAAGGATGTAAAAGCCGTTGTCATGGATAAGACAGGAACGATCACAAAGGGTAATTTTGTTGTACAGAACTGCCTCCCTGCCGGTGAAATAAGCCAGAATGAGCTGCTTGCTCTCTCTGCCAGCTGTGAAATGACATCTACCCACCCAATTGGAAGCAGTATTGTCAATGCAGCCAGAGACAGGGGCTTAGATATTGTACGTCCTGATAACGTGACGGAAATATCAGGCAAGGGCATCAAGGCATCCCTTCCCCAGGGCGAGGTGCTTTGCGGAAACAGAAAATTGATGGAAATGTTCCAGATAGATCTGTCAGATTACAATAATAAACAGTATGGCACAGAAGTCCTCACTGCTTTAAACGGCAAATTCATAGGACATCTGGTCATCTCGGATACTCTGAAGGAGGATGCAGTTCCCGCTATCGCTTCTCTTAAAAAATCGGGGATCGTTACGGCTATGCTCACAGGTGATGCCCAGAACAGCGCTGATGAAATAGCGAAAAAAGCCGGGATCGATGAAGTCCATGCAAAGCTCCTTCCCGAAGATAAGGTGAATGCACTGCAGAAGATCCGTGAGAGACATGGTTCAGTTATGTTCGTGGGAGACGGCATCAACGATGCTCCTGTGCTGGCCGGCGCTGATGTGGGGGCAGCCATGGGCAGCGGAGCTGATGCAGCAATAGAAGCGGCCGATGTAGTATTTATGACCTCATCTGTGGAGGCGATCCCGCAAGCCATCTCAATTGCGCGCTTCACGGGCCGTATAGCCATGCAAAACGTAGTATTTGCACTGATAATCAAGGCACTCGTCATGGTACTGGGCCTTGCCGGCTTCGCTAACATGTGGATGGCAGTTTTTGCAGACACAGGCGTTGCAATGCTGTGCGTATTAAACTCCATCCGCGTACTCTACAAAAAGCAGCAATAGACTCTGTGATTTTTAACCAGCTCACAGGACCTGTATATTAGTTCAAGATGTAATCTTAATACTCAGGGAGCCGTCCGGCTATACTCAGCCGGACGGCTCTTGTTTTATCTTGTTTCAGTATACTCCTGTACTGTAAATACACTGCTGTAAAAAAACCTTACCGCAGATGGCAGATGCACAGGACATATTTTAAACCCGCCATATAAGTCTGGCCACAGACGCAAACAGAAAACAGCTCACGATCCCAGCTATTGTAGGCACTGCCAGAGACAGCAGCGTCCATCTCATTTTGCCGCTCTCCTTTCTGATCGTCAGAAAGGTGGTAGAACAGGGCCAGTGCATCAGTGCAAAGAGCATTGTGGACACAGCCGTGATCCAGGTCCAGCCGTTCTGGACAAACAGCTGGTGCAGTACACCCATATCCTGGATATCCACAAGGCTGCCCTGAGCCATGTAGGACATGATAATGATGGGGATGACGATCTCATTGGCCGGAAATCCCAAGATAAAGGCCAGCAGGATCACGCCGTCCATCCCAAGAGCCCTGCCGAACGGGTCCAGGAAACCTGACAGATGTGCCAAAAGCGTCACATCCTGGATACTCACATTTGCCAGTACCCAGAGCAGCAGGCCTGCCGGAGCAGCCACAACAACAGCCCTTCCCAGCACAAACAGAGTCCTGTCAAATACAGACCTCACTATAACCTTGCCTGTCTGAGGCCTCCTGTAAGGAGGAAGCTCCAGGGTAAACGAGGAGGCTTCCCCGCGCAGTACAGTCTTTGTGAGGATACGCGATGTAAAAAATGTCATCAGTATGCCCAGAAGTATAAAAAGCGCCAGCAGCGCCGCGGACAAAAATGAACTCCAGAAGCCGGCGGCCCCCACAAAGAAGATTGAAATCATTGTGATCAGGATAGGCAGCCTCCCATTACAGGGGACAAAATTATTTGTTATCATGGCTACCAGCCGCTCCCTTGGGGAGTCAATGATCCTGCAGCCCATGACGCCAACCGCATTGCAGCCAAATCCCATGCACATAGTAAGCGCCTGTTTTCCGCATGTATGGCATCTCTGGAAACACTTATCCAGATTAAAGGCCACACGGGGCAGATAGCCAAAGTCTTCCAGAAGCGTAAAGAGCGGAAAAAATATAGCCATGGGCGGCAGCATGACAGATACAACCCAGGCCAGCACCCGGTATACACCCTCTATCAGCGCCTCACATACTATATGGGGCAGATGCAGAAATTCCAGCAGGCTCCATATCCTGCCTTCCATCTCAAAAAAAAATGTGCTCAGCAGATCAGATGGATAATTTGCTCCTGTTATAGTCAGCCAGAAGATTCCCATAAGCACAAGAAACATTATGATAAAGCCGCTTCCTTTGCTTGTAAAAAGCCTGTCGAGCTTCCTGTCTCTGTCCGCATATGATTTATTCTCAAAGCTTACAGTTTCCGCGCATATACGCTGGGCCTCCCAGATAAATGTAGACGCAATATCGTCCTTCATCTTCATTACTGTTACATCTGCTTCTTTTCTTACCCTTCCCAGCTCTGCAAGCGCCTTGTGTACGCCTTCATCCTGCAGGATCTGTTCCATTGCTGACTCCCCCAGATACTCTTTCATGGACCTGCGCATGCTTTCATCCAGGTCAAGCAGTCTGGCGCACAGCCAGCGTACATTTTTAAAGCCGGCTTCACCGCAGCATTTGCTGACGGCAGGTTCCAGTTCCCCTATGGCCTTTTCTATATAATCCGGGTAGTTTATCCTGAATCTTCCTTCAGGCAGCTGTCCATTCTTCAGGTCTGCCATTTCCTGCAGCAGCTTCTGCAGTCCCTTTTTGCTTCTTGCTGCTGTCCCCACCACAGGAACTCCCAGCATATCTCTCAGTTTATCCAGATCAACCCTTATTTTCTTCTTTTCCGCCTCATCCATAAGATTGACGCACACAATGACCGGGACTTCTGTCTCTATGATCTGAAGCACCAGATTCATATTCCGTTCAAGGCAGGTGGCGTCACATACCACCACTGCCGCGTCAGGAGCCTCAAAGCATATGAAATCACGGGCCACTTCTTCCTCTGCAGAATGGGCCATCAGTGAATAGCAGCCCGGAATATCTACCAGCTCCATCTCTATCCCTTTAAAGGAACATCTTCCCCTGGCGCTGGCTACCGTTTTTCCGGGCCAATTTCCCGTGTGCTGCCTCATGCCAGTGAGCTGGTTAAAAACTGTGCTCTTCCCCACATTCGGATTTCCTGCCAATGCCACAGTCAGACTGCTGCTTCCGCCAGGTTCCACCAGGATTTTTTCGGAATCTTCTCTGCGCAGAGCCATCACGCTTCTTCTCACCATATAGGCTCCCGGATCCCCGAATGGACTTTTACCCACACATTCTACGGGTGTCCCCTCCACCATGCCGATATCCTGAAGTCTTCTGCGCATTTCATCTGTAAATTCCAGCGCTCTGACTGTTGCGCTCTGTCCTCTTTCTAAGTCTGCCAGCTTCATTATATCTGCCATGACATCCTCCGCTCACTTTCTTTCCGCATATAGGCGGACTTATACCTGCTCCCTCCCCCGGAACAGCGGAAGGCCGGGTTCTTACTCCTGACTGCCTATGTACAGATATAATACTATATGCAGGGTACGGATAAACGTGAAAATGAGGATGCCGCATTATACAGCATCCTCACCTGTCAGACCGTCAGCACCCCTCCGGCCGCTATGTAATCTGCATGTCCGTGCAGGCTTTTTTTAATTTCTCTGTATATCCCTTTGCTGCAGGAGCCTGTAAACAAATATGTTTTCCCATTCTCCCGGATGACCATACTCATCTCATGCATGAAGTCCTCCGCCCTGCGCCAGGGCTCATTTACTGTATGCGCCATCCTGGCCGTGGGACGCCTGCCCTCTGGTTCTGTAAACAGTTCCACAGATTCATCCAGCTTCTGGTACTTGTCCACAAATGTTATCCTGTCATAGTCACACAGGCCGTTTTCTGCTCCGTAATAATAATTCAGTTTATTGAACAGCTGCGTATAATAGGGGCTAAAAGTCTCCTTTTGTATATAAATCTTCGCTTTATGATTTTCCTCAAACAGACATTCCAGCGCTCTGCCGTGATCTGAATAGCCGTGAGAGATCACTACCATATCCACCTTAGAAATGTCTATCCCCAACTTTACCGCATTATCCAGAAAAAGGCGGTCTTTGCCAAGGTCGAACAAAATATTGTGTGTTTCCGTCTGGATATGCAGTGACATGACTTGTCCGCAGTCAGACTCATTTGTAACGGGATTATTCCCAACTAATACAGATATTTTCATAACAAGCCTCCTCCCATACATGAATATTATATCCCTTCCATGTAGTGAAGTCCACTTTCACTTGTGAAATACCTGATAATTTTATCGATAATCCGCATTGTTTTTCGACATTATCTATTTTGTTTCTGCGTTGCCTGACTTTTAAGTCTTAATAACATTTGCTCCATCCGCAGCTTTTGCATACATTGCAGCCGCCTTCAAAAGCGAGAGGTTCCCCGCATTCAGGGCAGAGTATCTTCTTTTTTCCCACGCTGGATATAGCCCTGGGCTTTGGCGCCTTCTTCGGAGGCACATCCTTGTCCTCTTCCCTGCTCTCCCTGAGTGCGATCTCAGCCTTTACTTCATTGTACATATCCAGAAGCGCATTCCCCACCGCCATAGGACAGCAGGAGCCTTTGCTCGTATCCTTTGTAGTGGCTCTGCGGACTGTATATGACGGACAGGAGCCTGTAGAATTAAGCTGGTCTATGATGGTATAGAGATCAATACCGCCTCTTGCGCTGATGGATATCATACGCGACAGCCCAATCATGAAATTATTGCAGCCGCCTGTAGAACCTTTGCTCAGATAAGTCTCCAGGAGCGCCCCTGTGTGGGGGTCAAACAGGGCTATACAGTGGAGGCTTCCGCAGCCTGTGATCAGCTTTCTCTTCTTGCCGACCACATCATCATTTACAAGAATGATCTCTCCGCGTCCCAGTCCGTCTCCTGCAGTCACACCCTTCTTCTCCTCTTCTGTGCTCAGCACGCCTACACGCTTGCAGCCATCCCTGAATATAGTTATTCCTTTCAGGCCCTTTTCATAGGCATAGAGATAGAGGCTCTCAGTCTCTTCCACTGTAAAACGGTTTGGCACATTTACAGTGGAACTGATGGAAGCATCTATATGCTGCTGCCAAACGGACTGCATATTGATCCTCTCATGATAATCAAGTGTCATGGCTGTCACAAAATAATCGGGAAGATCCCTGTCATCTTTTATTTTAAAGTCTTTCATATATTTATCCACGATCTTCGTGTAGACTTTGTAGTACACATCACTTCCGTGCAGCGACTCTGTTTTGCGCTCGTAATAGTTGGCAAATATAGGCTCGATCCCTCCGGATATCCCCAGCATTGTGGAAAGCGTTCCCGTAGGCGCTATTGTCAGCAGCTGAGAATTGCGGAGCCCGTATTTCTTCACAAGCTCGATGGTGCCGTCAGAAGTATTTGCCTGGAAATATGGAGTGCTGATGATATCTTCAATACTGCATTTAGGATATGCCCCCAGCTTCTTTGCCAGTACGGCAGAGGCCGCTATGGCAGTATCCGCCATGGCAAATCCTATCTCATCACAGAGGCTGACTGCATCATCCTCCCCGTAAGTGATGCCCATCTTTATCAGCATATCAGCAAGCCCCATGATGCCAAGTCCGATCTGCCTCCAGTCAGCCACGCTTTCACGCTGCTCTTCCAGCGGATGCAGAGGCAGCCCTTCCTCCAGCACTTCATTAAGCGCTTTCACAGATGCTTTTACACACGCTTTAAAGCCATCAAAATCAAAGGATGCATGGTCTGTAAAAGGATCACAGACAAATTCTGACAGGTTAATGCTTCCCAGAAGGCAGCTTCCTCCTGCCGGAAGCGGCTCTTCCGCACATGGATTGACACCTGCATAGGAAAACTCTTTTGTATTGCTTAAAAGATTCCAATCCTTCACCCTGTCCCAGAACAGGGCGCCCGGCTCCGCATAGTCCCAGTTGACCTCGGCTATACGCCTGAACAGTTCCTTTGCATCCACCGCTTTTTCAATCAGCTCACCTGTGGCTTTTCTCAGATAGTGGAGCTTAAAAGGCTTGTTCGCTTTTACGGCTTCCATAAAGTCCCCGCTGATCCTCACAGATATATTCGCTTTTGTAACCTTGTCCAGATCTGTCTTCAGCTCAATAAAATTTTCCACATCCGGGTGTGAGCAGTCAATTGATATCATCAGCGCTCCCCTGCGCCCATTCTGTCCAATCAGCTCTGTCACAAGTGAATACAGCTCCATGAAGGAAACGGCGCCGCTTGTCTCCTTTGCCGCATTGTTGATCCTTGCTCCCTTAGGACTCAGCTTTGAGATGTCAATTCCGCAGCCGCCCCCGTAGCTGTAAGTGCGGGCCAGCTTCTTGGCACACTCAAAGATGCTTTCAATCTCATCCTCAGGCGGAGCGATCACATAGCAGTTGGAAAGACTCACTTTCCGTCCCTCGTTTTCCAGACCTCTGTTTGAAAGTATTCTTCCACCGAATAAAAATTTCTTTTCCTTAATGAGTGAAGCGATCTCCTCATTTCCGCCGCTGATCCTGCCCAGCCAGCTTTCAAAATCCTCACCGTGATTACAGTATTTATTAGTCCAGATATCCATCCCTAACTGGTTCTCTTCACCCAGCCATTCTTGTACGTTCATAATGTTCTCCTTTTGTTCTATATCTAGCATGCAGTAGTAATTATATTACAACATGTAGTATCGTGCAAGAGGAATTTTATCGTTACCAGACGTTACTTTTCCCTCCGTGACCAGTAACTACCAGACTACCTTTTTCAAATACAGCCCCGAAAACAGCAGAAGCAGCCCCGACATGCCAAAGTATATCCTCAGGTTTTTATCTGTCTCGCCCTGTTCTTCAATCCTGCCGCGGTAGGGATTTTCACCTTTAAACCCGATTCCGTTTAAGGTGTTCAGCACTTCAGCTGCATCCTTCTTGTGATAAAGCCCAATGACCAGGCTCTTAGGAGTATCTTCCTCACCCATCATCCGGCAGAATCTCTGTATCTGTGTGATGTCCACATATATTCTGTTGTCCTGACTGTCCCCTGTCTGCCTTAATATGCCAGACATCACGGCTGACTGCACGTTCTGCGCATCTTCTGCCCCGGCGGCTGTCCCCGTACTGCCATCAGCTGAGTAAGCTTCTCCGATCTGAAGTTTCATCTCTCCCTCAGACAGCTTCTGAAGCAGAGTCTCTCGCTCTGCATCACTTACTTTTCCCCCGTCCTTTTTCTGAAATTCCTTTGGGACCTGGCTTCCAAACACCATCTGGACAAAACTGCTCCCGGACATCCTTCCGGCTGCCGCATATTCAAACGGATAATTTTTTATATCTATTCCCGTTATAGTTCCCGTATAAATATAGTTTTCGATTTCAATACTTCCCTGAAGTTCTATGACAGGCGCAGCAGACCTTACAGTTTTCAGGGTTCCCAGATAGTCTAAAAGCTCCTGCGTCACAACTGTTTTCGTGCCGTCAGCCTTGATCTGCCCCCTGGAACGTCCATAAGCTGATCCCTGTATCCCTGTTATACAGATCACTACAATACAGACAGCAGAAAATATCATGCCTGCTGCTCCCAGCAGGGCAGAGTTCTGTCTTTCATAGGCTTTTCTATATATATTTATTTCAGAAGTTCTTTCCAGCATAATCATCAGCCTTTCTTAAAAACAGCCTTCGCACTCCCAGGACTCCCAGTACCAGCGCGATTCCCCCGAAACCCGCAAGTACAGATATCCACCACTGTCCCGCCGTCTCCGGCTCTTCCTTGGGGATTACCGGCGTCAGTATTTCCGGCTTGTTGATAGTTGTTTGAAATGGAATTTCCTTTGTGTATACCTCTCCGAACTCGTCCTCATAGCTCAGCGTGACCATCCCGCTTGTAGGCCCGTATTTTTCTTTTTCACCGCTTCCGTCTGAAGCAGCTGCGCCGTTTCCACCGCTCTCTGTCTCTTCCGTCTCTGCTTCCCCGCTCTTTGTACTGCCCCTTTCCGGTGAACCGGCGGCATCCTTCATATCCTTAGTCCCAATAAATATCTTCGCTGTGCCTTCTGCCGCACTCCCTGCTTCCATATTTCCCACAAATGCAGTTTCCAGGGGAAGAAGCCCTTCCGCCTCTATTGTGTACCTTACATTATATATCCTCGTTCTGCTGAGATTCATTATCTTCATTGAAACAGGTATTGTCTCCGCTGCATAGACCTTTGACGGAATATCCAGACTCTCCGCCTCAAGCTCTATAGGCTGGCTAAGCTGCAGCAGAATATCCTCTGTCTCTGTTATAGCCTTTGCCTCTTTATCCTCATACTCAATTGTAAAAGTGAGCATATCTGTGTTTTCCACTGTATCCTTAAGTACCTCAGCTGTAAATGAGACCTCAAAAGTTCCCCTTGCGTCTACCTTGTCAATATAAAAGTTTTTTCTGTTAAATTTCAGTGTATTATTCTGAACTCCCACCTTAACTTTAATATTCTGTATGTATGCTGACTTGTTTGTATTTATAAATGTGGCTTTTACCGAAGCCTCTTCTCCGGCAAGCATAGGAACCTGGCTGATGTAATAGTCCTCCAGCATAACTTTAGGCTGAGACTGGGGGCCTTCTGTGCCTCCGCCTGCACCCCCGTCACCGCCTCCTGCATATCCCCCGCCAAAGTCCTGAGGCTGATCACCCGGATCATCTCCGTCTGCCGGCTCAGTCTCCTTTTCTTTACTGGCTGCAGGTTTAACCGTCACGTAGAATGTCCTCTTCTGGGAAATTTTCCTGCCGCTTTCAGTCTGTCCTGTGATGGTTATTTCCACAGGATAGGAGCCTGCCTGCATATCTTCCTTCAGCTCCAGAGTCAGTTCCAGCAGATATGCCTCCGACGACGAAGCCTCCCCCTCCACTGCCTTTCCCGTTACCGGCTTTTTCTCCTTATCCAGCTGCACATTTCCTATGAAATCATACTTCTCTTTTTTGACCGTAGTATTGTAATTCTTAAAAATAAAAGGCGCTGTCTCTGTATTTCCCAGATTGACACCGGCCTGTAACTGGTTCTCTTTTATCTGTGTCTTCTCCAGAAACGGAACGACCAGCAGTATCTTCTGCCCGTCCTGGATGGGGGTATAGCCTTCTTTGAAGGTTTTGTCCATTCCTCTGTAAATACGCCCGTTATCGATCTCAAGAAAGGGCCCCTCCTCCTTTTTGTCCTCCTTATCCTTCTCTCCCGGCTTCTCACTGTCCTGCTGGTTTTTATCTGTATCCGTTTCACTTTGATCTGTGCCGGGCTGTGTCTGGCCTGTACCTGACTGGTTCTGATCTGTGCCGGGCTGATCCTGCTCCGTCCCCGGCTGTGTCTGACCTGTTCCCGGCTGGTTCTGCTCAGTCCCTGCCTGGGTTTGGCCTGTACCCGGCTGGTTCTGCTCTGTACCTGCCTGGGTTTGGCCTGTTCCCGGCTGGTTCTGCTCTGCACCCGCCTGGGTTTGGCCTGTGCCTGACTGGTTCTGATCTGTTCCCGGCTGACTGGTATCCTTCCCTGCCTGTGTCTCATTTTGATCAGTATTTCCCTGCTGCTGGCCTGGTTCTCCCTGTGTCTGATCCGACCCGGCCTGTCCCTGTACCGGCTCTGTTCCTGCCTGTATCTGGTCCGCCTGGGGTCCATTACTCCCCGGATCTGCCGGCGCCTGCGTCTGGCTCTGATCTGCCCCGGCCGGGTTCTGTCTTGGCTCCTGGGATATAACTGATGCCTCCGTGACGGCTGTTTCGGTCTGCGGCTGGCCTTCTCCTGCCGCCAGGACAGTCTGTCCACATATCATCACGAGAACCGCAGCCATTATCCACAATTTTTTCTTTTTTAACCCCGAATTATTCACAGCCTGTCCTCTCCATTCGTTCATCTATCTCCTGCTGGCTTTCCAGATGCAGACTCCTGACTGTCTGAAGCACACCTCCGTCCATCTCGCATACTGTATCACACAGTTCGTCTATATCCTGCCCATTGTGGCTTGCAAGGATGATCGTCTTATTTTTCTCCTTCAGCTCTTTTAAAAGGTTCCGGATATCCGCTGTCCCCTTCTTGTCAAGCCCGTTAAAGGGCTCGTCCAGGATCAATATCCCCGGATCCTCCATGATGGCCTGGGCAATTCCCAGACGCTGCCGCATACCCAGGGAATATTTCTGGACTGATTTTTTCAGTCCGGGATCCAGTCCCACTCTCTTTAATACTTCATCTATTTCCCTGCCCATTATTTTCCTGTTCAGAGAGGCCAGGATCTGCAGATTCTTTCTGCCTGTCAGATTTCCCAGAAAACCCGGAGTCTCAATGATCACCCCCAGATCCTTTGGGAAATCCATATCCTTCCCCACTTCCCGGCCATCCACCAGTACACGGCCGCCGGACGGTCTTAAAAAACCGCAGATGCATTTCATCATCACAGTCTTCCCCGAACCATTATTGCCCACAATGCCATGTATCTTGCCTTTTTCAAATGTATGGCTGACATCCTTTAATACAATGTCTTCCCCAAATCTTTTTGTCACATGCTCCAGTGTTATCATACTTTCCTCCGGCTGAATCGTTTTTATTTTGAACTGACAAAAGAAAAATTGTACATTTTTATTAAATACAGCGCCAGTAATCCCAGCAGTAAGATCAGTCCTCCAAATACCATATATGACTGTTCCAGTGTGGGCAGCCTGTCATAGCCAAAATTGTGCATCTTGTAAGTGGCATGGTTAAGAGGCGATATCCATCCCAGAATGACATTTGCCCGAAACATCTGTTCCTCGGGTATCTTCAGCAGAGCCGCCACTGTGTCCGGACTCAGAAGCAGCCCATACAGGCTGTAGAGTATCCCGCCTGTGATCCCTGCCCTCTTTCCCCATTTCAGGTTCAGTACCAGCATCACCAGGACCATGCTGATACTGTATAAAAGCATCAGGAGGATGATCTGCAGCATGCACTCATAAGGTGTGATGAATTCCATCACTTTTACCGCTATTGGCAGATGAAGATTCTCACCCAGCCCGGAATATCCCAGAATAGCGCCTGTAGCGCTCCACATATTTCCCGGAAAGCAGTTCTTTGCGCAGATGACAGCCGTGGAAGCCAGCACAAATAACATGTACAGAGCCGTTACAGTGCACACATAGGCGATCTGCCCCAGTATCCAGCGCCTCTTTGTGGTCCTCATCAGATAAAACGGAACACCTGCATTCAGCATTGGAATATCAGAAAACAAAAGTATAAGGAGCATTGATATGATCATAATGGAACCTGCATCTCCAAATGTCCATATGAATGGCTCCGCCGCCTGCATTGATTTTGCATATGCGGCGGAAAAATCCAGCGCCTTGTCACTCAGGAGAAAACATACTGTAAATGACAGAGCAAATGTCATAATAATCCTGGGATTCTTTTTCCACTGCCTGTAATTGTATCCGGCTACCTGCATGATCTGCCGCACGCCATCTGCTGCCCTATACATCTTCCAGCCTCCTGTACATCATCCTGACACAGACAATACCTAAAAAAAGCGTCCATGCTATAAAAAAAAGTGTAAGCCCTATGCTGCCGTCACCCCAGTAATGCTCCGGCGCGATCCATTCCTTCGGGTAAATGCAGTAGATCCCCTCAAAATACCGCTCCTTCAGCATGATCAAAAAATAGTAGATGACAAAAGGCGCTATATACGCCATATAATTGGACATCATCCATACTGCCAGGCAAGTGCCTAAAAGAGCCAGCAAACCGCCTGTCATTCCCAGGCGGATGGCCTGGGCCGCAAATTCTCCCCATATGCCGCCCCCACCAGCAGCTTCCATAGGACTGAAAATGAGCCAGTAAATAAAACTGTTCAGAAAAGCTCCTCCCGTCAGCGCAGCCGCAGCGCCAATCCAGGCCCCGGCAGCCTTTCCCGCCACATAAGAAAACCTGTTGGTGCGGAGCAGGCAGAATTTTCCGAAGCCGGAGCTGACTTCATCTACAAAGGCAGTAGTATAAGGCAGGACGGCAATAATTGGAAGCATAAAGACCGTTATGTCACTTTTCATTGCTTCCATGAGAATCTTTAAATGGCTGTCTGCCTCCAGCTCCCCGCTCCAGACAAATTTTGTCCCCATGGCCAGCACTGCGCTTGCAGCCAACATGGCAGTCCAGAAATTTCTGCCCCCAAGAGCCCTCTTTATGTCTTCCATGTCATATCCTTCCACTGTCCCTTAATATCCAAAGTCGCGGTCGATCACTGTCCCGTCCATGGCATTAATTGTAAACCAGCTGTTATAAGGCCCGTCTGCCACATCCCTGATCTCTCCTGCCTCTGTCTGCCTTATCATCACCCTGCTGCCAAAAAAATCCCAGACAGGAACAAGGGTCCCCACGTCACTGTTATTTTTCTCTTTGATTCTCATATAACCCAGCCTGACCTCTTTGATCTCAAATTCCGTATGACTGTCTCCTTCCGGCAGGAATGCATATTTTGCAGTCATCATTTCCTCGAAAATTTTTTCTATTTCTGAAAAGGGCAGAAGAAATACATATTCCTCCGATATATCTTCGAGTTTATAGGGATCACCCCAATAGAAACTGGCAAGCCCCCCGTCATCATATATGAGATACAAACCCTCATAGGGCCATGCAGGTGAGTAATCGGCCTGTCCCTCGTCGTGTTCTGATGTGCCGCCGTCAGCGCTTGTGTAAGTGACAGGAATCCCCTCTGTAACCCTTGTATAATGAACGCCATAGCCTACCTCTCCTACAGGCGCAGCCTCGCCTGGCTGTATCTCAACACCCACTGTGAAATACTCTCCCCCGGCCCGCTGCATTTCTGTAAAACCAAGCTTTGTCACGATCTCATCACTCTGCTTTTCAATATCTTCCACAGATATCTTCAGTCCCATCTTCAGCTCATCAATTAAGCTTTCCCCGTACACAGGCATATAGTTGCTGGACAAATCCATTCTGATCACCTGCAGCTGTATCCATTTCCAGTCCTCTGTCCTGTGATTGTCCAGAAATATCCCGTAGTCTTTGCCATCTACTGTAGCTGTGGCGGAAATTCCTCCGGCCTGCGCGCCTCCTCCCCCGGCCTCAGCGGCGGTCGCCAGCTTTCCGTCCAACAGTTCAGTCTCACATGTCTCCGGGGCAGCTTCATACATGGCCCGCAATTCGTCCAACGACTCCTCATAGGGCATGTCCTCTGTGCCGAAGCTCTTATATGCCCCTCCGCCGGCCTCTGCTTTTTCAAGTTCTACTATCATTTCTTCAATCTCGGATTTAGTATAGCCTCTGGCAGGGTCATTTTCCTTATATACCTTGTTCCACAGCTGAGCATTTCCCGTCAGAACTTCTCTGACCTTGTCCAGATCCTCCTGTGTAAAATCCCTTGTCTCTACTTTTTTAAGCCTGAACCCCTCCGCGTCGGGCACCACGACCCTGGCATCCGCCCTGACCTGGATCTGGCCTGTGCCGTCCTTAAAAGATGCTGTATATGTATCAGGCGCCTGCACCTGCTCCGCTATGGTCAAATTTGAGTCTTCCGGCAAAGTCTCTGCCTCCCCGGCGGATTTCTTCTGCTTTACGATCTCCACCTCAGGTGTCTCCTGGCATCCGGCAAAAACGGCTGTCACAAGACAGATGATAAGTGATGCAGAGGATATCTGCCGCAGCCTCTGTTTTATCCCCCAAATTTTTTTCATCTGTTTCTCCCCTCTCTGCTTCCTGCTAATATCCCCTGTCAACGTCCACAATAGTGCCGTCCATGGCATTTATGGTCAGCAGGCTGGTTCCCGGTGTGATAAGATTTGGCTGTTCATAGGAATCCCCCACTATATGATATGTTCCAAAAAAATTCCATACAGGGATCAATGTGGCATCGCCCCGGGCACTGTCTTCCCATATCCTCATATAGCTCAGCGTGACCTTGTCCACATTCATTTCTGTCACAATTCCCTGCTCTGCATAATCTGCATTCTTTTTCAAAATGATACTTTCAAATATATTCTGTATTTCAGAGAAGGGCAGAAGAAATACATATTCCTCCGACAATTCACTGACCTTATATGGTCCCGTCCATTCAAAACTCAGAAGGCCGTCCTTATCATAAGCCATGGTGATCATTTCGTAAGGCCAGTACAGCGTATATGGGATAGTACCCTGGATCTCCACTGTATTGCCATGTGAAAATGTATAGCCTGTAGGAAAATTATCAATCGTCCTTGTGTATACAAATACATATGCACTTTCGTAACCTTGATTCTCTATTCTGGTGCCGGTTGTAAAGTCAGACTCAGAATATCTTTGTGAGTATCCCGCGTCCGTATATGCCAGTTCCATATCATCAAGACCCATGGCCCTGACAGTTTCATCTGCCATTTTCTCAGCTTCCTCTAAAGATAAGGTCTGTTCGACATTTATCTGATCATCATCGCTCATCATCCACAAACCGACATAATCAGCACCGTCTCTTTGTACGCGCATGTTAATATATTTATTATATTCTGAGAGGGAATTTCCTATATTGATAGCATACTGCATACCGTCCATTTCAAAATTTGCACTTTGATCATTATAAGTTTCTGTTTCAGCTTCCTGCTCCTCCCCTTTCCCCACAACTTCCTCTTCCGCAGCACTGCTGTTCACTGAACTATTATTCACGCTATTTTTTTCTTCCTCTTCAGGCAGCTGTGCATCGTCCCGGCCCACAGTTCCTGTTATTTCAGAGCTCAGCGCTTTCCTTTCCTCCTCACTTGAAACACCATATGCATACATATACCACTGCCTTTTGGCTGCATCTTCACTGTATGTGATAGTTATATCAACCGGCTCTGTCTCAAATACTTCCGGACCTGAATCCAACAGACCATATAAATATTTGAGCTGTTCTGTCACACTGTCAATCGAGTACTTTGACAGCATATCTGCATCACCGCTGAGCAGCTTATCGGAAATCTTCTCCAGTTCCTGTGCTTTTATCACAGCCTCTTCTCTTGTCATGGGAGGCTCTCCGGTTTCCGGATAGTATCCTCCTGTCCATGTCCCGGCGTTATGCATGACCGCCTTATGGACAGCGTCATAATCTGCCTGCTCAAACGGCCTTGCTTCCACCCTCTTGATCCTGACGCCCTCAGCGTCCGGGATCTGGATACTTGCATCCACATTGACATACATCATATTGTTCTGGTCATGCAGGTTTGTCCTGTATCTCTCCGGGGCAGCCACCTGGGATCTGATATTTTCAAATTCACCTGCTTCCACCATCCTGGCTTCTGAATCCTGGGTCTTATACCTTACAATTTCCGTATTTGTAGTCTCGCCGCAGCCCGCCGTTCCTGCCAGCACAACAGCGGCTGCCGCCGCCAATGCAGATCCTTTTTTTAATAACAATAATTTTCCCATAATAACATCTCCTGCGGTAAAATATCCGGACCTTTCTTTTTAATATCCCCTGTTTCTCTCTATAATGGTCCCATCCATGGCATTGACAGTGAGAAAGCTCATATTCGCCTGATCCTCAGTGTAAGGCTCAGTCCCTCCATCCTGATAGATATCCCTGCTCCCAAAGAAATCCCATACAGGTATCAGTTTTCCTTCATCCAGATTGTCTTTTTCTCTGACTCTCATATAACTGAGCCGGACATCCGTGATACGCATATCAGTCCTTGATTTTTCTTTATCATCGCTTGTATATTTATTAATGATCATATTTTCAAATATTTTCTGTATTTCTGAAAAAGGCATCAGATATACATTCTCATTGGAGGACTCGCTAATTTCGTATGGATTCCCCCACCAGAAAGCGGCAAGGCCGTCATCATCATATATCAGGCTGATCTTTTCATAAGCCCAGACAGGCGAAAACTGATTGTCAGCGCTCATCTCTGAGTAGGTTCCCTCATCTGGTGTGTAGATAACAGGAATGCCGTCCACCATTCTGGTATAGTACATCATGTATCCCTGCTTCTTAGGAGTCCCGTCACCGTCTCTTCCGTCTAAACCTGCTACTCCGCTGTAATTTTCATATAAAACTATGTCCCCCGCTGAAAACGCCATATCAGTAAACCCAAGTTCCTGCATAAGGGTATCTGCCTCCTGCTTTAACTCATCCAACGATTTTTCCATTGGTTTGGCATTCTGCAGCTCTGCATTGCTGAAGGGACGCTGATATGTACCATCATTACAGCATATATCGAAGTATGTCCATTTATATTCATCACTCAGGTTATTACTCACTCCTACAGAATAAGTCCTCCCGCCCATATTAAAATTTGCGTAAAAATAATTGGGATTCACCTCTTCTTTTGTCTCCTCACCTGCCTCCTGTCCGTCTTCATCTGTAATATCAACAGGTTCCGGATTGATTACAAATTTATCCGCATACTTTTCTGCCGCCTTCTCATCATACTGTATCTTCGGCTCCACGATCTCAGTCTGGGGAGTCTCAGGGGCATCCGCATATGCTGCCTCACATTCTTCTATAGAAGCATCCAGGTCCATTCCTTCATACAGCTGCTTAATCGTTTCATCACCGCTGGCAATCCGTTCCTTGATTGACTTAAAACTGACAATCTGTTCTTCTATCTCTGATTTTGTCATTCCTGACAGGCCGCTGCCATAATTCCTGGTCCACAATTCAGTTTCTTTCATCACCGTTTTGTAGACAGCATCCATGTCAGCCTGTGTATAAGTTCTGGCTTTGACAGTCATAAGCTTTATCCCCTGAACATCCGGCACTGTCACAGGGGCATCCACTGTTACCTTGAGGGATCCTGTGGGATCTTCAAGAGATGCTTTATATTCATCAGGAGCAGCCACCTGCTTTTTAACATTTTCGAATTCATCCTGCGCTACAGTCTCTGCCTGCTCAATATCTGTTTTCTGCCGCACGATCTCCTCATCAGGCGTCTCCTGGCATCCTGCAAGACTTGTGACAATTGCTGCTGACAACAGAACAGCTCCCAATCTATATTTCATGTATATACCTCCATTTTCTTTCTGCTGTCTGTGCAGATAGGCACAGACCTGCCAACTTTTCATTCTTAATTTACTATAACTGAGAATCAACGTTAAAGTATACATAGAAATGTAAACAATTTGAAAATGCCGCACCCGGCCAGGCAGGCCGCTGCGGCATTTCTTCACTTATTTGTACTGGTCCTGTTCTTCATATCCCCTGCTGTTATCATCAAAAATAACATGGATGCTTGTTCCCACGCCCTCAGTGCTCTCGATCTGCAGCCGGGCATTGTGGAGATATGCTATCTGCTTACATAACGCCAGACCAAGTCCGATTCCTCCGGCTTTCTTGCTTCTGGATTTATCTACCATATAGAAGGCTTCCGTGATCTTAGGGATCTCATCCGCGGGGATCCCCTTCCCGCAGTCTCTCACCACGATCTGATTCCCCACTGCAATGACATCTATCGTATCACCCTCTTTGCAGGCTTTCATGGCGTTGTCGATCAGGTTAACCATCAGGCTTTCCATCAGATCCACATCCATCAGGAGCTCTCCCATGGAGCAGGACATCACCAGATACATTCCCTTTTCCTTTAAGTGGTAGCCCTCCAGGACTTCTACCCTTTTAAAAAGCTTTTGCACAGGATAATATTCCATTGCCACAGTCTCATTATCATACATGCCGATCAGGTTCATCAGTTTTCCCGAAAGACGTTCCAGACGCTTGCATTCTGAATTAATATGGACCAGGGCCTTCTTCTGCTGATCCTCACTGATCTTCACGTGCAGAAGTGTGTCAGAATATCCTATGATGGAGGTCATGGGGGTCTTCAGTTCATGCGTCAGGCTTCCCAGAAGCTGTTTACGCCTCTCAGAGACATCCTCCAGCTCTCTGACCTGGTTCTCTACCTGTTCTGCCATCTGGTTGAACGCGGTGCCGACCATACCCAGCTCATCCCTTGATTCCACTCTCACCCTTCGGTCCAGCTCACCGCGGCTTATGCCTGCTGCAGCCCTTTGGAGGCGTTTCAAAGGCCTCAGAGTCCTGCGCACCATAACAGAGACAGCCATGGCTGCCGTCAGGGCAACTGCCAGATATATTCCTATAAACAGAAGCGCCTGCTTCGCTATATCCTCGTACATGGAAGAAATATCGCTTACCATCAGCAGCTGATAATCACCGGACGGCTCCACTTTAATATTTCTTCCCATGATAAGGATCCTGGCGCCTTCCAGGTTCTGTATGACATGAGTCACATCATCTGACGTCCAGCGGCCTGAATCCTTTTCCACCAGTTCAAAATCCGTCAGATTACAGACTATCTGGCCTTCCTTTATCATAATATATTTATTGCTTCCATATTTCTTTAAAAGATAATTAATAAATGATTTTCTGGTAGCCTCACTGTAAGTGAGCAGTTCATTGTCAGACATCTCCTGACCCAGCGCATATGAGGTAGCGCGGACCTGCTGCTCATAATTTTCTATAGTCTGCTCCAGGCTGTAGACCGCCGTCCTGTATATAACAATAGCACCGAAGATCCCAGTCGCCAGCAGCAATGTCACCACAGTCACCAGGGAAATCTTCGTTGATAATTTCATCTTAATCCTCCAGACGGTATCCTATTTTAGGTATTGTCTTAATCACATCTGAGAGATCCAGCTTCTTCCGGATCTGCCCTATATGAACATCTATGGTCCTGGTTTCCCCCAGATAATCACTGCCCCATACCTGGTTAAGCAGCTGGTCTCTGGTAAATGCCACATTCTTATTTTTTGCCAGAAGCACTAAAAGGTCGTACTCCAAAGGTTTCAGGCTGACCTGCACACCGTTTTTAAGCACCTGGTGTTCAGACAGATTGATCTCCACTTCTCCCACAGAAATAATATCTCTCTGCTTGCCTGTCCTCTCCAGCACCTTCTCTACCCTTACTAATAGTTCCAGCACTTCAAATGGCTTTACAATATAATCCTCAGCCCCAGATTTTAATCCCTTGATCTTGGAGCCCACATCTGACTTGGCAGTCAGGTAGATGACAGGTACATTATGTATCTTCATGACATCCATTAATTCAAATCCATCTTTCCCCGGAAGCATCACATCCAGCAAAGCCAGATCAAAGGCCCTACTCTCCTCCAATATCTTCTCTACACCGTCCCCTTCATAGACAGGCACTGCCTCATAACCTGCCACAGTCAGGTTCATGCAGATCAGCTCCGATATGGAGTAGTCATCTTCCACTACTAAAATTCTGTTTTGCACAGCATACTCCCTCCTTGCAGTGATTCTAGCACAGTAAAATGCGAAAAAAAGCATCAAAATGTAAATTATGATACCTTAATACATTATACTTCCCTTTCCTGCAGGGCACAATGGGATTTTATTACTTTAAGTGCCATGCCTCCCAGCTGGCGTACTCCATCCGCATGTCAACCTCAGCCTGAACCTCTGTCACAGGCTCTTCATATTTTTCTGATGTCCGGCCGCAGGAGGCAGCTCCGGCGCCTGCCCCAGCTATCAAACATAAAACTGCACAAAATAAAGCCGTTCTTTTCATTTTCCGAACCTCCTTAAGGCAATCTGCCTTTTCTATTAGGATATCCGTAAAATGTAAAAATGAACGGCTTTTTCATGTAAAATTTCTGGTAATTTTTCTACAGCTTTTTGAATTTTTTCATCTCCTGATAAAGCCTGGCTATGGGCAGGCCAACTACATTATTATAGTCCCCGCATATCCTTTTTACAAATACACCGGCCCGGCCCTGTATCCCATAGGCCCCCGCTTTGTCCATAGGCTCTCCAGTTGCAATATACTCTCTTATCTCTTTATCAGACATTGGATACATCTCCACCTCAGTACATTCTGAAAATGTGTGATATGCCTCTCTTGTGCCTTTCCTGATATAAAAGGTGACCCCGGTATATACATGGTGGCATCTGCCCTGGAGTGATTTCAGCATTCTGGCCGCATCAGCCTCATTCTCCGGTTTGCCGAGAATCTTTTCGTCCAAGGCAACTACAGTATCAGCGCCGATGACAAGTATGCCTTTTTCTATCCTGCCGGCCACGGCCTGAGCCTTCTGGAATGACAGCTCTTCCACCACCTCATCAGGGTTTGTCTTAGTTATGGTCTCCTTTACGTTGCTGATTATAATACGGAAAGTAATACCAGCCTGACGCAGCAGCTCCTTTCTTCTGGGCGAAGCTGACGCCAGGACTACATCTCTCTCATTCGTATTTTTTATCTCCCAATCAAGTGTCTCATCCATCTTATACATGCCTCCTGTATCCGCCGGCTTTGCCCTCTTTGCGGAACCATAAAATTTTAATAGCCTTCATTTCTGCGCAGCTTCCTGAGTTCACTGCGTTTTCTGCCGCCTTCCCACTCAGCCCTTTCATTCTCATTCTCCAGGATGAGTCCGGGCACTTCCACCGGCACACCTTCTTCATCTATTGCCACCATCACCAGATATGCCCTGTTTATCACATGACGCCTGCCATCCAGGCCTTCCACGTAAGTATCCACCCTGACTTCCATTGAGCTGCGGCCCACGTATGTGATTTTTCCCCGCAGGACAAGCATATCATTTATTTTGGCCGCTGACTTAAACTGCAGGTTATCAACTGCCGCTGTGGTTGTCTCCATCCCTGCATGGCGTTTTGAGACGATCCCTGCCATCTCATCGATCCACTGCATAAGCTTGCCCCCAAACAGCCTTCCATATCCATTAATGTGGGCAGGCATGAGCAGATATGAATTTTCCGTCTGAGAATCAGCGACATATTTCATTTCTCTCATGGTCATTTCTCCTTATTTTCTGACGGTACGTCTAAGGGGGTGCTGCGAAATGCAGCACCCCCTTACCGGCAATGGATGGAGGTGGATTCGAACCACCGAAGCAATTTGCAGCAGATTTACAGTCTGTCCCCTTTGGCCACTCGGGAATCCATCCATTTAAACAGCAGTACTAAATAATCCTGCTGACAAGATATATTTATATCATATCCTGTCAGAAATTGCAAGACCTTAAGCTATGCTTTTTGACAGGTAGACAGCAGCAGACCTGGGAGGAAGTGAAATAATGAAATCTCCCCTCTCTGTGGGGAAGGATGCATTTTCTGTGGTAAAGCCATCAGCGTCCGTCTGTATCAGCCTGGTAAGCTGCGCCCCGCCCGGCACCTGTGCCTCCCATACAGGAACCTTAAACTGCTGCTCCTCCTGGCTGTTGTTAAAGATACATATGATCTGCTCCTCCCTGTCAAACCGCCCATAGCTCAGGCAGCTGTGCCTGGATGAGAGCAGTTTGATTGAACCGTGTGCAAAGACCCTGTGCTCTTTGTGTATCCTGATCATCTCCCTGTGAAAATCCAGAAGCTCTCTGTTCTCTTTCCCCCAGGGGTATGTCCTCCTGTTGTCCGGGTCAGTAAATCCGCAGACTCCTGCTTCATCACCATAATAGATGGTAGGCGCACCCGGCCATGTCATCTGCATGACTACAGCCTCACGCATCACGGCAGGGTCCACGTCCTGGCTGGCCGCTTCATATCCAAGGTGTGCCACCCGCCCCACCTTGTGGTTCGTCCTGGTGAGAAATCTGGAGTGGTCATGGTTAGACAGCTCGTTCATGGCTGTCTGGAGTGAAGGCCCCAGGAAATTGCACATGTGATGGCTCATAGCGCCTATGAAACTCTCTTCATTGCCCAGCATATCCTCCCTGTACTCATCACTGTGTTTCTCCATGCCTGTGAAAAACCAGGTGAGCGGCTCCATAAAAGCATCGTAGTTCATGACAGTGTCCCACTCATCACCCTTCAGCCACGGGCCTGCATCCCCATAGTGCTCTGCCAGTATCAGCGCATCAGGGTTGGCCTCCTTTACAACGCTCCTGAAGGCTTTCCAGAAACGGTGGTTGTATTCCTCTGAGAAACCCAGGTCAGCAGCCACGTCAAGTCTCCAGCCATCTGCATTATAGGGGGGAGAAACCCACTTTTTTGCCACGTCCAGGATATAGTCACACAGCATGGGGGAATTCTCGTATGCCAGTTTCGGCAGGGTGTCATGTCCCCACCAGCCGTCATAGAAAGGATTATAAGGCCAGTCATGCTCATTGTTGAACTTAAAGAAACTCCTGTAAGGGCTGCTGCTGTCCACATAGGCGCCTTTTTCATAGCCGGGCTGGTTCTCATATATCCTCTCCCTGTCCATCCACTTATTAAAAGAGCCGCAGTGGTTAAAGACACCGTCCAGGATCACCTTCATGCCCCTCTTATGTGCCTCCTCCACAAACTCAATAAAGAGCTGGTTGCTTGCCTCCAGATTTTCCCTGTCAGTCACCCTTCTGATATATCTGGTGGCATGGGTATTATCTTTGTCACCATAGTTAAGCAGCTCCCCCTCGTCACGGACGATCCTGCCATAATGGGGATCCACATAATCATAGTCCTGTATATCATATTTATGGTTCGAAGGCGACACAAAGATAGGATTAAAATAGATCGCCTCAATCCCAAGGTCCTTCAGGTAGTCCAGTTTATCCATGACACCCTGGATATCTCCGCCGTAGAATTCTCTTACTCCCATCAGCTCAGGATATTTATTCCAGTCCTCTACCCTGGTGACAGTATCATTTATATAGCTGTACTCTCCGTTCTCCACATCATTTCCATGATCCCCGTTGCAGAAACGGTCCACAAATATCTGGTACATGACTGCACCCTTAGCCCACTGGGGCGTTTTAAAGCCCGGTGCAATGGAGAATGAGTAGTATTCCTTCAGGTCATGGGATACTCCCCTTTTATTATAGAAGCATCTCGCCTTTCCGATCTTTACTTCAAAATAATAATGAAGCGTTTTATCGTCCAGCTGCACATCTATTTTATAATAATCAAAATTACCTTCTGTATTGTCATATTCCATCAGCAGCCTGTCTGCTCCGCTTATAAAAAAAACAGCGTCCACATTATCCTTGGCTGTACGGAACCGGATCGTCACCACATCCCCGGGCTCAGGCTCCATTGGCGTCACATAATTTGAGGTCTCATCGCTGAACAACGCATTAGGCTTAAAAACAGGCCTCATCTGCATTACATACTTTTGCTCTTTAAGCAGTTGTTCTAATTTATTGGGATCCATAAAATTCTCCTTTACTTGCCCTTTTGCAGGCACCGCATAACATATTACTATTCTATACCATATAATTCTAACCTACAACCCAATTTTAACACCGTTCACGCCTCAAAACAGTTTTTAGACGGAAAAAAGGCAGCCTACGAACAGCTGCCTTTTTTGGAGAAGGTATTTCTTCTTATGGGGTGTAGCAAAAACTATATAATGTATTGGGGGGGGTTTTACGATGATTATTATAGCATCATGTCCCCAATAAGTGTGCACAAACTTCACAAATTACTCAATCACTTTTTGTTCACATTCCACAAAAAGAGCTTCAAACTCTTCTCTTCCTATCTTTTCCTTTTCTATCAAAAGTGCGGCACAGCGGTGGAGCACACTCTCATGTTCCTTGATGATGGCTCTCGCCTTATCGTGGCACTCATCAATAATACGCTTGATCTCACTGTCTATCAGGCTGGCCGTCTGCTCACCATAGCTCCTTGCGTGAGCCAGGTCCTTGCCGATAAAGACTTCATCCTCATCGTTGTCATAGCGTATCATACCAACCTTCTCAGACATACCATACTGGGGCACCATGGCTCTTGCCAGCTCAGTGGCCTGCTTGATATCCTGTGACGCCCCTGTGGTCACATCGCCGAACTGCAGCTCTTCAGCCACACGCCCTCCGAAGGACACCACGATATTCTGGAGCATCTGGTTCCTGGTGTTGAACATTTCATCCTTCTCCGGCAGAGGCATAGTATATCCTGCCGCGCCCATCCCTGTAGGAATGATAGAGATCGTATGGACAGGCCCCACATCTGGGAGCACCTGGAACAGGATCGCATGGCCTGACTCATGGTATGCCGTGATCTGCTTTTCTTTGTCAGATATGATGCGGCTCTTCTTTTCGGCACCGATACCGACCTTTACGAAGGACTGCCTGATATCCTGCTGGACTATATAGCTGCGCTCTTCCTTTGCCGCATAGATAGCTGCCTCATTCATAAGGTTTTCCAGATCAGCCCCTGTAAATCCTGCTGTAGTCTGAGCCACCTCTTTCAGATCCACATCATCGCCCAGGGGTTTCCCCTTTGCATGAACCTGAAGGATCTCTTCACGCCCTCTCACATCCGGCTTCCCTACGCCCACTTTCCTGTCGAAACGGCCGGGACGGAGGATGGCAGGATCCAATATATCCACACGGTTGGTGGCTGCCATGACTATGATTCCTTCATTGAAACCAAAACCGTCCATCTCCACAAGGAGCTGGTTCAGCGTCTGCTCCCTCTCATCATGTCCGCCGCCCATTCCTGTTCCCCTGCGCCTTGCAACGGCATCGATCTCATCGATAAAGACAATACAGGGAGCATTCTTCTTGGCTTCCTCAAAGAGGTCACGGACTCTGGACGCGCCGACACCTACAAACATCTCTACAAAATCAGAACCTGAGATAGAGAAGAAGGGCACTCCCGCCTCCCCAGCCACCGCTCTGGCAAGAAGTGTCTTGCCTGTTCCCGGAGGGCCTACAAGCAGCACACCTTTTGGGATTCTGGCGCCCACCTGCAGATATTTTTTCGGCTCTTTTAAGAAATCTACGATTTCCTTTAAATCATCCTTTTCTTCTTCCAGACCAGCCACATTTTTAAATGTCACCCTCTTTGCGTCAGGGCTCATCATCTTGGCATGGCTTTTTCCGAAATTCATCATTTTATTATTTCCGCCGCCTGACTGCCTGTTCATAAACATAAACAGGAAAGCCACAATGCCTCCCATGATCAGTATTGGCAGAATTGTTGTGAGAAACAGGCTCTGTCTCTGCACATCGTAAACAAAATACGGAATATTGTCACCCTGAAGCTTCAGCTGTGCTTCACTTACATCGGGGACATATATCTTTTTCGCCGATCCGTCTTTCATATGGATGATCAGCTGGCCTGTGGGCACTTCTGCATTCTGGTGTATATCCACAGAAGCCACATTTCCCTCTGAGACAGCTGTCTCAAACTGCTGATAGCTGTATGTCTCCTGGGTCACAAAACCCTGTCTGAAAATCATAAAACACAATACAACCGCCAGGGCAATCATTATATAAAAGCCCGGACCCCTTGAATTCTTATTCAATGTAAGAATCTCCTTTCTAGACTTCCACTACTCCAATGTATGGGAGATTTCTGTATTTCTGCGCATAGTCCAGGCCATAGCCTACCACGAATTCGTCTGGTATATTGAAACCTGCATAATCTACCTTTACGTCAGTGACACGGCGTTCCGGCTTATCCAGAAGCGTGCACAGGGAGAGGCTTTTAGGCCCTCTCTTCTTAAGTATCTCTATAAGGTAGGCAAGTGTACGACCTGAGTCAATGATATCCTCCACGATCAGGACATCCTTTCCCTCCAGAGGTTCATCCAGATCCTTCACGATCTTGACCACACCGCTTGACTTTGTTCCTGCGCCATAGCTGCTGACAGACATGAAATCCAGAGTTACAGGGACTGTGATCCTCTTTGCCAGTTCACATGTAAAGAAAATGCCGCCCTTTAACACGCAGATCAGATGTACAGACCGTCCTTCATAATCCCTGCTGATCTGTTTCCCGATCTCCTCGATCTTTTTATCCACTTCTTCTTCTGATAACAGCACGCGAATCTTATCTTCCATCTCTTAAAACTCCTCCATCACTTGTACTTTTAAAACTGTTTTTGTTCTTTCTGATATTTTATATGCTTCACTGATACGGTATCCAACAGCCCAGAGGATTTGGGAGCCTTCTGCCAGAAGCAAAACCTGCCCCCTCTTTTCATGAGGCACTTTTTCATCTATGAAATAATCCTTCAGCTTTTTGTGCCCGCCGTCCTTTGTGACAGAAAGACAGTCACCGGGCAGGCGGTTCCGCACTTGAAGTTTATTCCTTATTGTATCATAGTCGAACCATTTCGTATACTTATTTTCCGGAATTAATTGTTTTTTCCAGGGCTCTAGAGAAAATTTTACTGCTATATTCCCAATTTTTATGCAGGAAGGGATTAAAATATCATATTTTTTCTCTATATTCACAAAAATAAGGCTGTCTTCCCCGTCTGCGGCCATATCCGGGCTCAATTCAGCATTGATCAGGCTGAGTCTCCCTCCCTGCAGCTGTGCCGTCAAGTTCCCGGGCAGGGACAGGCTCTTCCTTCCGCAGGAGGCGGCCAGCTTCCTGATATCATCGATATGGCCTGAAGTGACATTCTTAAGGCCTGCGCCTGTCCGCTCAATAGCTGCCCTGAGCATATATTCCTGGAGGATCTCTTCTTCACTGCAGAACAGGGCTGCATCCAGGCTGACCTTGCCCGCCCTCTCAGAAGCCATGCAGGCCTTCAGCGCCTTATCTGCCTGGCGTTCCAGGTAATCCTGCGCCTTTGCCAGTTTGCCCCCCGCCATGACTATGTGCCTGGCCGCCTGGTGGTTACACTCCTTCTCAAGCACAGGCAGAACCTTTAAGCGCAGCCTGTTGCGGGTATAGTCTGTCTCCAGGTTAGTGGCGTCTGTCCGCCAGACAGCGCCCTGTCCTCTCAGGTAAGCCTCTATCTCCGCCCTGGTACATTCCAGCAGGGGCCTTATGATCCCATCCCTCACAGGACGCATGCCGCAGAGGCCCTTTATGCCGCTGCCCCTCACCATGTTCCACAGGATCGTCTCAGCCTGGTCATCCGCATTGTGGGCTACGGCAATGTGTACCCTCCCATGTATCCCGGAAGCACATTCCCCTGCTATCTCCCGGAAAAATCCATATCTGATGCGCCTTCCGGCCTCCTCTGTGGATATCTTTTCCTGCCGGGCCATCCCCCGGACATCTGCATGGCGTATCCTCAGGGGTACGTCAAGCTTCCTGCAGAGCTCTTCCACAAACGCTGCATCCTCCAGGCTCTCCTTCCCCCTGATCCCATGCTCCACATGGGCTGCCATAAGGCCAAACTTTCTCACCCTGCTCAGCCTGTACAGTACAAAAAGCAGGCATACAGAGTCCGCGCCTCCTGATACGCCTACTATCACACAATCCTGTTCTTCTATCATGCGGTACTCATCTATGAGATGGACCACCTTTTTCTCGAAACTGTTCTCCACTGCTCTCGCTCCTGTTATTTTTTCCAAAGCCCGCCTACCAGGATCGTCATATCATCAGAGGCCCTGCTCTGCTGGTACGACAGTACCTGCTCCAGCAGCTTCCTCGCCATATCCCTGGCATTGCTTGTCTTTATCTGCAGTATCAGCTCTTTCATCATATCCTGGGAATTCCTGCCCGGCAGGGCATCCAGGACACCGTCTGATATCATGATTATAAAATCCCCGGAATTCAGCTTTTTCTTTGTGCACTCGTAATCAATATTCTGGAGCATTCCCAGGGGAAGGCTTGTAGAAGTCACTGACTCCACCCAGTCCTGTCTTTTTACAAAGGTTGTGGAGGCCCCTACCTTCAGAAGTTCACACTCCCCGCTGTAAAGATCCACTGTACAAAGGTCCACTGTTGAAAATATCTGTCCGCTGTTCTGCATCATCATGGCTGAGTGGATCATCTTCACAGCCGTCTCCTTGCAGAATCCTGCATCCAGAAACTGTTCCAGCAGCTCAATCACAAGTTCGCTCTCCTGACATGCCCCAAATCCTGAGCCCATGCCGTCCGCCAGGCTCATCACAGCCTGTCCGTTTTCTTTAGACAGGAATGCGAAATTATCCCCCGAGACAAGCTCCCCATCCTTTGTGACCCTGGCTACGCCGTTTAACAGACAATACTCAGGCTCTGTCACAAACATCAGGGTAGCATACTCCTTATTGACGATCATCCTGCTGTCTTTTCCAGGAACGATAGGCCTGCCGCAGGCTTCAGACAAAACCTCTGCGACCTCCTTTGTGGGGACGCATCTTCCCTTTTTCGTCCTGGCATTCATAAATATCTCCGGGCGCTCCGGGTCATTTTCTGATATCCATACCTCTTTTACAAAGACGCCCCTGAACTTTAATTTCAAACGCAGCTCCTGAAGCACTGATCTTTCCAGCTGCTCCACATCATAGATCGTATCAGCCACATGCTGCAGCGTCAGTCCTGTCTCATAGAGCTGTTCCCCCACTGCCGCCCTGTTTTCCAAAAGCCTGTTGCTCCAGGTGAGGTTGATCTTAGCCTGTCTGAAGGCCATGTCCAGCTCATTTAAAAATTCCCGGGGGGTCACACAGAATTCACCGAAGGCTTCCTGTCTCCCTGTATTTAACTCTTCCCCTTCTTCCTCGATACTGTTTAACAGGCTGTAGATACGCCTGTACGTCTTATAGTAGTTTTCCTGCCAGCACAATGCGCACTGCGGGCAATTCTGGCATACCTTCCCTTTCACCATCCTGAACATGTCCTCAATATCCTGCTGCGAAAGACACTCCTTTTTTTCAGGCATCCTTCTGAAAGTCTCAGACAATTTAAAAAAGGACTGCGAGTATTTCAGCATCTGCTCCCTTCCCGGCTCCTTAGCCACCGCAGCTGCCGCATCCTCCCTGGCACTCTCCCCCAATACCAGCTTCAGCACGTCCCATGCTATCCAAAGAACGCTGACGATCAAAACAGCGATGATAAATTCCCCCATCAATTTCCTACCTCCCTGACAGTTTTGCTAATTGCTTATTATAGCCTGCCCGGATGGAAATGTCTGTCAAACCAGCGCCCTAAAATGAAAAAGTTTTTGACAAAAACTGCGCTTGTTTCAGCGAAACAGTCAAAGACCTGCTGTATGAATATCCACCCGGCCCACTGCCCGGGGGAATAACTAAAAAGGATGCTGCACACTGCAACATCCTTTCTGTCTGACATAGCGGAAGGGAGATTTGAACTCTCGACACCACGGGTATGAACCGTGTGCTCTAGCCAACTGAGCTATTCCGCCACACAGTTCTACATTATAATAGGCTTTTCGCCTTTTGTCAAGGTCTAATCTTCCGATTTGAATAATATTTCATCTTTATATACCAGTCCCAGCTTGTCCTTTGCCACTTCTTCAGCATACTCATCCGTTTTCATGTAGTCTTTCATAGCTGCAATGTCATCGGATCTTTGTTTCTCATCCTCGATCTGCTGTCTCAGTGATTCCTCCTGCGCTGCATAATCCGCATTTTTTTCCTTCAGGGAGTTGCTCTGTACCGACAAAGATACAAGCAGCACCGCCACGATCGCAGAAATACAGAGCATCCCCTTCTTGTTGCCTCTTTTTCTCCGTTTTTTCTTTCTAGCCATTATTACCCTTCCTTAATTAACATTATCCCCTATTAATGTCTACGTAAGGCCATTTTAAACCGTTTTGTCCAATTTTTCAATGTTTTCGGCAAAATTTCCCGGGTTTTTTTGAATAAAAATGAAAACGGAAGGAAAATCACGTGAAAAACCCGCTTAAAAAGTCGAAAAATGGCGGTTAATGCGGTTGACAGCCCTTTCACCAGGTATTTACTGATACTCTGATTGTACAGCAGCATACCCAGCAAAACTGCAGCCAGGCTGAATCCTCTTAAGCTTCCGCTGTTCTTCGTAAAAATCATGTAAAAGATCAAAATGCCGGCCGCACACCAGTAAAGCAGGTCCTCAATGCCCACCAGTACGGCTCCTCTTGGAAACACCCTGCGCAGCACGCGCAGAAGATCATATACAAATAAAATAAGGACCCCGGTGGAAGCAGATATCAGAAATAGCAGGATTTCTCCATGTATGACCTCGCTCATATGCTATTTAAACAGACGGCCGATAAGGGATTCACCCTGGCGCCGCCCGCCCCTTCCATCCGAATAAGTGAGGCTGTCGATATTCCCGTCCAGGTCCACCTCTCCCTTTTCGAGATTCAGACGGCTGACATGCAGCTCCGTACCCTTTACCATCAGCATGCCCTGCTCTGTTTCCAGCACGACTTCATTGACATCAAAAGAGAGCACATCAGCCACCCCGCTGATCGTGCCATTTCTTCTTCCGGTAATGGTCACTTTATGTGCTCCCTGCGTTTGTTTTTCTTCCATTAGGACATCCCCAAGATTGTTCTCTCTTTAATATATTATGGGATGGCTCTCTTTATGATAAATCATTTCCTGCAAAAGCCCGGATATACAACCCGTTTTTACAAATATCGGAACAATTCCTTTGCTTCTTCCTTTTTCACTGTCTCCTGTACATCCAGCACCTCTACCCTGACGGACTTGTTGCCGAACTGGATCTCAATGACATCCCCTTCCTTTACCGAAGCGCTGGCTTTTGCCACCTTGTCATTAACCAGCACACGTCCGCCGTCACATGCCTCATTTGCCACAGTGCGGCGCTTGATCAGTCTTGATACTTTCAAAAATTTGTCCAGTCTCATGTCTTTTCCCTCCCATAGGCAAAAGTGTGTTTTTCAGTCGCTATCCACACTTTTCCAACTGTTTTTTCCTGAAAACAAGTCAGGGGATGCTGTATATGCAGCACCCCCCGCTAAAGTCTTATTCCTGCGAATCAAAATTATTCGTTGATAGAATCTTTCAGAGCTTTTCCGGCTTTGAACTTCGGAGCCTTGGAAGCAGCGATAGTCATAGTTTCACCTGTCTGAGGATTTCTTCCTTCCCTTGCAGCTCTTTCAGATACTTCAAAAGTGCCAAATCCAACTAACTGGATTTTTTCACCTTTCTTTAATTCTTCAGCAACTACTTCCTCAAAAGCTTTGAGAGCCTTTTCTGCATCCTTTTTAGATAACTCTGTCTTCTCGGCAATAGCTGCCACTAATTCTGTTTTGTTCATGGAATAATTCCTCCTCTGATTTCTCTCTTTGTTCGTTATATGAAACAAAATTCTGTTTTTATAGGAACCACACCTGCTTAAATCCAATGGTGCCGCGTTCTCTACGTTTATTTATAAGCTTTTACCTATCATTTGTCAAGGAATTTTATTGACTATTAAGATAAAATTCATAAATCACTTTCCAGATACTGGAAGACCTCTATTTTAGCCGCTTTTTCGGCATCTTTCAAGGTTTTTTCATGCTCTTTGCTCCTGCCGGACTTCTCTTTTTTCTTGATCTCATCCCACCTGGCCAGCAGTGCAGAATCACTTCCCGGGGCCTGTCCGGCGAACACATGCGGGTGGCGGCGTATCATTTTTTCACACAGCCCGCTTATGACGTCTTCCACATTAAAAAGCCCTTCCTCTTCCGCTATCTGGCTCTGAAGCAGGACCTGAAGCAGCACATCTCCCAGTTCCTCACAGAGGTTTGTCCCATCGCCGGTCTCTTTATAGATATTGATCCCCGCCACTGCCTCCACCATCTCATTTATCATGCACGGCTTAAGGCTCTCATGGGTCTGTTTCTTATCCCACGGACAGCCGTTCTCGCCGCGGAGCGCGGCTATTACGGACCGGAGTTCTTCAAAATTGTATTTCTTGTCCATCTTAGAGCATCCCGTTGATCATTTCCAGGATTTTCTCTCCCATGGCCGCTGACTTAGCGTCAGCATCCTCCAGAGAAGTTCCTTTTATTCCATAATAGAATTTAACCTTCGGCTCTGTGCCTGACGGGCGCACGCATACCCACGCGTCATCCTCCAGATCATAATAGAGCACATTGGAACCCGGCAGCCCGGTGCTTGTCACTTCGCCCGTTGCCATGTCCCTGATAGTATCTTTCTTGTAATCTCTTGCTTTAAGCACCTTGTAGTCCCCGATGCTCTCCGGGGCATTATTCCTCAGAGTCTCCAGGATCTCCTGGATCTTCTGAAGCCCCTCGATGCCTTTAAGGGTGATAGACTGTATGCTGTCTTTGTAATATCCATATTTTTCATACATATCGATCATGACATCCCAGAGCGTCTTACCCTGTGTCTTATAATAAGCTGCCGCTTCACAGAGGGCCATGGTCGCCACGATGGCATCCTTATCCCTGGCATGCGTACCTATCAGGCAGCCGTAGCTCTCCTCAAATCCAAAGAGGTATGTGCCCTTTCCTGATGTCTCGAAATTCAGGATCTGCTGTCCGATGAACTTAAATCCTGTCAGGACCTCAATACATTTTACACCGTAGTATCTGGCGATCGCAGAAGCCATATTGCTGGAAACGATGGTGGTGATGAGCGCACCGTCCTCAGGAAGTCCGCCGTGCGCCTTCTTCTGTCCCAGCTCATAATCCGCCAGGAGGCAGCCTGACATATTGCCTGTGAGAGTGATGTACTCCCCGCTCTTTGTGTCCTTTACATAGACTCCAAGCCTGTCTGCATCAGGGTCTGTGGCAAGCACAAGGTCTGCATCCACTTCCCTGGCCAGCTTCAGGCCCAGTTCAAATGCTTCCGCAGCCTCTGGGTTCGGATAGCTGACTGTGGGGAATTCCCCGTCAGGAAGCTCCTGCTCTTTTACAACATATACATTCTCGAAACCGATCTCTTTAAGTACACGTCTGGCAGGTATATTTCCTGTGCCATGGAGAGGTGAATACACGATCTTCATATCCTTCTGCACTTCTTTGATAGCATCCCAGTTAATGACCTGGCTCTTCAGCTCTTCAATATATGCATCGTCTATTGCCTGTCCTATGACTTCATAAAGTCCGGCAGCCTCCGCCTCTTTCTTATCCATAGTCTTCACTGTGTCAAAATCTGTCACATTCTTAACCTCTGCCATGATCCCTGTGTCATGAGGAGGCGTGATCTGCGCACCGTCCTCCCAGTATACCTTGTATCCATTATACTCAGGCGGATTGTGGCTGGCCGTGATATTGATGCCCGCTATACAGCCTAATCTGCGGACTGCATATGACAGCTCCGGGGTGGGCCTCAGGGATTCAAATACATAAGCCTTTATGCCGTTGGCAGCCAGGCAGAGTGCAGCTTCGTCTGCAAATTCCGGAGACATCCTCCTGGAGTCATAAGCGATGGCAACTCCTCTGCTCTGTGCATTCACGGCAGCTATGTAATTGGCAAGTCCCTGTGTGGCTTTGCGGACTGTATAGACATTCATCCTGTTTGTCCCCGCTCCGATAATGCCGCGGAGTCCTGCTGTACCGAATTCAAGTTCCGTATAAAAGCGTTCCTTTATCTCATTCTCATCATCTGCGATTGACTTCAGCTCTGCTTTAGTAGCCTCATCAAAGTATGGGTTAGAAAGCCACTCATCATAAATTTTCTTGTAGTCCATCGAATTACCTCCCTGTGTAATTTTTATATTAGTTGTATTATATAATAAATTTTCGCAAAAAGGAATACTTACTCCAGCATTTTTAGAAATAGATTGCGCCTTTCCTGCTGATGTACCAAAACTTCCAGTTTTTCGACATTTTTTCCCGGAATCCAGGCCTTGTTCCTGCCATAATAGTGGTTTGCCAGCTTCCAGAATTTTTCCGGATATGACAGGCGCAGGCGCAGGTTCTCCCACTCGGATGCGCTTAAAGGCCTCACCTGCTCATATGCATTTAATATGGAGCGCCCCAGCTCCATGGACCAGTTCTGCTTCTCCAGTATCTTTCTCAAGAACTGATAGAGATCACTGACCTGGACGTCATAACGGCACTTGATAAAGTTTGTGGTAGCTATCCCGTCCCGGCAGAACAGTACCTGATGCTGGTTATAATCCCCATGGCAGAGCAGGCCGTCCTCTATGCTCCTTTTCTGGAGCTCCTCCTGATTCTGGCTGCCCAGCTGTTCTGTAGCTGACAGAGCCTGTTCGAAAAACATGGTGAAATAATTCAGATACCCTGTCTCAAAAGGATTCTTCTGATGCCTGCCGCGTATAAATGTGCGCACCTTCTTTAATTCCCTGTTCTTCCTTACAAAATCCTCTTCCAGGGAGACTGCCTCATATTTTCCTGCATCCTCCGGTCCCGGCGCCATCCTCATTACCTGATGGAGCCTGGCCAGATTGCGCACGGCCTCCAGGATCTCCCCTTCATTTTTTGTATCGCACTCTCTGCCGGCATACCAGTCCTTTACCACATAGCGGTTTTCCTCCCAGTCTTTGCAGTAAAGCTCGCCCTCTTTATTCGGCATTACTACATCTACCTTAGTAAATCCCTCTTCCCGCAGATGGTACAAAACACGGTTCACAAAAGCCAGCCTGTTTGAAGAGCCTGCGAAGTCTGTGAATAGTTTCAGCCCCTTATCTGTTTCGCAGATATAGGAGCCTCTTCCCCTTCTCGTACCTTGCACCTGCAGGTCATACTGTTCCAATAATTTTAATCCCTTATCATTCAACTCCATTCCCCCCACTCGACTACTCCCTCTATCTTATGCACAGGGCAGATGAAATATGAAGCTCCCGGACATGTTAATACCCCGCAGCCTGGCTTACGGGGTATTATACTGGCGGCGCAGCTTTCTGGCTGCATCCAGAAGATATTCTTTTGTATTGTGCTCCGGCTCACTTAGTACGTCATCCAGCAGGCCCTGCAAGACTTGTCCCAGTTCTCTGCCCGGGGCCATTCCATCCCCGATCAGGTCTTTTCCGGTGATCTTCAGGTCCTTTAAGGAAAGGCAGTCACTGTCTCTTAATATGTCCTGATAAATTTCCTTCAGTTTTAAGAGGGCTTCCAGTTTTTCCTCTCTCTTATATGTGCTCTGGGCCCTGATATCCGCTTCCTGGACAAGCAGCAGGGATAAAAACAGCTCATTTCCCACCTTATGGACAAGCCTTCTTACATTTGCCGGTTTGAGGACAGGATGAGTGTCATGGTACTTGACAAGCCTGCATACCTTGCCTATGGTATCATTGTCAAACCTGAGCCTTCTCATAACCCTTCCTGCTATCTCCTCACTTACGTCGGGATGGCCATAGAACCTGTCTCTCCCCTCTTCATCTGAAGAATGTACGAGGGGCTTTCCCATGTCATGGAAAAGCATGGTCAGGCGCAGCACCTTGTCAGGCTTTACAAGCTCCATGGCCTTTAAGGTATGGCCCCCCACATTAAAACAGTGATGGGGGGTATTCTGTTCCTGTTTCATAATGGCGTCAAATTCCGGGAGTATAACTGCTGTTATCCCCAGCTCCCAGGCATCCTTCAGATACTGGGGATTATCAGAGAGCAGAAGTTTTACAAGCTCCGCCTGTATCCTCTCTGCGCTGATATGCTTCAGGTTTCCGGCAAGGGAAGAGACTGCCTGCCTTGTAGATTCCGCGATAGTGCAGCCCAGCTGGGCCGAAAAGCGCACGGCGCGCAGAATTCGCAGCGCATCTTCACTGAACCGCTCCATGGCGTCTCCCACGCACCTTATTATCTTATCCTTTAAGTCCTGCCTGCCGCCAAATATATCTACGATCCCGCACCTGTCATTATAGGCCATGGCATTGATGGTAAAATCTCTTCTTTTCAGATCTTCTAAAAGGCTGGCAGTAAATTCCACTTCCCTGGGATGGCGCCCGTCCTCATACTCTCCGTCTACCCGGTAAGTAGTGACTTCATACCCCATCTTATCCATAAGGACTGTCACTGTGCCATGCTGGATACCAGTATCCACCGTCCTCGCAAACAGAGCCTTGACCTCACCGGGCTTTGCCGAGGTGGTGATATCCCAGTCCCCCGGTATACGGCCGATAAGACTGTCGCGCACACAGCCTCCCACGGCATAGGCTTCATAGCCTGCCTCCTCCAGTTTCCCGATGATTGCCTGCACATGCTCCGGCAGATCAATCTTTAGTCCGACCTCCACACTATCTCCTCCTTTTATGCAAGGATAAAATAAGCCAGCACGACAGCCCCGAGTACGATCCTGTACCATCCAAAGACTTTGAAATCGTGCCTGCGTATATAGTTCATCAAAAATTTAATAACAAGGATTGAAACCACAAATGCCACAGCCATTCCCACAATAAGCAATATCAGCTCACTTCCTGAAAATGCAAAGCCGAATTTCACCAGCTTTAAAAGACTGGCTCCGGCCATTACAGGCACTGCAAGGAAAAATGTAAATTCCGCGGCTGTCGTCCTGGACATCCCGATCAGTATCCCTCCAAGGATCGTAGCCCCGGATCTGGATGTACCCGGGAAAACAGCGGCTATCAGCTGAAACAGGCCAATCAGCACAGCAGTCTTCCATGTGATCTCAGCAATTGAATTGATCCTGGGGGACACACCCTTGTTCCTGTTTTCTATAATGATAAACAGCACGCCAAAAACTATAAGCGCCGCCGCCACGGACTGGTAATTATAGAAAAGTTCATTGATCTTGTCATCAAAAGCCAGACCTACCACTGCGGCCGGTATACATGCCGCCAAGATCTTGAACCACATGGTGAAGGTATCCTTTTTGATAAAGTACTTTTCCTTTGTGCTAAACGGCCACAGCTGGTTCCAGAACAGTACAACAACAGCCATGATCGCTCCCAGCTGTATCACTACCAGAAACATATCCAGGAATTCCTTTGGGACATCCATTTTTATGAATTCATCCAGCAGGATCATGTGTCCTGTACTGCTGATGGGCAGCCACTCCGTAATTCCTTCCACAATCCCAAAAAGGACTGCCTTTAGCATCTCTAAAAAATCCATTCTTCTACTCCTATCTCTGTCTCATATTTCCCCTTCCCCCGCCTGCACGGCACTGTTTTCCTGTTCTTTTACAGGCATGACAGGGCATCCGGATGGGTATACTCTATGTTAATATATCCTGCCGTATTACACAAGGAAAAAATACTGAATTTTTTTTAAAAAGTCTTGACATTTTATCTGCTAAAAGCTATAATCAGAAATGTATCAAGGATGTATTGGATGTAAAGTAATTCACTAGTTATTAGAGATTATATTTAACACCTATATAATCTGTAGTAGCTGGTGAATTTTTTATTTTCAACCAACTAATTTATTTAATGGAGGTACCGGAAATGAATAAGGGTACAGTAAAATGGTTCAACGCAGAAAAAGGTTATGGATTCATCACTGGAGAAGACGGAGCTGACGTATTCGTACACTTCTCAGCAATCCAGGGAGACGGCTTCAAGACTCTCGATGAAGGACAGGCAGTTACTTATGATTTACAGGAAGGCAACCGCGGAATGCAGGCTGCTAACGTAAACAAAGCATAAGTTAATATAGCTTTAGACCGTGCGCAACTAAGAAAACAGATCCTTTCCGGAGATACCTTATCTCCCTGAATGGATCTGTTTTTAATTTATCCTATATAATATCTGCCCCGGCCTGTTTCATCATTTCTTTCAGCCTGCTTATGTAGTACAGGTAGTTCTCATAAGATGCGGACGGCGCCACCTGGTGGTCAGCTCCCGGAAGGTAGCCTCCCTGGCGGATCACCGGCAGGATTCTGGCAAATTCTCTGTCTATAGCCTCTTTTCCTTTATCTATCTCCAGCTTATTAAATGCCCCGATGAATTTTACCCTTGGGAACTTTTCCCGCACCTTTACAATATCCATTCCCGCATTCACGTCCATGGGCAGGAAGCCGTCCACTCCGGCCTTCAGAAAATTCGGGATCAGAGCCTCAAAATCACCATCTGTGTCAATAAAGACATTCTTAACCCCATTTTCCCTGAGCAGAGGGATCAGCTCCTTATAATAAGCCCCCACAAACTCGTCAAACAAAGCAGGCGAGATCATAGGGCCTGTGGAACCGCTCAGATCCTCCTCAAACAGAATGACCTCAGGCTGCAGGATCCTGGCGATCTTCCCCAGATATTCCTTATAAATATCCAGAATAAATCTGTTAATATCGTGCATCAGCTCCGGCATGTCATAGAAAGCATAGAGATGCTCTTCTGCGCCGAACAACTCTCTCGGTGTCCAGAAAAAGCCTGAAGCCCGGAACCTGACAGAGAATTTGCCCTTTTCGTGGTCTTCCCTGTATTTTCCATATACTTTTTCCATGTTTTCATCCGTACACCAGATGCGCATCTCCTCCAACGCCCGGGCCTTCAGGCTTTCCCAGTCCTCCTCACAAGTCACCACAGGGCGCACATGCTCTACCAGCTTTCTCTTCTTGTGATGCCTTCTCTGCCACCCATCTGTATCCAGGCTGAGGATATAGTCATCTGTCTCCTCAATCACTTTTTCCTCAAAAGATTTAAAGGGGATCCGAAAGGACATTCTCTTCACTCCGTCATAGCCCAGATACTGCTCATACTCGTACACAGGGTCCGCCATATAATCATTATAATAATCCTGATATCTCTCTCCTTCTGCACGGTAAAGCTTCCTGCTGGCAAAACGATCCGGCAGTCCCTCTAAAACCCAGCGGTCCACCGACAGGTCCCAGGGAAAAAACGTCTCCGCAACAGCCCCTTCCCCATTCATATTCTTAAACCCCAGTGTGCCCAGCAGCCTTTCTGAATCATTCATACTATTTGCCTCCTCCGCAGTATTTTTATATGTAATAAACAATACCAGAAAAAGGACATTTAATCTTGTACCGCCGGATATCATATGTGTAAAATACAAACATACTAAACCACAGGCCGTGCCGGTAAAAGAAAGAGGTAAATTTCAGAAGATTATGATATTATTCACTAAAACCTGTGTTATAATATACACAGAAAATCATCAGAACATACCGTGATCTGACAGCCTCCATGGGTAAAAAAAGATCACTCAGTATAAAAACAGTCACTGGTCACCAAGTGAACAGCAGCTAAAAATGAGGTGAGATATTGGCACAAAATAAATTGATCACAAATAAGGAAGTATTTAAGAACGGATGGAACAGCCTCTATACAGAGTCCTTTCATTATCCGGCCGCTTATGAGATATCAGAACACTCCCATGAATTCATGGAGATCGGTGTCACACTGGACGGGACAGCCCGCCACACATCCGGCAGTTCTTCCCGCCTGCTGTCTCCCGGCTCTGTCTATCTCATCGCACCCATGCAGTCCCATAGCCTGCAGGCTTCTTCCAGGTGGCATGTACAGAATATCTATCTGCTCCCCAAGGCACTGGCACGCCATTTTCCGCCGGATCTGAAGCAGTTTCTGACACTGGCAGGCTCACCGCTCATGGAAAATAAAATGTTCTGCCAGCTTACCGGGCAGAACCTGAAGGCAGCGGGCAGCCTGCTGGAATCCTATTCAGGATACTCACCCACTGCTTCTTCGTCCATGGACGCATTCCAGTATCACTGCATGATCGCACTGCTCTATATCATCTGTGATACTTTTAAGAGCGCCAATCCTTCTATATCATTTCAGGCGGACGACCGTGTGCTCACCATCGTCCGCCTGATCGAGAGGCATCTCTCCCTGCCTTCCTCTGAGCTGACCTCCCTCATCTCCTCCGGACTCTCACTCCACCCCCAGAGCCTGAACCGGCTGATCAAGAGAGATCTGGGGATCTCCCTCAACCAGTTCATTCTGGAAAGCAAACTGGAGAACAGCTGCGGCATGCTGCTTGAGGGTGTGCCAATCACTAATGTGGCAATGGCCCTGGGTTTCTATGACCATTCCCACTATAATAAGTACTTTCTGAAATATTTCGGGATCACACCATCAGAGTACAGGAAAAAATACCGCTTATCCACAGATTCGATCCACCCATAGGAACAGCTCCTCCAGGTCATAGTCTCCTGCATGGCCATATCCCCAGGGAAGGGCAAAATCCACATCACATCCCTGTTCCCTCAGCTTTGCGGCCAGGATCACCGGTACTGCAAGGGAGGTATCCCTGTCCACCGCCCCATGCCGGATCCTCCAGAACTGCGCTGTCCTGGCCTTCTCATTATCTATGTAATTCATGGGGTTCATCATTTTTATAATGAGACTCTCAGCCAGCGTATTTTCACGTACATCTTTCATCGCAGAATATTCTGAAAAATGCCTGTATTGAATTTTCTCATTGCCAAACAGTTCATTTTCAGGTGTGTTCATTTCCATAGAATCAAAAGCCAGTGCAGCCTTCATCCTTCCTGCATAAGCTGTATACCTGTCAAAATCAATGTCACAGGGCACTCCCTCCTTCCAGGAGATCCAGGAATATTCCTCTCCTGTAAGGTCTTCCCCATTTTCAGCTGCTTTCCGTGCTGAAGCGGTGACAAATGATTTCACATATTCTTTAAAACTGCCATCTCCGTTCTCATCCAGTGAAAGCCGTCTGCCATCCCCGCCCTTTAATTCCAGTCCGTTCAAATATCCCGGAAATAACTTTCTCACCTCCCGGGAGTCTTCTATCTGCTCTTCCGTCATCATGCCATCATAAGCCCTGCGCTCAGGACCCTCGTCTGTCATCTGAAAAATCATCCGGTGGAAATCATGCTGGTTGTGGTACATCCACTCATACGCCATATCTGCGTGATCCAGATTTGTGATGGGACAATAGCAGGACGCCGCAAAGATATCGTCCCTCTCATCTGCTGCTCCCAATGCCTTCAGATAAGGCTCATAATCAGCGCTGTTTCCCGTGGCTCCCATAAGGGCTGACAGGGCTCCACCTGCGCTTGTGCCATTCGTAATGATCTTCTCCATATCTCCCGGCAGGTCCTCTGATATGTGGCGCAGATATCTTACCGCCGCCTTCAGGTCCACTATACACGCCGGGGCATTGCCTGTATAACTGCCCTTCCCGTCAGTCAGCCCTCTGCCGCGTGCTCCTGGAGCTGCCACCACATATCCCCTCGCCAGTGCTTCAAACACCGCATTTAATTTATTCGTGTGCCGGTTCACTCCTGGCTCTTCAGGAAGCCCCGGCATATAGCCGCCCACTGTATTGGGCATAAATACAGGTGCTGACGCGGCTGTGTACATCCCCACAGCCTGTCCATGATAATATGCCTCCGGCACATAGATATTCATGGTCTGATATTTCTCATCTGCTGGAGCAGCCACGTAGCACAGATTCCTGTATGCCCTGAACCGGATCGTCATTCCCTGCCCGGTCATTGTTTCCTTTTGAAAATTATTCTTGTCAAAACTTGTCATACTGTACCTCCGACTTTTTATTTCCATGCTTATATGGTGAGTTTAAATATTCACATAACCGTTCTATACTTTCCCAGTTGAAAATATTCTAGCATGCCGGAAGAAGCCGGGGCAATTCGTTTTCTGGTTGGATATATTCTTTTCGGGAATATATCCAACCAGCAGCCTCTGAATTTACCTGTATTCTGTCTCTTTATAATTCTTCCCCTATATCTCTTCCATATATAAAATTATAAAGCGTCCGGTAAAGCTTCGGCGGATCGATAGGCTTAGCCAGATGCATATTCATTCCTGCCGCCTTGCTCTTATCGGCATCCTCGTCAAAGGCATCTGCTGTCATGGCAATGATCGGGATGGTCTTGGCATCCTTGTTGGACAGGTGGCGTATGTTCATGGATGCCTGCAGACCGTCCATGATAGGCATACGTATATCCATAAGGATGGCATCATAGTAACCTTCTTCTGTCTTTGAGAACATTTCCATGGCCCGGAGCCCATTTTCAGCTGTTTCCACCTGAAATCCCACATCTTCCAATATCATCTGTGCAATCTCTGCGTTGAGCGGCTGGTCTTCCACAAGAAGGAGTCGTCTTCCCCTGAAATCATACTCTTCCACAGGGATCTCTTCCTTCTCTTCCTCCTTCTGGTCAAGAGCCTTTGAAAAGGCTGAGATCAGGCTGGATTTAAACATGGGCTTGCTCATAAGCATGTTGACTCCCACTGCCTTTGCCTCCTGCTCAATAGCAGACCAGTCGTAGGCTGTCATAATAATGATGGTCACATCAGGTCCCACGATTTCCCGTATGCGCCTGCTCGTCTCTATTCCGTCCATCTCAGGCATTTTCCAGTCAATGAGGATCATGTCATAATACTGGCAGTTCTTCCATTTCTCCTGTACTCTGTTCACAGCCCTCCTGCCGCTGTCTACCCACTCAGCCGTGATTCCTATTTCTTTCAGCGTAAGGACAGCGCTTTCGCAGACAGTGATATCATCATCAACCACAAGTGTCTTCAGATGGGAGAAGTTATGGACGTGCTGCTTTTTGCTCCGCTGCTTTTCCTCCTCCGTGATGCCCAGCTTGACATCCACTGTGAATTCTGTCCCCAGGTCCTTGATGGACCTCACCTGGATCCTTCCATCCATCAGGTCCACTATGTTTTTGGATATGGCAAGTCCCAGCCCGGTTCCTCCATACCCCGAGGTGATCCCCATTGACTCCTGCTCAAAAGGCTCGAACAAATGTGGAATGAATTCCTCACTCATGCCTATTCCTGTATCATTGATCACGAAACGGAGAGTTGCATCATTTTTAGTCTTTTTTCTCTGGCTGACTGCAAATGTCACCTTACCCCCGCTGCTGGTAAATTTCACCGCATTTCCAAGGATATTTACAAGAACCTGCTGCAGTTTCATGGCATCCCCGATATAATAGTCGTCCACCACCGGATCCACGATACATTCATATTCCACATCCTTTGCGGCAGCCTGAGTATGGCAGATCGTATTGACTCCTGTGATAAACTCTGCGAAAGGAATCTTTTCTTTCTTCAGAAGCATCTTCCCTGATTCTATCCGGCTCATATCCAGGATATCATTGATCAGGGAGAGAAGGAATCTGGAGGATATACCGATCTTGCTGATACAGTCAGACACCTGGTCATCATTTCCGATGGATCTGGCCGCAATGGCTGTCATACCAATAATGGCATTCATGGGAGTCCGGATCTCATGGCTCATTCTTGAAAGGAAATCTGATTTAGCAGCATTCGCCTGCTTAGCCGCAGTAAGGGCGGCTGAGAGCACCTCCTTCTGGTGCTGCTCCTGGCGGTGTGCTTCCGTAATATCACTCCTGTAGCATAAGACCTTCATATGATGCTTATCAAACCAGTTAAATCCCCACAGCTTATGCCTGAGTTCCTCCCCGCCCTGCTCCTGAATATCACTTGAAATAGAATAGGAACCGTTTTTGTCCAGCTTATCCGTAATATTTTTTATGGTAAAGAGAGGCAGATATTCTTCTCTCTCCTCCGGCAGGATCTCTTTAATAAGCGCTTCTTCCGCAACATCCTCATACTGCCGCCCATCAACACAGCTTAAAAATGCGCCTGATTTATCAATTGTCTTCTCTATTTTGCCTGTGATCGTATTAAACAATATCAGATATTCGAAGTTCGTATCTACCACGCGGTCCACTATAATTTCCGCTGTCTTCTTGTCCTCGATATTATATGTATACATAAAGCTCATAAGATCACCGGTCTCAGGGTTCTGATAGATCCTGACTGTGGTGCTGGCCCAGAAAAGAGTTCCGTCAGCAGCCTTCCTCTGATAATCCACTGTATAATAATTTTCGCCGCGGGCGTAAGACTCAGCAATATTTTCAGGCTTCAGTATGCGGCGGAGCTCTTCCCGCTTCTCTCTCTCCACAGCTGCATCCGCAAGGTGTTCTGCCGCTTCCTCATAGCCGGCTCCCGGAACAGTTACAGCTGCATTAATATCACTTAAATATGAAGTAACAATTCCTTTTGTAATATTACACTGTGCCTTGTTGATCAGGCTGGGTTCTTCCAGACCGGCTGAATACTCCAGCTCCTGCTTAAATTTCTGCTCCAGCATCACGTGCTCATGGATATCGATAGAGGAACCTATTGCTTTTACCGGAGTTCCCCCCATAGACCTCATGACAGTGTAGGACACTCTGTTCCATCTGTAATTATCGTTGACTTTAAGCCTTATATTAAATGAGACATTGCTCGTTCCCTTTTTTAGCTCCACTGATTTTTCCCAGGCTGTCTTTACATCATCCGGATGCAGTATCCCGGTCTTTCTTAAATCCTCTGCCGTACAGCAGGATACTGTTCTGGAGACCTGCAAATCCCTGGCATCATTATCATTAAAGGTTATCGTGCCATTCTGCATATCCAGAGTCCATACACGCACTCCTGTGAGTCTGGCCGCCACAGTAAACTGCTCTTCTAACTCCTTGTACCTGTCTATCCGTTCAGCCGTGGCAAATGCACGGACAGCATGTCCCTCCTCATCAAAACTGTTCGTATAATGTGCCAGCAGCCAGCAGTAGTCCTCCCCCGGCATCTTCACCCGGTACTCCAGCATGGCATCTTTTTCTCCCCCCTGCAGCTTCCTGTGCAGCAGCCGGAAGGACTCCCTGTCAGAGGGATGCAGGATATCAAGTTTTATAAATGATTCCGGAAAATCTTCCATTATATGCGGCACATGATAACTCTGCTGAGAAAATTCACTCATATATGCCACGCCGCTTTTAATATCATACTCCCAGAACTGGATCCCTGCATGACGGACAGCTGTTGCCAGTCTTTCCTCCCCCAGTTTCAGCTCCTCCCGTGCTTTCTTCTGGTCTGTGATATCACTTAAGTATTCTATCACAACGTCTTTGTTCATCCATCGTGATTCTTTCTTTGTCATAGTTATTGTCTTGTCAAGCCGGGGGATGTATATTTCTTCAGGCTTCATTATATTAGTATGCAGTATGCAGTTTTCACAGGGGTGTTCCAGCTTTTCAAATACTTCATAACATTTTTTCCCCATATAATCACCCACAGGGCGTCCCTTGATGGCAAATACAGCCTCATTTGCAAGACACAGTTCAAATGTCCCGGCGTCAATCACACAAATGCCGATATCTGCCCCGTCCAGGATATTATTCTGCAGTTCAAACTGTTTTGACATGGAGGTAAATATACAGCGTATCAGTGGTTCACCGTCCTCATCCCCCATCTTCTGAAAAATGCCCGTGACCCACACGTAATTCCCGTCTCTGTGTCCTGCACGGAATGTCTCCTCAGCACCTTCCTGTCCCTGCTCCACCCTTCCAAGAACTGCGGACAGCTTATCTTGGTCCAGGGGATGCACTAATGACATCGGGTCCTCCAAGACTATTGTTTTCAGCTCTTCTCTTGTATATCCTGTGATGCTGCCCATGCCTGCTGATAAATAGAGAGGGATATACTTTTGTCCGGATATCCTGCATATCATCGTGCCGCCGTTCATGGCCTTGATCAGGCTTTCACTCTGCTGTTTTTCAAAAAGCTGTTCAGAAATATCTGTACACACAGATAAGATAGCAGTCCGCCCATCTTCGGCCGTAATCACCCTGCCGATGTCATGTACATAGATATAGCTGCCGTTTTTCTTCCTCATGCGGTATTCCACAGTATATTCGTCATTCTCCGCCAGCTGGCTGCTGACAGAAGCATCCACCTGACTCCTGTCGTCAGGATGCATACAGTTGGATATATATCCGCCGATATCCTGTACAAATTCTTCTTCTGATCCATATCCAAGATGTTCCAGCATTCTGTCATTAATATAATAAAAGGGAAATTTATCCTCCAGATATCCTCCCATCAGCCCCCCTGCTATACTGGATGATAAAAGCTCGTGGCGGGCATCGTCGATCTGCCTCCTGACAAGTGTAAGCGGATAGTGTTCTCCCGGCTCCTGCTGGGACGCGGGTACGGCAAAATGTATATGGCATATCGTCCATCCGTCTTCCCATGCAGTCATTGTCATGGTACTGTGGACATGCCATCTGTAATCGCTGTTTCTCATATCAAACTCAAGTATGGCTATACCAGTGTCCTGTTTAATAAGGTTCGCCTGACCATCTGTAAAATTAATTTCGAAAGGAGTACTGATCTCATCTATATCCTGCCGTATATATTCGCAGACCTCTTCTCTCCCAAAGGCTTTCTCGTCCTCACCAGTCCCCACAAACGAAACATCCTCTGAGAGGAACCGGACTGCCTGCTCTATATCAAGCTTTTCGAACCATGCCCGGCAGAATGACTCTGCAGTATTCAGAAGCTTTCTTTTTTTATCCATCCTTTTTCCTTTCCCGGCCTGCACAGATCACACTCCGGCCTCCTTCCTGGACGGTCTCTTTGACCGGCAGGTACATATTAATACAATTGTAACTGTTCAGCACCTTCACAGTTATATACAATTATACTACATAATTCCATCTCTTTCATCAGGCATTAGCAAATATTTCTAATAACAAAAAAACAGAGACGCCTTAAACCTGACATCTCTGTTCTGTCTCTCATCAATAAAGCCTTAACTGCTCTGCAGCATTAAAAGTCTGATATCCTGCTTACCTGCAGTTGGGTCCGTGGCTTGTATCCACATATTTCTTAATATTGGATGCATTTACGTACTTCTTAGTTTTTTCTCCGTTCACTACTACAAGGGTGGGCGCCTGCATAACACCGAATTTTTCTACAAGATCCTGCTGCTCTTCCGCATCGATCACCTGATAATCCTCGTCCCTAAGCATCTCTTTTGCAATCTTGCAGTTCGGACATGTCTTTGTTGTGAACAGATATTTGATAGAATTCTGGGGCTCTATTTTCACATCCTCATCAGACACAGTCACGATACTGCTCTGTACCTTGTGCATACAGGAATTCTGTACATCGTAGAGCTGGCGGTTCTTGTATTCCTGGCTCTTGCCGTCATTCCAGTTCTGGACAGGACGGTAGTAGCCTGTGATACGGCTGTAGACCTCTGCTCTGGCACCGCAGACCGGACACTCAAAATGCTCTCCCGCGATATAGCCATGTTCCCTGCACACTGAATATGTAGGTGACAATGTATAATATGGAAGCTCATAATTCTCTGCAATCTTGCGGACAAGGGTTGCAGCAGCTTTCCAGTCAGGCAGCTTCTCTCCCAGGAATGCATGGAACACAGTTCCTGAAGTATAAAGAGTCTGAAGCTGGTCCTGGATATCCAGGGCTTCAAAAATATCAGATGTAAATTCTACCGGAAGGTGGGAGCTGTTTGTGTAATACGGAGTATCCCCTTCTTTTCCTGCAGTCCTGATCTTGGGCCAGCGTTTCCTGTCATGCTTTGCCAGGCGGTATGTGGTTGATTCAGCCGGAGTGGCCTCCAGATTGTACAGATCGCCGTATTCCTCCTGATAGATAACAAGGCGTTCCCTCATGTGGTTGAGCACATCTTTTGCAAACTCCTGTGTCTCCTTGTTTGTCAGATCCTTCTCCAGCCATTTTGCATTCAGCCCCACTTCATTCATTCCGATCAGGCCGATCGTTGAAAAGTGGTTTTCAAAGCTGCCAAGATAACGTCTTGTATATGGATAAAGCCCTTCATCCAAAAGCTTGGAGATTACTGTTCGCTTGATCTTCAGGGAGCGCGCTGAAATATCCATCATGTGGTCAAGACGCCTGTAAAACTCTTCCTGAGTGTCTGACAGATATGCAATACGAGGAAGGTTGATAGTGACAACCCCCACACTACCCGTGCTCTCACCGGACCCGAAGAATCCTCCTGTCTTCTTGCGGAGTTCTCTTAAGTCAAGGCGCAGACGGCAACACATACTCCTGACATCGCTTGGCTGCATATCGCTGTTGATATAATTTGAAAAATAAGGTGTGCCGTATTTAGAAGTCATCTCAAAGAGAAGCCTGTTGTTCTCTGTGTCAGACCAGTCAAAATCCTTTGTGATAGAGTAAGTAGGTATAGGATACTGGAATCCGCGTCCGTTGGCATCACCCTCGATCATGATCTCAATAAATGCCTTATTGATCATATCCATTTCCTTCTTACAGTCTTTATAGCAGAAATCCATGGGCTTTCCTCCTACGATCGCAGGAAGCTCTGCCATGTCATCCGGCACTGTCCAGTCCAGAGTAATATTGGAGAACGGAGCCTGTGTTCCCCACCTGCTGGGCGTATTTACACCATAGATAAAGGATTCAACACATTTCTTCACTTCGGGATAAGTCAGTTTATCTGCCTTTGCAAACGGAGCCAGGTATGTGTCAAAGGAGGAGAACGCCTGGGCGCCTGCCCATTCATTCTGCATGATCCCCAGGAAATTGACCATCTGGTTACAGAGCACGGAGAGATGTTTTGCCGGAGCAGATGTGATCTTGCCCTCGATCCCTCCCAGGCCTTCTGTGATCAGCTGCCTTAAGGACCAGCCTGCGCAGTATCCTGTCAGCATAGACAGGTCATGCAGATGGATATCAGCATTCCTGTGTGCTTCGGCTATCTCTTCGTCATAGATCTCTGAGAGCCAGTAATTCGCAGTGACAGCGCCTGAATTGCTTAAGATAAGCCCTCCCACAGAATATGTGACTGTGGAGTTCTCCTTTACACGCCAGTCCTCCACCTTTACGTAGCTGTTTACAATGTCTTTATAGTCAAGGATCGTAGATTTCATATTCCTGATCTTTTCACGCTGCTTGCGGTACAAGATATAAGCTTTAGCCACTTCTGCGTATCCTGTCTGGACAAGTACATTCTCTACGCTGTCCTGGATACTTTCCACATCCACTGTGCCGTCTTTGATCTTTTCCTGGAAGTCCGCAGTCACCCGAAGGCTTAACAGGCTGACAATATCATCGTCGTACTGTTTCTGCACAGCATCAAATGCCTTTTCAATAGCACTGCTGATCTTCTGCAGATTAAACTCCGCAACCTCTCCATCTCTTTTTACAACTTTAAACATCCTAATTCTCCTTCCGAACGAATAAATAATTCCCCTATATCCTGGTAAACGAAGCTCTGCCGCTTATTTCACTCCTTGGGCAGACTCCGGATTTTCCCCCGCACCGGAAAAACCGATTACACCCATTGTAGCAAAGTTTCCCATATGCGTCAAGGCAAAAAAACACCATATCTATGTGCTGTTTTTTGTGCAATAACTAGATATAGTGTTTTTTTATTTTTCTTTTCGCATGTGGTATTCTTTAAAAACCAGCTCAATCGCTCTATTTTTCTACATAAATCCTTGTTTTTCACTCATTTATCCGGCAACAATATCTTGTCTCAAATCATATTCTACACTTCTGTCATTCCATATATTTCCATAGGGATGTATGCCCTGACATAAATCCCCTCAGGACGGTAATCCTCTTCCAGAAGCTGGCCGTATTTCCTGATCAGCTGGATACAGCCCGCCTTATCGTAAGGATATACCCTCTCGATCAGCACATTTCTCGCCTGAAGGATCTCTTCCAGCACACTCTTCAGCTCATCAAGTCCCGTTCCCTGCTTCGCAGAAATATTCAGGGTCTTATCTGCCTTAAAATCTCTCAAGCGCTCTTTTTCCTGTATCTTATCCTGTTTATTGAACAGGGTGATGACTGTCTTGTCTTTTACCCCCAGTTCAGACAGGGTATCGTAGACTACGTGCATCTGTTTCTCCATCTGGGGATTGGAAGCATCCACCACATGAAGGATGATATCTGCATATTTTGCTTCTTCCAGAGTACTGCGGAATGCCTCTATCAGATGATGGGGCAGCTTCCTGATGAACCCTACCGTGTCCGTCAGCAGCACTTCCTGTCCGCTCTCCAGCTTCAGTGTCCTTGTAGTGGGATCAAGCGTTGCAAACAGCTTATCTTCCTCCAGCACCCCGGCATCTGTCAGGGTATTTAAAAGCGTAGACTTTCCCGCATTCGTGTAGCCCACAATGGCAGCCACAGGCACATTGTTCCTGCTCCGCCTGCTCCTGATGACCTCCCTGTGGCGTTTTACTTCAGCCAGCTCTTTATTCAGCTGGGATATCCTGTCCTTTATCAGACGCCTGTCCATCTCCAGCTTTTTCTCTCCCGGCCCTCTTGTTCCTATACCGCCTCCAAGTCTGGAAAGCGAGCTGCGCAGGCCCACCAGCCTGGCCAGCCTGTACTTCAGCTGGGCCAGCTCCACCTGGATCTTTCCTTCACTGGTGGAAGCCCTGGCTGCAAATATATCCAGGATGATCAGGGTCCTGTCCATGACCTTCATATCCAGTTCCTGTTCCAGGTTGCGCAGCTGGGCAGGAGAAAGCTCATCATCACAGATGACTCCTGTGGCGTCCATAAGCTGCGCCAGCTCCTTCAGCTCAGCTATTTTTCCTTTTCCTATATATGTTCCCGGATGTATCTGCTCCCTGTTCTGGATCAGCTTTGCCACTGTCACAGCGCCTGCCGTGTCCGCCAGGTCCTTCAGCTCGTCCAGGGACTCCTCTGTGTCATCCTCATCCTGCATGCTGACGCCTACCAGGATGACACGTTCCTGCAGTTCGTCATTTTCATATAATTCTGCCATAAATTCCTCTTATTCTCCGATCCTTATATCTCTATCTTGTGGACAGGAAGTCATATTCCTTCTTCCCCTGCTCATCTCCGGGATACATCTGCACATAAGCCTCAGCCTTTACCTTAGCTGTGGAAAAGTCCTTCTTGTTCTCATATGCCACGATTTCGTTGAAATACAGCTCCTGTTTGCCCTTTTCTTCATCCAGGCCCAGTCCCTTGGCTATATCTGCCAGCGCTGCGTCATAATTCCCGTCACTCATTTCTGCCAGCGCCAGACCATTATATGCCTCCGGTGTCTCTCCATATGCATCAATGTACTGCTGGTACATTACTTTGGAGTGTGCCGTGTCACTCAGGGCCATATAGACCTTGCCCATGAGCAGCAGCGATGCAGCGTCCTTTTCCTCCACAGGCTTTACCAGCTCTCTCTGTGCCGCTTCGTAGTCCTCCAGATAATAGTATATCCTTCCTCTGTTATAATAATCCTTCGTCTCCGTCCCCTGGATGGCCAGGGCTTTCTGAAGGTATTCATCCCCATTGGCGGAGAGCTTCTGCTCCTCATAGCACATATAGATATTCAGAAAAAGGTCATAATCTTTAGGCGCAAGGGCGGCAGCTGCATCAAAATCAATCTTCGCTTTGTCCTGCTCCTGATTTGCCAGATAACTTGCCCCTCTTAAATAATAGGCGTCAGCCTCCCCTTTTATGCCCAGTATCTCATTGCAGGAAGCAGCGGCAGCCTCATAATCCCCCATCTTATACTGGGCGGTTGCCTTATAGTAGAGGATATCCTTTTTCGTATCCGGCATCTTGTCCGTAGTCCTCTTTAATGCCTCCTCAAATGACGCTGCAGCCATATCATACTGCCCCAGCCCCATATAAGCCATGCCGGCCCCGCGGTAGGCCATGAGCTTCTCATCCTCATCATCTTCTGAGAGGGCAGCCTGGAAATTCTCCAGCGCTTTGTCATAATACTGGTTTTCTATCTCTGACATTCCTGTTTCCACTCTGGTGGGCCCTTCATCCTTCTTCTGACAGCCGCCAAGGGCAAGACAGAGGGCAAGGAATAAAATAATGCTTTTTTTCTTCATCATATACCTCCATAGATCAAAATCGCCTGAAATACCCCTGCTGCGGGCATTCCAGGCATAGTATAACAGATTATGGGAGCAAAATACAGCTTTTTCAAATAGAATTATAAATCATAGTATTGCAAAAACTCGGCCGGATGAGGGATTTCCGCTATCCGCCGGGCCTCTTCCCTCTTCCTGCTGATCCAGATATGGATCAGCCTCTCCGGGAATACCTGGCCTTTCAGAAGATACTCATGGTCTTCCTCTAATGCATCCAGGGCCTCATCAAGAGTCTTGGGCAGTGATCTTATCTGCTGCCTCTGCTCTTTTGGCAGGTCATAGAGATTAAAATCATACGGCCCCCACCCGTTTGCCTGAGGATCTGTATCATTCTCGATCCCGTCAAGTCCTGCCATCAGGATAGCCGCATAAGCATAATATGGATTTGCAGTTGCATCCGGGCAGCGCAGCTCGAATCTCTTTGCCTCAGGCGCCTTCGCATATGCCGGTATCCTGATCACCGCACTTCTGTTGGAGGTAGCATATCCGATAGTCACAGGAGCCTCGAATCCCGGTACAAGACGTTTAAAGGAATTTGTCGAGGGGTTTGTGAATGCACACAGGGATGCTGCATGCTTCAGCAGACCTCCGATAAAATACAGCGCTGTGCGGCTCAGGCCTGAATAACCGTTTTCATCATAAAAAACAGGCTTTCCGTCCTTTTTCAGCAGCATATGTACATGCATCCCATTACCGGCCTCCTTATAGACCGGCTTGGGCATAAAGGTGGCAGTCTTTCCTGCCCGGGCAGCCATATTCTTCACTACATACTTGGTGATCATGGTCTTATCCGCCATATCAACCATTTCTCCCAGTTCCACCTCTATCTCCATCTGCCCTGCACCGCCTACCTCATGGTGGTGGTATTTTACCTTTACTCCCCACTCTTCCAGGGTCATGCACATCCTGCTGCGGAGATTATAATGAATATCCCCCGGGGCAGCGATATGGTAGCCTCCCTTTGAGGGGATCTGGTACCCTGTATTATAGCCGTCATCCCGTCCGCTGTTCCACTGGGCCTGTCTTGTCTCAACAGAATAAAAGCCTGCTTTTGGCTCAACCTGGAATCTGACCTCATCGAGTATATGGAACTCAAATTCCGGCCCTATCACCATCTCGTCCGCTATCCCTGTCTGCCTCATATATTCTGCGGCCCGCAGGCTCACATTCCTGGGGTACTGGTCAAATGGCCTGTTTTCCTTCTCCCCGATCATGCACACATCCCCTGTCATAGACAAGGTTGGGATCTCCACAAAGGGATCTATGAATGCAGTAGCCGGGTCCGGTATAAACACCATGTCGCTCTTCTCAACAGGCGCATACCCATAATTGGACCCGTCAAATCCAATCCCATACGTGAATATCTCCTCACTGAACCTGGCGGCCGGTATAGTAATATGACGCCATCTACCGTCCAGGTCGGTCATCTTAAAATCAATCATCTCAATTCCCTTGTCTCTGCACATCTGTAAAATTTCCCCGCTCTTGCCCATACTTTCCTCCGTATTCATATCCCATCCGCCCTGTCTGCCAGAATGCGGTGCGATGCTTTGTTAATCCAGTATAGCATACTGGCGGGAATTTTCATAGTAACTACTAAGGTTACTATTCACACGTCACAGTCCGAAAGGAAACAATTCCTTGCGCAGAAGAAATACAGCACAAATGAGATCATGCTAAGTCCTGCACATCTGGCAAACAGCAGAATGTCTGCGGCCTGCTCATAACTCTTTCCTGCCTGGAGCAGAAAGAGGAAGGCCTCTCTTTTTTCCTTAAACCACGCAGACCAGAAACCAAAGTCTGACCACTTTGTAGGGATAATGTCAGAAGGTATATGAAGTACTTTTGATATTGTAATAAACAAGACTGCCGCCACAATGATAAGCAGCAGTGCCCACACTGCCGGAAGCAGCCTTTTTCTCATTCTTATATTCATCAGCAGGCCTCTTACAAGCACAGCTGCAAGGCAGCCCGCCGTAACCACCGGCAGAATGATCACAAATATCTGAGCAATCTCAGCCAGAAGGGAGAGCTCCAGTATCCTGCCGCTCAGGCTGTGCCGCACCATAAACTCTTTAAGGCTGTCTTTTGCCCCCAGTGTGAGCATCTCTGCGCTCTCTGCCGTATCTTTGCCGGACCCCGGCGCATCACCGTATGCAGCGCCCTTCTCCTGACCGCCATTAAAGCCTCTCACCGCCAGGACAGGGGCATCTGCCTTTAAGATTCCCCTGACTGTATATTCTCTGTCCCGGCAGACCACTGTTTTTCCGGCTGCGTCAGAGCTTCCAAAGAGGGCTTCCGCAGCCTTCTCCGACAGCAGGCATCCCGACATGTCATCCTCATCTAATACACTGCCTGTTCCAAATATGAGCTGCAGGCTGCCCTGGGCCTTTATGAGGTTCAAACCAGTGCTGCGGATGCCTTCCTGCCCGGCCGCCGTCACATTGTGCTCTTCCTTCCACGCTGCAAAAAGTACAGTTTTATCCTGTTCCTGCTCTGTTTTTATGATCTCCCTTATTCTCTCTCCCGTAATTCCGTTATCCAGGATTGCCGTCACTGTATCTTTTGTATTTTTTCTCAGCTCTATGTAACTTCCTACCGCCATCCCATAGCAGAGAATCAGTACGATAAGCATGGCCATAGAAATAACGAGATATATCTTACTTCGCTCCCGTATCATTCAGCCTCACCCTGCTTCCTTCTGAGAGATTCTTGTCAGATCCTGTTATGATCTTCTGGTCACTGCTGATGCTTCCTTCCTCCAGCGCTGCATAAGACTCATTTTTATCCAGGATTTTAACTGCTACCTTTCTTACTGTCAGTTCAGTCCCCAGCACTGAATCAGTCTCCTGCAGGACATAGACAAATTTTTCTTTACTGTCCTCGTTGACAGCACTGATCGGCACACACAGAGGATATGCTTTAGAAATCTTCTCCACTTTGAATTCCGCAGCCTCACCGATCTCCAGGGCATCCGCCGGAAGGTTTACAGTCACATCCAGCATATCTTCCGATGCTTCACTCATACTCACCGACTCAACTTTCAGACCCGTTATGGGCTGTTTTCCCGCTCCTGACGGCTTCAGTGTCACCTCGTCATTGCGGGCAATATATTTTTCCTGTCCCGCAGGTATCTGGGCCGTAAATTTATTTCCTGCTGATGTATCCGCCATCAGCACTGCCATTCCATCTGGTGTCTTATCTCCTGTAGTCAGTGAAAGCTTTGTAATGATTCCGGCTATAGGCGCTTTTATCTGTCCGTTTTCTTTTTCCAGCCTCTCCAGCTTCGTGATCTCAAGCTCCAGAGCCTCCTGCTCCAGTGCGCTGATCTCTGCGCTGCTGTCACTGCCGTCCGGTGCACCCGCGCTCTCCAGGGAATGTGCTGCAGACGTGACGCTCTGTTTCTTTGAGAGGACAGCGGCGTCATATGCCTGCTGGCTGGACTGGACAGCTTCTATGAGCTGCTGCTCTTCCTGCCCTGCATTTGCCGCTTCCTGTTCCAGCTTCTCTTTTTCGTAAGCCGAAAGCGCTGCCTCTGCATTTTCCAGTGCTGTCCGGGCATCTGACACCTTTTGCTCTGCCGCATCCAGATCTGCCTGGTATGAATTTCTGACATCCTGTTCCGCCTGGGCGGGATCTGCTGCCGTGGTCTGTGAACTGCCTACCATGCTCAATGATGGTTTCCACAGCTTTGCCTGCGCCGACGTATTGTCCGGCTCCAGTGACGGCTGTTCTCCTGTCTCATATGACTGTTCCCGGGGCAGCGCATCTGCTGCTCTCTGAGCTTCGGCCTGGCGCTGCTGTTCTTCCTCCGCTGCCCTCTGGGCCTCAGACTGGCGCCGCTGTTCTTCCTCTGCCGCCTTCTGGGATTCGGACTGGCGCCGCTGCTCTTCCTCCGCTGCCTTCTGGGCCTCAGACTGGCGCCGCTGTTCTTCCTCCGCCGCCTTCTGGGCCTCGGACTGGCGGCGCTGTTCTTCCTCCGCTGCCTTCTGGGATTCGGACTGGCGCCGCTGTTCTTCCTCCGCTGCCTTTTGGGATTCGGACTGGCGCTGCTGCTCTTCCTCCGCCGCTTTCTGGGATTCGGACTGGCGCTGCTGTTCTTCCTCCGCCGCCTTCTGGGATTCGGACTGGCGCTGCTGTTCTTCCTCCGCCGCCTTCTGGGATTCGGACTGGCGCTGCTGTTCCTCCAGCGCCGCCTTCTCTGATTCTTCTTTTTTCTTCTGCTCCTCCGCCTCACTCATGTTTGCATTATTCTGGGCCTCTACTGCCTGCTTTACTTCCTGTTCTATCTCTTCCCTCAGTGCCATAAGTTCATCCTGGGCTGACTTGAGGGCTGCCGTCTTCTCCGCCACTGCCGTCTCCAGCTGTTTTCTTACAGTATCATCCGCCCCTGTATCTTTCCCCTGGCTCTTTCTGTATTCCTCCAGCTTCTGCTTTGCCGTCTCCAGGTTCTGGGCCGCCGCGTTAATATCCTGATTTCCCCGCTCTTCTGCCAATCCCAGATCCTGGGCTGCCTGGTTCTGTGAAATAGCTTTCTTCTGGGCGTCAGCTGCATTTCTGCTCTGGGTATCCTTAGCCTGCAGCTGCATCTTCTTCAGCTCCTGTTTCTTTTTTAGCAGCTGTTCCCGAATGTCTTCCATATTCAGATCAAACAGCGCTGCATTGGCCTCCACCTGACTCCCCACACTCACATAGATCGTATCCACTTTTATATCCGGCAAAGTGCTCACCGCCTCTTCTCTGCTCTGGACTACTTTTCCGCTGCCCGAAACACTGTGGTCCAGGGATATATTCTTAGGTATCTCTGCCTGTACATTTGCGATCCCCGCACTGTCAGCAGCCCTTGACAATATGGTAAATAACAGCATACAGGCCAGAAATCCCGCCAATATACTGACTAATTTTTTTCTGCTCATCTGTCATCCTCCTGTATCATTCCTTTACTGCCGCCGCTACGATTCCCTGTTCCAGATAGTCCTGCCCTGCCAGAAATACCAGCATGGCCGGCAGAAGTACCACTACCGAAGTGGTAAATGCTATTCCGGCCTCATTCAGCCCGATATTGGGCAGAAAAAGTGATAAAGGCCAGAGCGATTTTGTTTTTAAAAAGGTAAGGGGCTGCTCAATCAGGTTCCAGTATTCCAAAAATCCCAGTACCATTGCTGAGATGATCCCTGCTGAGCCTAAGGGGATACCCAGATAAAAGAAAATCTGAAAATTCCCGGCCCCGTCGATCCTGGCCGACTCAATGACTGCATCTGGCACGCTTTCAAAAAAACGGTACATGATAAAAACCGGAAATGTGGAAAATACCGCCGGAAGAATGATCCCCAGATGCGTATCGATCAAATGGAGCTTATCCAGGACAAGATAATTAGAAAGCATCATCACCTGAAACGGCATCATCATTAGCAGGATATACACCATAAAAAGGGCCTTTTTGAAGGGAAACCTGAATTTTGCAAATCCCCAGGCTGCAGGCACGCCCACCAGAAGCTGACCGGCCAGGATAGCTCCTGTCAGCTTTATGGAATTCCAGAACATTACAAAAAACTCCGGCGAGTCTATCAGCAGGTTTACATAGGCCTTTAACGTGGGATAGACAGGCAGCAGACGCCAGCTGACATAGCCGCCTGCTCCGCCCAATGCAGGGCCCAGGCGGTCTGTCAGTTCCACCGCCCCCATCAGTGAACCAGTCAAAAGGAACAGCACCGGATAACACGCTGTAAATCCAAGAATTCCGAGAAAAGATATAATGATGAAATGGATTATTTTTTTGCTTTTTCTCACACCCTCATCCTTCCTTTTCCCATGCTTTTTTCAAAAGTAAGATCAGTACAAAAATGACAAGCCCGTTTATCACAGATGCCGCGGCCATCTTATCCATGGACAGTTCCCTAAACCAGTTACTGAGCAGGTGCTGCAGCATATACATACTTTCATCGGGATAATCCCCGGCCACCAGATATGCTTCTCTGAATACCTTAAAGGAATTCAGCAATGACAGCACCGCTATTGTAAACATAGACGGCAGCAGATTTGGCAGTGTTATTTTCCAGAAACATTTCCACTCTCCAGCCCCGTCTACCCTCGCCGCCTCATAGATACTCTCAGATATCCCTGAGAGGCCTGCCATCCACAGCACCACATCATAACCCAAATTTCTCCAGATATAGCTGAAGACCAGGACCCAGAAGGCTGTTCCTCCGTTCATCCAGTCGCTGCCCGCCATTCCCAGCCTCTGAAGCATTCCGTTTAATATTCCCTGGTTGTCAAACAGGACCCTCCAAAGCAGGACTACAGATGCAACGGGAATAGCCATAGGCACAAGGAACGCGCTTTTGAGCAGGCTTCCTGCCTTTCCCTGCCTCTGCAGGAAAATAGCCAGCAGCAGCGATAACATGATCAGAAGAGGGATACATACAGCTGTAAAACGTGCCGTATTAGATGCCGCCAGCCTGAAAGCGGGAGTGGCAAATACTGCTCTGTAATTTTCTAAACCTGACCATTTCCCGCTGATGGACTCTGTGAACGACCTCCTCACCACATCTGCAAACGGGATCAGTACAAAGATTCCCGTCCCTATGAAACTGGGCAGGATAAATAATATCCCTGCCCACTCCTTTTTGCCGCCGTGTCCCTGTCTCTTTAAAACAGGAAAACAGCCTTTTATTTTCTTCATAGGCGTATCCGGCCGCTTCCTACTCAGAGAGGTAGAGGTTGACCTTCTGAACCACATTTTTTGCGGCATCCTTCGGGCTTATCCCCTCTTCAAGACATCTCTGTGCCTGTTCCAGTACCGCCTCTTTTACTACAGTGTCAGTGACTGCAGGTATTTTCAGTGATTCAGCCCATGTTTTCAGCGCCTGCCTCTTTTCTTCAGAAGGCAGCTCTATGCTGAGATTCAGATCCATTCCATCATCGCTCGAGATAGTTATCCCCTCACTTTTACCTTCCGGCGGCTCTTCAGCCAGGATCTTGTCAAAGGCCGCTCTGTTGACAGGAAAACCTTCTCCCTGAGAAACACTCTGTCCCTCTGTTCCCAGCATATATTCCAGAAGCCCCACGGCTTCTTCCCTGTGTGTGCTCTTACTGCTGACGCCGGCTACTGAAAGAGGTATAAATACATCGGCAGCCTGGCCGTTCATCTTGTTCTCAGACGTATTTCCGGCAGACGTATCCACTGATGTGAGATATGAATAATCATGAAGCCCATACAACATGCCAGGATTCAGCAGGGCTGACTTGGTCAGGAGTACCAGCGATTCAAGGCTGTTGGCAGTATCTGATGCCGTCCCCTGCATATTAGTTCCATATATGTTTCCGGAATTTATTTCTCTGTAATCCTTGTCCAGAGCATACATCTGTGAAAGTCCTTCAAAAAATTCCTGAAGCAATGCCTCGTCAAGGGTTCCGTCTTCTTTCTGCCAGGCTGGTGAACATACCCCCATAAGCCTCGCTGCCATTGACCTTGCATCCATAGTTCCCATCACGCTTGCTGCATCAGGATATTTCTCCTTAACCGCTGCCGCTGTCTCTATCAGACTTTTAAAGTCACTGATCTTGTCAACAGATTCTGTATATCCCTGTATCACAGGAATTGCAAACCTTGTGGGCACAGCATAGTAAGTACCATCCCCCGCAAACGCCCCCGCAATCTGTTCAAACATGCCGTCTTTTTCCTTTGCTTTTTCCACCACTTCACTGATGTCTGAAAGCAGCCCTTTTTCAATATAGGAATCTACCGGCATACCATCCAGGATCAGCACGTCCGGCCCTTTCCCGGCCAATATATCTGTAGCCAGCGTCCTCAGCGCATCCGAAGCTGTGACAGCATCTTCTCCCGTCATGCCCAGCTGGAGTGTCGCCAGAATGTTCGGATTATCCTTCTGGAATTTAGAGAGGATCTGCCTTAATTCATTGCTGTCTCTCAGACTGTAGATCTTCAGCTCAGTCTCCGGTACAGAAGGAGTGTCCGCAGAATATACATAATGCAGCAGCTTTGGATTCCCGTTTCCATCCTCACTTGCCAGCATAAAGCTGTCGTCATCCATGGCTGCCAGGCTGATCAGTCCCAGGCTGGGATCGGAGAGCGTTGTAAGAGCGCCGTTCACTACCTGGTCGCAGACATTGCCTCCCTGCTGCCAGCTGTAGATTCCATCTGAATCTGCATAAAAATGATATCCGTCTTTTCCCTGCTCAAATAAAATATTCCCGGCGCCGCCAAAGCCGCTCCCCGCAAAAGAATTATTCAGCAGGGCTTCCTTCAGCTTCTCATCCGTCTCTTTTGTCTTGCCGCTCTCTATCTCCACTGTCAGAACATCTGACTTTGTCTGCAGAAGCAGTTCTTCCCCCAGACAGGCCATTGAATAAACATGTTCTGCGCTGTCATAATTTTGTTTTACTTCTCCTGTGCCTGTGTCGAACAGATATACCTTGCCCGCATAGTCCAGTCCGGCAAGATCACCTGAACTTGTGTATACAAATTCATAAAGGGAATTTGACATTCCCTGCATAGCATCCTCTTCAAGTGTTTTACTCAGTGCGAGTGATATCTCCGATGCCTTTCCTTCTTTATCCAGTTTCCAGTAATGGTACTCCAGATCTTCTCCTGCTGAAATACCTGTCTGGCAAAACATTTCACCGTCAGGCGCTATAGCTATCTGCAGCACGCTTCCCTTTTCCAGTACTTCCATGGGCAAATCATAAACTTTCTCCCAGCTGCCGCCTGCGTCTTTTGTCTTCCAGGCAGACAGATTTGTTTCTGTCCGGACTGCTGTCCATATTCCTCCGTCTTCCGTCTTTTTCATATCATATATGCGGTTTGTACCTTCCGGAAGGCTTACCTCTTCTTCCAGATACCTTCCCATACTCCCGCTGCCTCCCGCGCTGCTCTTCCCGTCACCGGAGGTTTTTTCACTTTCCTGCTGTTTTGTATCGCTCTCACTGCCGCCGCTGCACCCTGCCAGGCCCGAGAGCGCCAGCGCTGCCGCCGCAGTCAGGCAAACAGTTCTGCTGATCAGGTTTTTGACAAATTTTCTCATAATAATTTCACCTCATTTTATTCTGCTCTTATTCCGCCAGGTAAATTGATATCTGGCTTTTAATTCTTTCTGCCGCTTCGTCCAGACCTGTCTCTTCTTTTAGGTACGCTGTTCTGCCTGGCGCAGCACAGGGTCATCATACAGTGAGTAGACCGTCAGTTCCTTCCCCTGGACAGTGTCAGCGCTCTCCGAGTAAACATAATTCTTCAGCAGGGGCTTCCCGTTTCCATCCATATACGAGACCAGGACGGATCCATCTTCTTTTGCAGCCATCCCTGTGAAATACAATTTCGGACTCCCTATTGACGTCATACTGCCGTCAATCAATTGTTCCGCTGTGGTACCGCCAAGCCTGTAGCTGTACAGCCCCTTCCTGCTGCAGTAAAATAATCCTTTCCCATCAGGTTGGGAGGCTATCAAAGAATTTCTGGCCCCTGATATTCCAGGCTGCTGCTTATTCTCTTTGACAAGACTGATAAGGACCTCATCTGTCTGAAGGCTGCTGCCCTTCTTATCATATAATTGGGCGCTGTTAACACTCTGCACCAGGATCTGCTCCCCAATACATGCAATCCCTGTCCTCTGTCCGTCATCCGCCGGAATAATATTTACTGACGTGTCTGCTGCCATATCTACCATCATAATGTTCTCTTCTACATCAACGGCCGCCACGTCCTTCTCTCCCGAAAACATAACAGATGTAATTACAGCCTGCCCCACTTCAACCGGGCCGCTTTCCCTGTCACCTGTCAGGATCTCCACATTTGCATTCTGTCCGTCCATGTATGCAGCGGCGATATCGCCCGTACTGCTCACAGCGGCGCAGGATATGCCGCCAGTGATTTTCCTGGCCTTTTCCTCACTTATTTCAGAACATGCCTGCCATGACCTTCCTCCATCGGCTGAATCATATACGCCGGTATCCGCTACCATTCTCACATTCTGCCCGCCTGTACCGGCCAGATCCATAATTCTTCCTATTTCATCAGGCAGGCTGCACTCTTCTTCCACATACCTCCCTTTTGTGGTTTCTGCTTCATTCGAGTCTTTATTATTCTGTCCCTCACCCCCACTGCATCCAGTCATTATACCAACGGCTGCCGCAAGCAGCCCGGCCAGCACCCATTTTTCTTTCATAGTCTTCCTCCCGCAACGGCTTCATCCTCACCCAGTTCCTGCATACATCAATCCGGCACATACTCAAGTCCGGGCACTGCTCTCTGATCATGGCTGTGAATATTTTCAAACCATTGTCATCATCTTATCACCCTTTCCTCTAAGTTTTCTCTAAAATCAAAAATTTCGGGCCAAAAAATAAATTTCAGAGATTTATCCAAATTCACACTTCATAAGATTCCTTATTTCTATGAACTTTTCCCCTATCCTGCGGACCGGAAAATCATGTATAATAGCTGCATTAGCTGTGAATCAAAAACCCCGCCGCAGGAAATGGGGCATCAAATCTGCAGCGACGCAGGCAATGGGCATCAAATTTGCAGCGCTGCAGGCAGCGGGGGCATCTAGGAGGAGGGTATTATGAGGGTACTGATTATTGAGGATGATGAAAAGCTCTGTGAGTCTTTAAGCTTTCAGTTAGAAAAAGAAAAGATAAATGTTGACGTCTGCCATGACGGCGAGGATGGCCTTCACTTCATTCGTGAACAGGCCCACGATGTGATACTTTTAGACAGGATGATACCTCTGATAGACGGGCTGCGGGTCCTGGGGACTATGAGGGCGGAACATATCAACACTCCCGTGATCCTGGTAACTGCCCTGGGAGAATTAAATGACAGGATAACGGGACTGGACTGCGGGGCTGACGACTATATCGTAAAACCATTCGCATTCCAGGAGCTGATGGCAAGGATCCGCAGCATCTGCCGCCGCCCCCGCACCTGGGAGAGCAGCAGCCAGCTGACTTTCGGGGATATCCTTTATGACGCCGCCAGCAATCAGCTCTTCAGATCTGGAAACTGCATATGCACGCTGTCTAAAAGGGAAGGGACTCTCCTGGAACTCTTTCTTCGCAATCCCGGCCAGATACTTCCCAGGAATACAATACTCACAAAGGTGTGGGGGCCTGATGCCGGAGTGGAGGATGGCAATCTTGACAATTATATACATTTTATAAGAAGACGCTTAAAACAGGCAGGAAGCACCCTGAGCCTGAAGACTGTCCGGGGCGTTGGCTACTGCCTGGAGGAAGGGGATGTTTAAAAAACTTCACAGGCAGATGACATTTTTCTGCACCCTTATCACCAGCCTGATCCTCATTTCCATGACATGTCTCTGCCTTCTGATCGCAGAGCGTAATACGAAGGAGAGGAGCTATATATCCTTTTCAGATAATCTGACTTCTATCTTCTCATATTTTGAAGAACAGAATGTGATCTCCCATCAGTGGCTTCTGCAGATGGAAAGCACATATCATCTGAAAATGCATATCCTGGACAATGGTAATCCTCTCTTTTCCCAGCGCCTGGGCAGCAGTGACGAGTATCCCCCAGAACTTTTTGAACAGGCCAGAGACATAGCTTACAGGAAATACGGGATCGACAGCAGTGACCTGTCCTACAGAGAGCTGTCCTATAACCATGCTGAATTCAAGATGCACGGAGAAGATTCCGGTGAATACTACGCCTCCGTTGCCCTCATACCAAAGAAAAACGGAGTCCTGAATGTCACAGCCCTCTATTCTCTGGACGCCCAGGAAAAAGAGCTGCGGCACCAGCGCCTGCTGTTTGCCTCCATAGACGTATTGGCCGTTCTGCTGCTGTTCCTCTTTTCCTGGCACTTCACCAAGAGGATGATAAAACCTATAAGAGAGAGCCGGGAAAGGCAGTCTCAGTTCATCGCCGCTGCTTCCCATGAGCTGCGCTCTCCGCTGACAGTCATCCTCTCCAGCCTCTCCGCTATGAAGATGGCTGATAAAGAGCAGGCCGAGGCCTTTTCTGACACAATACAGGCTGAGGGACAGCGTATGTCACGCCTGATCGGGGATATGTTAAGCCTTGCCAATGCTGACAACCGCAGCTGGAGCATACATGCTTCCAACGTGGAACCTGACACCCTGCTGCTGCAGACATATGAGAAATTCGAGAGCCTGGCCAGCCAAAAAGGGCTCAGGCTGTCTGTAAATATCCCGGATGAGGACTGCCCTGCATGTTCTATGGACGGGGAGCGTATTGCCCAGGTCCTCTCCATCCTTATAGATAATGCAATGAGCTATACTCCAAAAGGCGGGCAGATCACTCTCAGCCTGGCCCGCTCATGTTCAAAGCTCAGCTATACTGTGGCCGACAACGGACCCGGTATTCCAGATGACCAGAAGGAGGCTGTATTTGAGCGTTTCTACAGGACAGATAAGTCCCATAAAAGTAAATCTCATTTTGGACTTGGCCTATGTATTGCCCAGGAGATCGTCAAACTGCACAAGGGCAGGATACAGGTAAAGGACACGCCGGGCGGCGGCGCCACCTTCACAGTCGTACTGCCTGTTCAAAATACTTTCACAAATTGTTCAAGCACATAACACACTCTTGTCACAATTCTGCTTTATAGTATATATTGTACGAAAGGTACAAAGCAAGCAACACTGATAATATACTTTTTCATAATCCGCCAGCATCCTGCGAGGGTGCTGGCTCTCCCTCCGTTTAGGGGGTTTTTTTATACCATATCCAGAAAATCCGCCACATGTTTTTCCTTCGCCCTTTTTTCCAGGGCCATCACATAGCTTTTGATCTCAGGAGCTTCGAAATCCAGAAGCGGTATCTCTAAAAGCTTTCCCCCGTCCAGATATTCTTTTACAAAGCTTCGCGGCAGAAAGGTGTAGCCGATGCCGTCCAGCAGATACGGGAGCAGCTTTGTGCTCTTGTCTATCTCAAAGGGAAACGGATAGTTCTTCGGAAAAATCTCCCTGATAGATACGGCGCCCTCCTGGATCACAAAATCACAGTACAGATAATAGATGCCGCAGAGCTCTTCCCTTCTGATCCCCTTCTCAAACTCCCTGTTAGCCGCGCCGGTCACCAGCACCAGCTCATCCGTTTTAAAGAGCCTGCTGACGCACCCCTTTTTCTTTGATCCGAGAAAAGTAAAAATCACATCCAGAGTCCCGTCCTGCAGCATCCTGTAGAGCACATTTGAATGGTCCACGATCACTTTGACTGCTATCTGGGAATGGCTCTTCAGATATTCTGAAAGAACAGGCAGCATATGGCAGTCATAGACAGTATTCACTGACCCGATACGCAGGCTGCACGAATAATCCGGAAAATGCTGCAGCCCTGATACGGCGGAATTCTCCAGTTCCACTATACGCCGGGCATAAGACAGGAAATATTTCCCCTCCTCAGTCAGCTCCACCCCTCTTTTCTTTCTCACAAAAAGGACTTTTCCTATCTCCTTCTCCAGTTCCATGATCCTGTTAGTCACAGTAGACTGTGCCACAAAGCACTGGTCCGCAGTCTGCGTAAAATTTTTCAGCTCTGCCAGTACCAGAAATGTTTTCAGATTCTCAGTATCCATCTGTATTCTCCTTTTATCTCAGCCCCGCATCATTATTATATGACAATTTAAATTTTCGATTATATCAATCATTAATATTCATTATACAAATTATAAATTCGGTTCTATAATAAGTCAAGACAGACTGCCGCAGTCAAATTTTCGTAACAGTTCAGCCTTCCACTGTTCCGCGAGGTGTTTTCGTGCAAAATGCACGAAAATCCCAAGAGCTGCAGCGCCAAAATGCTGTTTACAGCATTTTGTGTGCATCGCGGAGCGTTGTTATAGGTCAGACGGCTGCCGAATGGCAGATGGCTGAACTGTAACAAATTTTCTGCCGGCGGAAAGTCCGGGATATGAATACCAAGGAGGCATTTTCATGCAGAAAATATATACAAAGGTAACTGATGAAATGAATTTTTATGAGGGAAACGATCCGACAGCCCTTGCAAAGGAGTACGGCACCCCTCTTTATGTCTATAATGAAAGGATTTTGCGCACCAGATGCCGGGAACTGAAGAATCTGGTGACTTACCCAAATTTCGTGGCTGATTTTTCAGCCAAGGCAAACAGCAATCTGGCTTTCCTGCAGATCGTAAGATCTGAAGGACTGGAAGTGGATGCCATGTCACCCGGTGAGATCTATATTGAAAAAGCTGCCGGCTTTAAATCTGATGAGATTTTCTATATCTGTAATAATGTATCAGAGGAGGAGATGCAGTACGCTGTCTCAGAAGGAGTACTTGTAAGTGTCGATTCCATAAGCCAGCTGGAACAGTACGGACGCCTGGCCCCAAATACCAGGGTAGCTGTCCGTTTTAACCCCGGAGTCGGAGCAGGCCATCATGACAAGGTAGTCACAGCGGGGAAAAAGACGAAGTTCGGCGTGGATCCGTCCTGTATTCCTCTTGTAAAAGAAATACTGAAAAAATATAACCTGACACTGGCAGGAATCAACCAGCATATCGGCTCCCTCTTTATGACAGGTGAGGCATTCCTCTCCAGCATCCACTCCCTGTTTGACATCGCTAGGCAGTTCCCTGATCTGGAGTTCATCGACCTGGGCGGCGGATTCGGCATCCCTTACCACAAAGAGACAGATGAAGCCCGTCTTGACCTGAAATCCCTGGGAACAGAGCTTGACAAGGAGCTCTATGCTTTTGCAGAAGAATATGGACGTCAGGTCAAGTTCCGCATAGAGCCGGGCCGCTATATCAGCGCCGAGTGCTGTGTACTTCTGGGCCAGGTCCATTCTGTCAAAGAAAACAGCGGGATCACTTATGCAGGATGTGACGTAGGCTTCAATGTCCTGGCAAGGCCTGTAATGTATGATTCTTACCACGGAATAGAGATCTACCGCAGTAACGATGCTGCTGCACAGAACGGGGCTGACAAGACTCACAGCACAGGGGACGGACATGATAACAACCTGCAGCCTGTGACAGTCGTGGGAAATATCTGCGAGAGTGGTGACATCCTGGCAAAAGACAGGATGCTGCCCCCCGTCATGGAAAAGGATATCCTGGGGATCCTTGATGCAGGCGCATACGGATTTACAATGAGCTCCAATTACAACAACCGCCTCCGCCCGGCAGAGGTACTCATCAGAGAAAGTGGTGAGGCAGTGCTCATAAGGGAGCGTGATACCTTAGAGGATTTGAAGAGGCATATGATTTCTATATAAATATAAAAAACACCATACCAAGGGATACCTCACATTTCCCGGTATGGTGTTTTTTGTAGCAGTAATATGAACCTCCTGAAAGACCGGAGGCTGGACGCAGAAGACCTGATCAGCCCGAGGTAAGAGAGGTGCTTTAAGAATGCCCCCGGTGCTCCCGATTTCACAATCTCTTCAAGAGTCCATCACATTTTTTTCACATTTTAAAGTTATATTATAAGTGTACCAAGGGTACAGCAAACATTAATAAATTTCTTTTCATAATCCGCCAGCACCGAAAGGTGCTGGCTCTCCCTCATTTATGAGGGCTTTTTTATTCTAAAATAAATTCAAGCTGGCAGTCAAATGGCTCCATCTCCACATGTTCCCTGCTGTATTCCTCAGCTTCCACACAGCCCATAGCCTTATAAAAGGCCTGGGTCTCCACCGCCGAATGTCCTGATATATACAGGCTCCGTGCGCCGTGTTCCTTCGCCCAGGCAGCTGCCAGACGAAACAGCTCCTTCCCGGCGCCCCTTCCTCTCATATCCTCTGACACATGGAGGCTGGGCAGATCCAGATACTGCCCCCTGGAACCCATAGGAGTACATTCCACAGCTGCAAAACCTTTGAGTTCTCGATCCAAAAAGGCTCCAAACATTATGCCGCCCGCTTCCACCGTCTCTCTCAGGCACTTCACCAATACAAGATAATCTTCCTCACTCCATTCATCAATGAACGGGCAATTTCTGATCACCCACTCTCCCTTCTCTTTCCTCCAGCAATCCGTTACGGCCTGCCGGCGTCTAAAATTTCTGAAAAGTTCTCTGTCTATCTCATTTATTTCTACTTTTCTGTAGTCCACGCTTACTCCTCCTGCTGTTTTTGACTGGGACAACTATCTCCATATACAAGAATACCCCGGATAATCTGTTTCTTCAAGCAGATTATCCGGGGTATTTCTTTTATTTTGTATGATCTGTTACTGGTCACGGAGTGAGCATTAACTATGATCTGTATTCCCCAGCGGTTTGATTTCTTTTCTGTAAATGTGCCTCAGGAATATGGTACATAATATCAGTGAAGCTACCTCCGCAATTGGGAAGGACCACCATACCGCGTGAAGCCCCCCTACTTTGGACAGGATATATGCTGACGGCAGAAGCACACAGAGCTGGCGGATCAGGGATACAAGCAGGCTCAGGAAGCCATGGCCCAGCGCCTGGCATACAGACGAAGTAATAATGCAAAACCCTGCAAACAGGAAGCTGATACAAATAATGCGAAGAGCAGGAACACCTATCTCAAGCATTGTATCTGAAGCGTTAAATATCTTCAATAAAAGGTCCGGTATTGTCATAAAGACTATACATCCCACAATCATAATGGACACCGCATATATGATACTCAGCTTCATAGTCTGCGTTATCCTCTTTTCCTTTCTGGCGCCGTAATTATACGCAATGATAGGAACCATCCCATTGTTCAATCCAAATACCGGCATGAAAATAAAGCTCTGAAGCTTAAAGTATACGCCAAATACTGCTGTGGCAGTGGAAGTAAATGCAATCAGTATCTTATTCATGCCAAAGGTCATGACAGAACCGATGGATGCCATAATGATAGACGGCACACCCACTCCGTATATCCTCCTGATAATATTTCCTGAAGGACGGAATCCCTTCAGATTGACTGAGATCTCATGATTCTTTTTAACATTGAAATAAACTGCAAGACAGGCCGCTATGATCTGCCCGATAATTGTAGCTGTTGCCGCTCCCGCGACTCCCATCTTCGGCATACCGAAAAGCCCGAAAATAAGGATAGGGTCCAGAATAATATTGATAATAGCCCCCAGTCCCTGAGTCAGCATTGTATAAAAGGTCTTTCCTGTAGACTGGAGAAGCTTCTCAAATATCAGCTGAGAATACAGTCCAAAGGAAAAGACACAGCAGATAGTCATATATTCTGTTCCATAATCTACAATTTCCTGGATATCTGTCTGCCAGGTAAAGAAAGTCCTGGACATCGTAAGTCCCAGCACAAGAAACAGCAGAAAACTCATCAGCGCCAGAAAAATACCATTCTTTGCCGTATCATCCGCCCTCTTATACTCTCTCTCACCCAGGCTCTTAGAGAGCAGCGCATTAATACCTACTCCAGTACCTGTCCCAACCGCGATCATCAGGTTCTGGACAGGAAACGCCAGAGACACTGCCGTCAGGGCATTTTCACTGATCTGTGCCACAAACATACTGTCCACAATATTGTACAGGGCCTGCACTAGCATAGAAATCATCATAGGCAGGGACATACTCAGCAGCAGCTTATTAACAGGCATAACGCCCATTTTATTTTCCTGTCTTACTGTGTTTTGTTCACTCATTTTTCCTTTTCCTCCTCTTCTTAAAAATACAAAGGAGTTTTAACCTCCCCGTCTTTCTTCCAAACATACTTTGATATAAAAGTCATATTTAGTTGGCATTACAACCATAACATTACTATTCTATAAGATAACATTTTAATTGTCAATTCTTAATTTTTCAATCCCGCTCTGGTTTATATCTTCTTGACTTTTCTGCTTTAAACCCCTATATTAGTAAATGTCAGCCGCCTGCTTCCTAATCACGCAGGCATAACGTTGCAATGCCAACTTTTATAATAATCAGCATTTATATAAAAAATATATAATAGGAGCATATCATTATGAACCAGTCCTGCCAGTCTGAAGTGATCAAGATGGTTTCTACGCTTCAAAGAAAAACTCAGATGTATCTGAATGAACAGACAAGGCACCTGGGCCTCACAGGCAGCCAGGCACCTTTTATTTTAATCACATGTGAAAATGGAGAGATGATCCAGAATAAATTCTGCGAATTGCTGGAAATGGACAAGAGCACTGTAGCCAAAATGCTGTCCAAGTTAGAGGCCGAGGGCTACATTACCCGGAAACCGGATACTGCCGACAGCCGGGCCATGATTGTCTATCCTACCCGGAAATCTTATGATATCTGCGCAGCACTGGAAGGCTTCGGCAATAACTGGGTAAATTATCTTACCAGTGACATGAGTGATATTGAATTTGCCGCATTTTTCAGCATGCTGGAAAAGATATCCGATAAGGCGGTGGATTTTTTCTCTGATGCCCCCATCTGAACCGGCTTTTTACCTGGAGCGTATTTAGAAAACGCTTTCCGTGAGACGGCACAGTTCAGTATCCAGTGTATCTAGTGAAGCTTATGCGTTACTGTTCATACGTCACCGTCCCGCGAGGTGTTTTCGTGCGCATTTTGCACGAAAATCCCGAGGGCTGCAGCGCGAAACGGCGCTTTTCGCCGTTTCTGTGCATCGCGAAGCGTGTTACTGGTCACGGAGTGAACAGTAACGCTTATGCTCCTTTATGATATGCTCCAGCAGGGCCTGGCAGCCTTCCAGTATATCATTATAAGTTTTATCAAAATCTCCCGTATACCAGGGATCGGCAATATCCCTGGGGGAATCTGAAAAGTCAAGAAGACGGTGTATTTTCTTCTTTGGGTCACTTCCCGCTATACGCCTCATATTTCTCAGATTCCACTCTTCCATACCTAACAGGTAGTCATATTTTTCATAATCTGCCTTTGTCATGCGGACGGCCCGCTTCCCCTCTGTGCTGATCCCATATTCAGCCAATTTTTTTCTTGTGCCATAGTGCACTGGATTGCCTGTTTCTTCCGAACTGGTGGCGGCAGAGGCTATCAGGAAATGCTTGGTAAGCCCTCTTTTATTTACCAGGTCGCGGAAGACGAATTCTGCCATGGGGGAACGGCAGATGTTGCCCAGACAGATAAATAGTACCTTAATCATAATTTTATATCCCTTCATAAGCCTTCAAAAGCCTGTAATTACTGGCCTTTCGACGTTTTCATAAATTTGTTTAAAAGCTTGATTAGTATCACTAAGCAAGCTTTTAAACATCACCATGACTATCTAATCCAATATCTATTTCTCTACTCCCCATTCTCCTGTAAAACTGGATGCTGCATAGAAAAAATTTCTTTTTGTCTTTCAATTTCTGCTTTCAACTGCTCTTTCGTAGGCAAATAAGTCAGATATTTTGACATAAACAATCGGTCGTTATCATGAAGCACAGAATATCTGGCAATATCCTCATCAGTTTCTGAACACAAGAGAATCCCAATGGTGAGATTATCTCCCTGCCCTCGCTTTAAATCATCATACATGCGCACATACATATCAATCTGTCCCACATCCTGATGCGTAATCTTCCCCATCTTTAAATCGATAAGTACGTAATACGAGCCACAAACGCAAATCCTCTACCCAATTCCATCAGAAAATCTCTAATATGTGAAATAATAGCAAATTCTAAATCTCCTTCTAAGTAAGTATCCTCATTTTTGAAGCCAAGGAACTCTGCAATCACTGGACTTTTGAATTCAAATTGACTTTTTTGAAATTCCGCCGTTTTCCGCCTCATTTCTTCAATTACAGCATTCTTTTTCAGGTTTTGAAGAAGTCCCTGATAATATTGCGTACTGATATTGCGATCTAAGGTTCTTGAACTCCAGTTCTCATCAACTGCCTCTTTCGTATACCAATATCGTGCATTTTCATCCGGGACACGAAGAAGACTCCGAATATGCGTCCAGTTAAGATTATGAACGCATGCGTTCACAATCTGCATCTGCCAATGCAGAAATTAAACCTTTACCGTACTCTGCACGTTCACTGCCGCCCAATTCCTGCTCTACAATTCGTTTTCCAATATTCCAATAAGTAAGCAGCATTGCCTTACTGGAGGCACTATAGGCTGCTTCTTGTCCAGAAGAAATAATACTTTTAATTTCTGTAATAACTGATTGGTATGGTGTCAAAAGTTTTTCCATCATATCACCTCGATTTTCCATAATAATTATATCTTAACTTGCTTTTCCTATCATATCAAGGCTCTTTCAAAAATGGTGCAGTAGTGGTGTAGTAAACGCCTTTCTTCTTCGTGGAACTATTGATTTTACTGGCTTTTTCGGGACTTTTCAAGATACTGCCGTGGCAGACGAACAGTATTTTGATCATTTTGTAAAATGCTCCTTAAATGCTTATATTTGCCCTGCTTTGCTCCAGCGGACCGATTATACACCTCCGTGCATTCCGTATTTCAGCTCCTTCGGATGGGCATGCATATATCAATTCTTCAGTTCATATCCCTTGTCAAATCCCTCACCCATTTATATTTCCTGTAATGAGCCAGAACCCATGGGATCTTCCCCACCTCATCCAGGCATGTACAGGCGTACACCACAAGCACCGGCCAGTCAAACAAAAATGTGCCTGCTGCCGCCAAGGGGACGGCGATGCCCCACATGGTGACCGCCAGGCTGTACAAATCAAACATGGTATCGCCGCCCGATGCGAAGATTCCATTGATCACAATAGTGTTGATGGCCCGCCCAATCATATACACCGCCATAATCACCATCATTCCGATCAGGTATTTCCGGGCCCCTTCTGTAAACCTGACAAAGTTCAGGACGACCGGAGTCACTGTCAGCATAACCAGAGTAGAAACCGCCCCGCAGAGAATTGCGAGCTTCAGCAGACGGTCGCCGTACTTCTTTCCCCTTTTCAGGTTACCGGCTCCCAGCTCATTTCCCACCAGGATCCCGCCGCCGCTGCCAAGGCCATTGCACAGGCAGCAGATCAGATCCCGCACCACCGCTGCTACGGAATTTGCCGCCGTTGCATCCGTTCCCAGATGCCCCATAAATGCAGAGTAGGAGGTGAAGCCAACGCCCCAGAACAGGCTGGCTCCCAGCAGCGGATACAGACATTTCCAAAAATCCGCGGCCAGCAGCTTGTTTCTTCGAAAAAGACGTCTCAGGTCCGGACGTATGTATCCCTTCCTGAAGGAACAGCGCATGCACCAGACCAGCTCAACAATCCGGGCAAGCAGCGTCGCCAGGGCGGCGCCCTGCACGCCCATTGCCGGAAGCCCAAACAGTCCAAAGATAAACACCGCGTTCAGGACAATATTGAGAATTACCGTGACAATGCTGACTCTTGCTGCCTGAGCCGCATGCCCGCTGATCTTCATCACCGCCAGATAGCACTGTGAGATGCCTGTCAGAAGATAAGACCATCCGGCTACCTTTAGATAATGTATGCCTGTCTCAATCAATTCCGCCTCATTATTTGTAAAAATCAGCATCAGATACCTCGGAAAAAATATGCAGCCAATAAAAAACAATATGGAAGCCACGCCGCAGTAACGGAGGCTGGTGCAGAAAATATCGCTGATGGTTCCTGTATCGCGCCTGCCCCAATACTGCGCTCCCAAAATTATGGCAGTTGATACGACCGAGGTCAGTACCATGTTCTGTATAAACTGGATCTGCGTTGCCAGAGATACCGCAGACATGGCATTTTGCGCAACGCTTCCCAGCATAATGGCGTCTGCTGCCGCCACGGAGGCAAGCATCAGATTTTGCAGTGCTATAGGCACCGTGAGCTGCAGCAGCTTCCTGTAAAATACCTTATCGGAAAATAATCTCTCTTTCATCCCCTACCTTCTCCTTGTTACATTTCCTCCCATTTTACCGCACCGGCGCCGTTCTGTCTACCCTAACACACTCAAATCCAGTTCGCGAAGCTGCTCCATTACCCCGTTCTTCCAGCTCTTAAGCTCTTCTTCCTGTATCCCGGCTGCATTACCGCAGAGCATGTCCAGAACCTTTCCTATCTCACGGTGCGGAAAGTAATACAAGCAGTCTGCAAGTTCTCCCTCCATATCATATTTTTTCAATGCGCTTTCCAGGATTTCTCTTGCCCTTCCGTCCTCATATAGAGTTGCCAGCATTGTCGTCTCGTTGTAGTTGTAGGCGGTGACTCCCACCGCAAGGAATTCCTGCCGCTCCACGATGTTATCTGAACTGTTTCCAACCAGCACCTGATACTTTCCCGCCTCGGCTACCCACTGCTGCAGCCTGGGGTCATAGCTTTCCAGATCATGCCTGGTGATGGTAAACCTGATCTCTGTCTCCTCTCCTGCCTTCAAAAATACCTTTTTAAAATTCTTTAATTCCTTTTCCGGCTTCAGCAGTGTGGATTTTGGGTCGCGGATATATAGCTGGACAACCTCTTTACCGTCAATCCTGGAGATATTTTTTACTCTCACAAAAGCCTGAAGCTCTTCGTCTCTGTCCATGTCCATGCGGTCTGAGGTAAGCTTTAGATCTGAAATGCTGAAAGTCGAATAGCTTAACCCAAAACCAAAGGAAAACAGCGGTTTTACTTTCTTTTTTTCATAATATCTGTAACCCACCAGAATTCCTTCCCCGTAGCAGACCTCCGCCGCACATCCGGGGAAATTTCCGAATGTGGGGCAGTCCCTGTAGTGCCTTGGAAATGTAAGGGGCAGCTTGCCCGAAGGATTTATATCCCCAAACAAAATTTGAGAGGCGACATTTCCTCCCTCCTGCCCCGGCAAAAATACGCAGAGCACAGCGTCTGCATCGTCAATATATTCCGTCATATCTACCGGGCCGCATATGTTCAGTACCACGACCACCTTTTTTCTTAATTCTCTGGCTTTGGAAAGCGTTTCCAGCAGAAGCTCCTTATCCTCCGGCTCAATATCCATCTGCGGCCTGTCATTGCCCTCCTGTCCCCAGGCGGAGACTGTTATTACCACCACATCCGACTCGGGGGCAATCCTCCCTATAGTCACATGGCTGTCCCCGATCCGTTCTCTTGTTACTGCCGCCATGCCGGTGGACTGATCTGTGTAAACCATGGCACTGCCCCCGCCGGATTCCAGAAATCTCTCGCTTCTTTCGCCTATAAAGCTGATATTCACACTATCCGCCAGAGGAAGTAAGCCATTGTTTTTCAGAAGAACGCACCCTTCTGCTGCCCCCTGGTATGCGGCCCTGCGGGAATATTCTCTGTTGATGCAGGTATTTCTTCTCCCTTTCATAACAGGCATATCCAGAAGCATTTCCAATATTTTAGTCACTGCCCGGTCAAGAGCCTCCACCGGTAATCTGCCGCTCTCTACCGCCTCCAGGATCGGCTGTGTGCTGCGCGGCCCCGGCATATCCAGATCATTTCCTGCGGCTATTCCCTCCGCCTGCTCATACACCGCGCCCCAGTCGGATATCACCAGGCCTTCATATCCCCACTCGTCCCGGAGAACATCCGTCAAAAGCCAGGAATTCATGGCACATGCTTTTCCGTTTATTTTATTGTATGCGTCCATCAGGCTTTTCACATTTGCATCCTGCACACAGGCTTTGAATCCCGGAAAATAAATTTCATATAAAGCGCGCACAGGAATTAACTCGTTGATATTCTGTCTGTGGGTTTCCTGATTATTTGCTGCAAAATGCTTTACATTTGCCGTCAGCCCCTCGTCCTGTATACCACGCACGAAGTTCGGCGCAAGCTTTGCCGTCAGGCAGGGGTCCTCTGAATATCCCTCAAAAATACGGCCGTTCAGAGGATCCCTGTGTATATTTACATTGGGGCTTCCCAGAACCATATCCACCTGGTATGCGTCCATCTCCTTAGCCACGGCGTTTCCGCACAGATATACGGTTTCCGGATCCCATGTAGCACCCAGCAATATCCCCGGGGGAAAACATCCCGGAAGCTGTCCTGAGGGGGTGATCTCTTTCATTTTTTCATCAATAATATGCCTTACCGTTTTCTCCCTCTCATCCAGCACGGCGCCCTTTTCCTCTTTTTCCAGGAGTTTCATGATCATCACGGAATTCGCGACGCCCCCCAGTGACTCCCGCATAGTCTCATCCTCCTCCCAGCTCGCCCGCTGGATAACATCGCCGTAATATTGAAAAAGATTGACGCCTGTTCCCCCGTCCAGCACTCTGCACGAGGGGATTCCGTATTTTTCAAGCGCCTGTGTGGTAAAGGAACTTCTGCCCGTTACAAGCACCGCCTTTTCCTCCGTGGTCATCTCTTTTAGCAGCGCTGGAATACTCTCCCTGTTTATAAGTTTTGCACTCATCTCTATCCTCCTTTTTAATATGAAAAGCCATTGCATCACATACCTCCATGTTCTGCAATGGCCTTCTTAAATCAGTTCTCAGGCTTTAATTTTAGCTAATATTTCTGCACTCTTTTTCTTATCTGCAAAGTATTTTGACACTGCATCCTTATTAGAAGATATTCCTATGAATACCAGAAGGAATAGTCCCTGTGCCACAGACTGCAGATTAGAATCCAGCCCCATTGCGATCAGTCCTGCGCTGACCATCTTCATCGTAAAGGTACCGATCACGATACCTACGACAAGATTACAGTTATTCACAAGATTCAGACCAATGAACACGCCCATAATTGCGTCAAACCCCAGCGACAGCGTGGACATATTCAGCGTGGGCGCAATACTCCCTCTCTGGCTGCTGGAAATAACCGCCGCCAGCCCCAGAAAAATCCCTTCAATGATGAAGTTCTTCAGCCTCGTCTTAGTCAGGCTTACGCCTATGCTCATGGCAATATCCTGCCCGTACCCCAGAGACCTTGTATTTGCTCCATTCTTGGTAAAGTTGAAAAGAATATAAAGTATTATGCCTGCAACCGCCAGCACCACGTAGCAGTAGGGCGACTTTGCCAGCAATGTGATATCCTTCGTCAGCTTCACGCCTGTTCCGCCAAACAGCTGCGTTGTCAGCATTTCATAGATCAATACCATACCCAGACCGCAGATCATAGACGGGATCTTCAAAAAATGGAATACAAAAAACGTAAGCAGGCACAGGGTCACAGCGCTCAGGATGCAGAATACAACCAGCCCGGCAACTCCCGTATTTGTGCTGAGGGCAATGTTTCCGCCAATAATCCCCGCCAGGGCAACAACTGCTCCCGGCGTGAAATCCCACACTCCCATAAGCTGGTTATGCATCAATGCCCATCCTACCAGGCAGTACAGTACAAACTGTCTTCCGATCGCCAGCATTCCCGGCAGGCTTCCGAACCTGCCCTTTGAAAAAACAAAGAATATCACATATACAGCAATGGGCAGGATGAGGCATTTTACAATATTTGAAAGCTTTTTACTCATTTATCTTTTCCACCCTTTCGATGGTGCGCTATTTCGCATGTCTTGTCTCTACGTCATCAAGGCTATAGGAATTCCACAGATCATACAGCTCCTGGTAGCTTGTATCCGGGTTGAATGATGTGGAAACCGCCTTGAGTTCCTCAATATAATACGGGAAATCGTCCATTATATATTTTTTGAATTCCTCGTATCCATCCGTTCCGACAATATTGATAAACTGTCCGACCAGGGAAACCTCTTCGCCGCCCATATCCAGACTGCCTCTTATAATGTCTGCCATCAAGATTGCAAGGAATATAACCTCAGGATGCTGTCCTCCGCCAATAAACAGCAGGGAGCCTTCCTCAAGATATGTGTCTGTCCCCTCCTGCACGTCCAGTGTGGCAAGCTTAACAGTCCCCGTCATCCCAACGGTGTCCAGGGCCGAGAGCACTGCGTCCAGATTGCCGCTGGAAGCGCCTGTCATGGCAATAGAGTCCATTTCCGGGTACATAGCCACAAAATTCTGGACCTGGTCAGAGTATTCCTGTGCCGCCGCAGTTCCGCCCCTGTATTCACCGATAACTGTCATATCGTCATATTCGGCCGCTTTATCCATAATGCCGTTCCAGCGAAGGTCATGGCACGGGTTTCCGGCTGCCACGCCCAAAACCACCATATTCCTGCATCCGTCCTCGTATAATGCCTCCACCATATTCTGGCCTGACTTATAATCGTCTACAGAGGAGGTTCCAAGCCAGTAGTCGCTTCCGTCAAGATTTGCCTGAATGTCCTCGTCGGTGATGGGAGAACCAAACTGCATCAGATATACCCCAGCCTCGTCGCAAAGCTTCATCATGGGAGAAGTGACCTGATACGCCAGAATCCCGTCCACACCAGCCTCTATCAGATCCTCCGCCAGGGAAATATGCTCTTCCTGGGTCGTGCCCGCAACCAGCGTTACGTTCATGCCAAATTCTTCTGCTATATAGTCAAAATATTCCTTATAGGCCGCTCCCAGCGTATCTGTGTATCCCCATCCGATGAACCCGATGCTGACCTGCTTTACATCCGCCGTGTCCTCCTTAGCCTGGGCAACAGAGGTTACACTGAATAACATTGCAAAACATAATAGTACCGCCATTAATTTTTTCATTTTTTTACTCATATTTTTCTCCTTTGCTTTTTAGTTAACTACCTGCCCCTTTCTGCGGGCAATCGTTACAAAAACAGTTGCGATAAAAATAATCCCCTTGATGCCGTCCACCAGATTCGGATCCGCCCCCAAAAGCACAAATCCGTTTTCAATTACCACGATGAGCAGAGCGCCGATGATCCCGCATCTGACGCGGGCCGCAGCTCCTCCCGTAAGCGGCATGCCGCCCAGGACTACCGCAATTAACACGTCCATTTCATAAGCCGCTCCTGCCTGGGGATTCACTCCCCCGGCGCGCACCATGGCGAACAGCCCGGCAATTCCCACCCCGATTCCGAGTATCACATACGCAAGCACAGAATATTTTTTTGCATTTACACCGCACAGGGTCGTCGCCGTTGCGTTTCCGCCGATTGCTTTTTCGTATCGTCCAATCTTTGTATATTTAAAAAGATATCCCACAACGGCTGCCGCGGCCACCAGAACAACGGCCTTCACTCCCCAGCTGTCCAGCCACGTATACTGGTTGGGCACTGTTATCAGTGCCTTGGAGGTTGCAACCTTCAAAATTCCACGGTAAATATACTGCAGGCTCAGGCCTGTGATAAATACCGGAATATTTCCATATACGGAAATACCACCGATCAGAATACCGCTGACAATCCCTGTTAAAATGACAAGAATCAGCGCCGGGACAAATCCTATGTTCCTCATGGACACCACGGCGATCAGCATACATATGCCCTCTAAACCGCCGATAGACAGGTCTATTCCGCCATGGGCATACACAAAGGTCGCGCAAATACCTGCAAGCATGATAAAAAAAGACTGGTTAAAAATGCTCTGCAGATTCGATGATGTCAGGTTTCTTCCTCCCGAAAGCACAGCAAAAGCTATAAATACAATCAGCAGTCCTGCCAGAGGAAGAAAATTCCTTACTTTTTCTGTCTTCATATCCTTCCTCCTCTAAAGCATACACTCAATAACCGAGTGCTCGTTTAATGTGTCGCTTCTTTCAAGAATGCCGGAAAGCTTTCCGTCACGGATAACTATAATGCGGTCGCTCATACCGATTAATTCGGGTATCTCCTCCGAGATCATAATGATCGATCTGCCCTCCTGCTTCAGCCGGTACATCAGCTTATACATAGCTACCTTTGTGCCGATGTCTATACCCCTGGTAGGACAGTCAAGAATTAAAATTTCCGCTTTATTTCCGATCCACTTTCCAAATACCACCTTCTGTTTATTGCCTCCGGAAAGGTTATCCACCGTCTGGGCCCCGTTCTCACATTTGATGCTCATCTCCTTAATCTGCTCATTGGTGAGCGCTTCCTCGTCCTTTGCTGACAAATAGACGCCTTTTTGCAGCTTATTCAGGGAGGGCAATGCGACGTTACTAGTAATAGAGCTGCTCAGGATCAGCGATTCAATGTCTCTGTTTTTAGATACATAGCCCATTTTCTTTGAAACGGCTGCCGCCGGACTTTTTATTTCTGTCCCGTCCTTGTAAATCACCTTTCCGGTCAGCAGCTTCACTGCGCCGTACACCGCCTTTCCCAGATCATGCATACCGCAGTCGCTCAATCCGCCGATTCCGAGGATTTCTCCTCTATGGAGTTCAAAGGAAAAGTCCTCGAGTATTTCCCCTGCCGACAGATGCTCCGCCTTCAAAACCACCTCCTCGCCAAAGCTGCCGTCCAGATCCGTGCGGTAGTATTCATCGCTGATTTCGCGTCCTATCATCAGGGAGCGCATCTTCGGTATACTCATCTCATCTTCGTTCAGGGTGGCGATCAGACGGCCATCCCGCAACACGGTGATGGCATTACAGTTGTCCATCAGCTCGTCCATGTCATGAGAGATAAACAATACTGCCCTGTTCTCCTTTGCCTGCTTTTTCATGAGTCTGTAAAGAACCTCGCGCCCCTTATGCGGCAGCGCTGTTGTGGTTTCGTCCACGATCAGCAGCTCCGGTTTTTCATAGAGCGCTCTGGCGATCTCCACAAGCTTTCTGTCCTCAAAGTTATAGCGCATGATCGAGTCGTCTGCCCTGATATGGGAGGCTCCTATTTCATCCAATATCTGCTGGGCCTCTTTTTTCATCGCCTTCTTGTCCAGAAACAGGCCTCTGCTGAAACGCTCCTCCTTACCTACAAATATATTAGCCATAACCGTAAGGTTCTGGATCGTCCCCGCCTCCTGCACCACCATGCTTATTCCGGCCTGTTGTGCTTCCAGCATGTCCGCTGGTTTGTGGGGCTTGCCAAGAAATTCGATATTTCCGGAATCATAAGGCAAAACTCCGGCTACGATAGAAGAAATCGTGGATTTTCCGGAGCCGTTTTCTCCTATCAGGCCGCGTATCTCTCCTCTGTTTACCACCAGGTCTACGTCAACAAGGGCTTTTGTTGGGCCAAAGCTTTTGCACATCTTTGTACATTTCAAGATTACTTCTTTTTCCATTTTTTCACCCTGTTCTTACTCTTATTAAACGACAAAAGCGTTCATTGCATTTAACAGACTCTCATAAAGCTTTTTCTTTTCTTCCTCCGGCAGATCCAACAGGCTTTCAACGGCCGCCTTCCAGTAGCCCTCCAGTGAATCTGTATCCTGGAACAGTACCTGAAGCTCTACCATCTCCCGCGTCAGGATGCCGTCCGGGATAAATTCCAGCATCTTATCAAGGGCGCCTGGTGTTGCAGCGATCACGCCCAACGGTGTATCTGCGCTGATGCCAAACGCATTCCAGCCTTCTGCCTGTATCTTCAGCTCAGCGGCAATATCCCTGGAGGAGGTTCCAATGTAAAGTGTATATTCGTCGGGCTGCACCACCCATTTTCCGGCTGCATCATCATAGCTTGCAAGTTCGGCTGCTGTTACCACAAACACCACCTGCCTTACCTCACCCGGCGCCACCTCAACCTTCCTGAAATCCTTCAGCTCCTTCGGAGGCTTCACAAGTGCGGGATTCTTTTCACCTATGTACAGCTGGACCACTTCCTTACCCGTCATATTTCCCGTGTTTTTAACATTGACCGTCACAGTGATCTTGTCGTCATCCCTGTCCTTGTTAAGAATATTTTTATCGGTTTTGGCACCCTCAATTTCAAATGTAGTGTAAGATAATCCGTAGCCGAAGGGATAACGGGGCTCTATGCCGCGGTAGTCGTAATATCTGTAGCCCACAAAGATTCCCTCTCCATACCAGACCTCCTTGTTTCTTCCGGGAAAATTACTGCAGCTGGGAACGTCGCGATAATGTTTTGGGAACGTAACCGGAAGCTTTCCGGATGGGCTGAACTCACCCAGCAGTGCGTCTGCAACAGCATGGCCGCCTTCCATACCGGGAATAAAAATGCAGAGCATGGCATCCACATCGTCCACATAATCGGATACATCAACCGGCCCGCACACATTGAGGATCACCACAGTTTTTTTATTCTTTGCCTTCGCTTCCCCCAGCGCCCTTTTGAGCATTATCCTGTCGCTGGCCGTAACATTCATCTCGGCGCGGTCGAAGCCTTCCTGCCCCACAATCCCAACCGTTATCACAACGGTATCCGTATTGTCCGTGATTTCTTCAAAGGACACCCTGTCACATCCGAGCTTCTGTACCATCGTTTCATAGAGGCTGGTGCTCTCGGAGGTTACCACATTCGCGCTTCCGCTTCCGGATTCCAGAAACTGTCTGCTTTTTTCACCGAAGAAGCAGACTCCCTTTTCCCTGTCAAGGGGGAGAGTTCCGCCCTCGTTTTTCAGAAGTACGATCGCCTCTTTTATGCTGTTATACGCAGCCCTTGCAGAACCTGCCCTGTCGATATGATTATACCGGCGTCCCTTCATGACAGGCATTTCCAATATAATATTCAGATACCTCCTGACAGAATCGTTTACCTTTTCTTCATCAAGCTCTCCTCTCTCTGCCGCCTCAAGAACGCCTTTTATCGAGCGCGGTCCCGGCATATCCATATCATTTCCGGCATTCCACGCCTTCACCTGATCGTATGCCGCCGTCCAGTCGCTGACAACAAAGCCGTCAAAGTCCCATTCCTTCTTAAGGACGTCAGTCAAAAGCCATTTATTCAGTGCACAATACTCGCCGTTAATGGCATTATAGGCGCTCATAACAGTCTTGCAGCCGCCCTCCTGTACACATGCCTTAAATCCCGGGAAATAAATTTCCTGCAGCGCTCTTTCCGGTATGTGCTCATTGACCGTGCGCCTGTCTGTCTCCTGATTATTGGCGGCAAAATGCTTCACATTGGCTATTATTCCTTCGTCCTGGATTCCCTTCACAAAGGCCGGAGCCAGCTTTGATACCAGACACGGATCCTCAGAGTACCCCTCAAACATACGGCCCCCCAGCGGATCTCTGTGAATATTTACATTAGGAGTACCCAGGAGAACATCTATGTTAAAATAATGTGCCTCTTTCCCCAGCGCTCGTCCGCTCTCATAAATGTTTTCCGGATCCCAGGTAGCGCCGAATACAACTCCCGGAGGAAAGCACCCCGGCAGTTCTCCGCCAGGTATGTACTCCTCCATCATCTTTCTCATTTCTGCAATATCCTCCAGCAGCTGCGGATTCTTTACATCCTTCTCTTTTTCCGGATTCAGCAGACAGTCGATGATGGTGGGCACCGGGGCAAAGATATTTCCAAATATTGCTTCGCCTCCGTCCGTGATATTCTTCAGCCTCCCATAAGCGTCCAGAACCATTTGCATGTAATTGGCCCCTGTTCCCCCGTCAAGATAGTACACTGAAGGGATTCCATACTTTTCAAGAGCCGGTCCCTTAAATTCCGATTCTCCTGTGAGCAGGGTCAGCTTTTCCTCAAGTGACATCTCATTGATGATTGTCTCAATAGAGCTTTTATCAGCCAGTCTCATAGTTTTCTCCTTTCTGTCTTATATTTGTTATAAGAATTATTTTATATTTTTTACCCGTAATAAGCACTGTTTATTTCCATGTGCCTCATAGGTAAATATGTTGTTTTCTATAATGACTAAAATACAAAAATGGGAAGATTTGGTTATATCTTCCCGTTTTCCCCTAATGCCAAAAAACACTCTATGCTTTTTTCATTCGATTCCCATGTGAAGATCCGCCTTCAGCTTTAGGCTGTCCAGCGTCTTTTTACAGCCGCACACAGATTAATTCGCCGTTATATAAATATCCCCTGCGTTTCCGCTATTTTTAATAATTTCAGGCTCTCCTCCCTTGAATAAAACTCCTGCATGTTTTCCAGATCTGTCGCCTTTTTTTCGATGTATCCGTCCGTCACAGCATGTGAATTTCTGTACTCGATGGGCGTATATCCAAGCTGCTTTTTATAGATATTATTCAAATATCTGTAATCAGAAAAGCCGCATTCCATGCATATGGTTGTAATACTCATAGATGTATGCTCTACCAGCCTCCTGGCCCGGTCAAAGCGGAGCAGCGCCACATACTGCTGGAATGACATGCCTATCATATCCTTAAAAAAATGGGAGAGATAGTTCAGGGAGAGATGCTCCTCCTCCGCAATATCAGTCAGGAGTATTTTATCCGTAAAATGCGCGTCAATATATGCCATAATGTGCTCCAGCCGGTTGCTCTTGTTATACCGCTCCGCCTTTTCCTTCTCCGTAATTATATGCCAGGGATAGTAATTGATCAAAATTCCCCAAAGTTCAAAAAGACTGCTCATACAAAAAAAATTATATCCCGGCGCGTTCAGAAAATAAAATTTGGCAAGATTTAAGATCGAGCCGCATAGCCTGGCCTTCTGCTCCCTCCCGTATTTATCCAGCGTCAGAATATTTTCTTCAAACTCCAGCAGTCTTATATCCGGATATATCTTGCGGCAGAAATTTCCGGATATCTGGATAGACAGCAGCACTGTATTTTCCGTTAAGCTGTGCAGCTCATGGGCCTGTCTCGGGTTAAACAGCACGATATCTCCCCTCCCCAGCGAGATATAGCCCTGACGCTCATATACTTTAAGGCTGCCGGCCAGAACCATACATATCTCAAATTCCTTATGCACATGCAGCCTTCGATACGTCATATTTACCAAGAAAATATTCAGATCCTCCAGCTGCAGATGCTTTACAATCTCATATTCCTGCTCCATGTTAGTCCCCTCCAAACGAATTCACTGTACCTGCCGTTCCATTTTGCACCTTATCATATCCACTCTTTTTTCGATAAATTATAACATCTATAGATTTTATTTTCAATCTCTATAGATGTAAGCATCTATGTATAATTTTGTTATTATATGGAAAGAAGTAAGGAGAAAATATATGAAAATAGGAGAACAAATTAAAAGCTTCCGCTTAAACAAGGGATACTCCGTAAACAGGCTGGCAAATGAGGCCGGTCTGTCCCAAAGCTATCTCCGGGACGTAGAGCTGTGCAAAAAAAATCCAACCGTTGAAACCCTTTCTTATATCTGTGACGCTTTAGAGATATCACTTGCCGATTTTTTCAACGAATACTGCCGTCAGGAGCCGACCGTCAGCTCTCTCGTGGAGGCAATTTACCGTCTTACCCCCACGCAGCGTCAGCTTCTGGAAGCATTTCTGCACTCAATTCTCACACCTGAATCCCCAAAAGAAATACATAAAAGGCAGGATATCCTGTGAACTGAGCAGCACACTACACAAAAAAGCACCAGCCGTTTCCGGCTGATGCTTTAAAGTAATTCAAAAACCACAATACGTTCTCTGGGGTTTTCCCCTGGAAAAAGGTCTATGCAGTCTATCTCATCCAAAAACATTAACTCTTCCACTGTCATCAGATAAGATATATATTCATCCTGAGGATAGTAAAAAAACAGCAGAAGTTCTCTCTGCTTTTCATAGTAGGATTCTCTTATTCTTCCCAGCACCTTTTTCAATATCTCAACAGAAAATGGATTGAAGAAATAAAACCTGTCGGCTTCCGCAGGAACTTTAAATGATACAGCATCTGCTTTTTCTAAGGATACCAAACCTGCGGACACCCCAGAAGTTTGATTTTCTGCAGCCCTTTCATAGATTCTTTCATCATACTCGACTCCAATAGATCTGCATCTGGTCTGATAGGATAAATAGAAATCCACTCTCCCCTTCCCACAGCCGTAATCAATAAGTACGTTGTTCTTCCCAATATAGCCGCTGTTTGAGAAGCGTTCCAGCACACAATAGGGTGTTGGCTCATATGGATAACGATACTGATCTGAAGCAGAATCATCTCTCCCCTGGGTTTTAATCTTCAGAAGCCTGTCCCATTCTTTTTCACTTTGATTCATTTTTATAAAATTCCCCTTCTGCTTTTTCCTTGCTCAGTGTATCTGATTCAATATGCGCTTATATTTCTGCACAAAGTTGTAACTGTGAAGGTACTGAACAGTTATATGCAAATATTTATTAAAATCGCCTTTGGCTATGATTGCGATTCAGGATTTGACCACCGTGCTTGGTATAATTTTGAACTTAAAAAGGATTATGGTTCAGACATAATCCTTTTAACACTATTTAATATAAACTAAACCCCGTCCACTCATTGTAATAATCTTTTCTTATTTTGATACTCATTAAAGGCATTCTGTATCTCTTGCTGTGCTTCCTTTCCCTTGCGAATTATCTCTTCTTTGTCATCTTTATTACGGCATCCTGTAATACAACCCAATGCCAATATCATAGCAGCAAGAAAAACATACATTTTATTTTTAATCTTCATAACCAATCCCTTCTTTCTCAACACTTTTTCCACTAATCTTATCGCCTCCAATAAGACCGCCCTGCGGCTGTTTTTCCTACACTGACCTTTTTCTCTCATCTACTGATTTCCAATTACCTTTTACTCCACAATCAGGTGCTTTCCGGAGCTTACCTCCTTCCATATTTCTCTAAAGTATAATGTGTTTACATCATAATTATAAGTTTCTTTTTATCGTTTCGTCAACCAGATCTATATTTTCTCATCCCTTATCCAAAAACTACAATATCGACTAGGCTCCAAGCCCCCTCCTCCGGATGAATGGATGCCATCCATGTTTCATAGCCGGTGAACTCCTCATGAGAATTAAACTGTGAAAAGAACATTCCCCAGCTTCACCGGAGTTTTCAGCTCGTCAAAAACATCAGGTTTCTTCACTTCTATACTATGTAAGTCTTCATAATAGTAAGTCTCCTCTACACCAACTGTTCAAAAGAAAGCTCTTCCGTCCCGCATTCTGCCCGGACGACCACATCGCAGGGAATTCCCTCTTTCCTTTCCGGAAGGATCACCCTGAAACGGTATTCGTTCCGCGCTATCTCATAACTCTGGTAAAAGGTCAGCTCCTCACCTGTCTCCAAAAGCGTTACCTTTTTTACCCGCTGCTGCAGATTGCACAGAAGAATTTCATAAGGGAAATCAGGGTAACGGAATACATGCAGATACAGGCAGTTTCCCCTGACCGTAATCTTTCCCCATCTGTTCTCATAGGGGAACCTGGGGGCGCACACTGTGGAATATATACTCTCCCCATTTTTCTCAAGCCAGGCGCCAATCTCGTCCAGAACGGCAATACTGCCCTCCGGTACGTTTCCCAGGCCATCCGGGCCAATGTTGAGAAGCAGGTTTCCACCTTTTTCCACCACGCTCACCAGCTTTTCAATAATCTCATCCGGTTTTTTCCAATGCTCATCCACTCGGGAATACCCCCAGGTATTATTCAGCGTCACAGGCGTCTCCCATGGCTTATTATATGGCAGCACCGGAATCTCATTGTCTGCCATCTCCCGGTAATCCCCCAGATCATAACCGATCCTCCCATTTATCAGGCAGTCCGGCTGCAGAGAGTTTACAACATCCCGGAGTTTTTCACACAGTTCAATTGGCATGGTATACGGGGTGTCAAACCACATCAGGCCCACTTTCCCATAATTTGTAAGAAGCTCTTTCACCTGCGGTATTGCCTTCTCATAAAAATATTTTGGAAAATCTTTTTCCTCATTTTTCTTAAAATCTAATTCATTTCCCCAGCCGTTCTCATCCTCCCAGTCCTGGTTTTGGGAATAATAAATGCCCAGCATAAGCCCCTGTTTTTCACACTCGGCTGCCAGATCTGCCAACGGGTCACGGTGATACGGCGTGTTCATAATATTGTATGGTGATACCTTTGACGCATACATGGCGAAACCATCCACATGCTTTGCTGTAAAAACAATATATTTCATTCCCCATTTTTTCGCGCGGCTGACGATATCCGCCGCGTCAAAATGGACCGGATTGAAGCGGTCTGCAAGCTTCCTGTACTCTTCCACCGGGATCCCTGCATTTTTCTGTATCCATTCGGCGCCGTATGGGATTTCTTTCCCCTCATGTACACCCTCCATCAAAGAGTAAAGGCCCCAATGAATAAACAGGCCATAATGCGCATCTAAAAACCATTTCATATCCTTCATCTTCTTCATATTCTTCTCCTTCTATTTCCCAACGGGATCATGTTCAATCATAAATGAAAAATAAATATCCTTATCCCCATAAAGCCGGTATGGCGGTTCCACATCAGATCCCCAGGCATCGATGCCGCCTATGCCCCGCACTCCTCCATAAATTGTCAGCACTGTCCTCACGGCGGGAGGCAGCTCCTCCTGATGATCTGCAAATTCCATCTGTTCCGGTGTGTAGGGCAGACAAGAAAACGCAAAAGGGGTTTTATCCGCCCAAAAACGAATGCTGAATTCATCCTTGTCCCCATCGTTGTATCTCAGTGTCCTGCTGCGCACAATCTCTACCCAATCCGTCTCCATATGCATGCCGCAGTCCTGCGGGGTGAGATATGGTGTCACGGGAAGCCCTATTATCTCGCAGATACCTTTTTTGCCCCCGCTCATCCTGTCCGGATATGTCTCTCCGGTCAGTCCCTGGTAAGTATATCTCACAGCCGGTGTTGGGAAGACAAAACGAACTCCGAAAACCGGCAGCTGAGGCAGGCCTTCTCTTCCGTGATACAGGCCCTCCACCCGGATCCTTCCGTCCGGAAATACTGTATACCGTATTTCCGCCTCTGTCTCCGGCATGGTAAGTGTATCATATACATAGGTTACGGTGACGGTTTCTGCCTCCTCACTGCCATTATATTGATTATTAAGGGGAGCCTTAAAGTCTGTCACGGGTTTTCCATCTGCGTCAATACTCATACCTTTACAGACAAGGAAGCTGTCCGCAAGAAGCCACATACCGGACTTTTTGTAAAATCCCCCTCCTCTGTCATTATCCGTCATAGCGCGCCAGAATGCGGGACGCGGCACATGGTAAAGCCATTCCCTCTCCCTGATCTTTAAAGATTCCATACCGCCCGCCTGATAAGAAAAAATATAGTCGAAATCCGTTCCCTGTACCCCAATGGACACATCTCCGAAAATGAGTTTAAGCTTCGTATTTTTCATAAAAATAGCACACCTCCTGCATTGCCGGCTTTTCCGTACCGTCCGCAAACATGATCCCGTCGGCTGAGAAGCTGTAATCTGACGGCCGGTCATCAAACTCTCCGCCGCACCGGATCACTTCCCTGCCGGTGACATTGTCCTTTATGATCAGAGCCTTGTCCATAAAGCTCCAGATAAATCCCCCTGCAAATGTATCAAAACGGTCAAAAAGTTCCATATATTCCTTCATCCCGCCTCCGGAATTTCCGATTCCATAAAGGTACTCACACAGAATAAAAGGTTTTGCCGGATTTTCTTCCATATATTTAGCTGCTGCTTCGGGAGAAGCGTACATGCGGCTTTCCAGGTCTGATATCTCTGTCTCATAGGCGCGGTTCCTGGTCACTCCCTCGTAATGGGTAAGCCTCCCGTCTTTCTTTTCCTTATAGTACCGGTCCATAGCTGCCAGAGCAGTCCCCGCGTATGCCTCATTTCCCAGGGACCAGAAGAGGATGGAGGGATGGTTTTTGAGAAGTTCATAATTATTCGCAGCTCGATCCAGCACTGCCTTCTCCCAAACTCTGCTGCAGCCGGGGATATTCCAGGATGGTTCTGTTTCCCCCAGCTTCTGCCAGCTTCCATGGCTCTCCAGATTTGTTTCTGCCATCACATAAATACCGTTTTCATCGCACATAGAATACCACTTCACCTGATTCGGATAATGGCTGGTACGCACCGCATTGATATGGTTTCTCTTTAAAACCTGCATATCCCTCTTCATATCCTCTTCGCAAATACATCTCCCGGTACGTCCGCTCCATTCATGTCGGTTCACCCCGCAGATTCTCAGGCGTTTTCCATTCAGAAGTAACTTTTTTCCCACTATATTAATCCTGCGAAATCCCAGCTTGCTGACCGCAAACTCTACAACTTCCCCATTCACGTCTGTTACTATCACCTGCAGCTCATACAGAACCGGTGTAAAGTGGCTCCAGGGACGTAATCCTGCGAGTTTTTCAAAAAAGACCTCTGTTTTTGATGATAAAGTACTCACTGCTTCTGCTAAAGTGTGATTCTCCGGATCCTTCAGCCTTATCTGCGTAAGAGCGCCTTGCAATTCACCCGAAGCCCTCAGACCGACACGCAGTGTACCGGTGGAGCCGTCCTCAAAAAGTACGGGCCGAAGCTCCATATCCTCCACATGTACGGACGGCTGTGCCAGAAGCCGGACACTGCGGAAAATACCAAAAAAGCGGAAATAATCCTGCCCCTCCAAAAAAGCAGCCGTTGACCATTTATATACCTCCACACAGAGGAGGTTGCCCTTGCCCCGGACATAAGGCGTCAGGTCAAACTCCGCCGGCGTATAGCTGTCTTCGGAGTACCCGATAAATTTTCCGTTCAACCAGACGTACATAGCCTGCTCAACTCCGTCAAACCGGAGAATAATCCGTTTTCCTCGCATACGTTCAGGCAGATCAAAGGTCTTTCGGTAAGACCCCACCGGATTATAGTCCGTCTCCACAAAAGAGCCGCAGCCCAGAGGCATATCTTCCAAAACATCCGCGGGCCGCCGGAAGCTGATGCCCTCCCATGGATACATCTTATTCATATAATGCACATGGTCATACCCTTCCAGCTCGATGTGAGCCGGCACTGGAATCGTCCCAAAGCTTTCCGCATCAAAATCTTCTCTGTAAAAGTCCACTGGCCGGAGCTTTGGCGCCCTGGAATAACAAAACTGCCATGATCCGTCCAGGGACTCTGCAAAAGATGAGTTCCCTTCCTCTGCCTCCGCCTCATCCAGAAAGCAGAGATGGTCACTGTGTGCCGGAAGTTTTCCCACCCGGAACACCTCTGCCTCATCCAGCCATTTTATGTCTGCTACTATTCCGCAGATTCCTGCCAGCCAGTAGAGCACGTAAGAATCAAAGCCATGATTACAGCTTGCCGTAGGCTTTTTATGCTCCCACAGCGTCCCTGTTTCCCTGGCCATGGGCAGGAAATAGCTTTTGATATTCTTAATCACTTCATCATAACAGTGGTTCTGGTACAAAAGCTCAATTCGCAGATACTGCCCGATAAATGTATTGGTAAATGCAATCTCCGGGTATGTATTATGCACTGCCCGTTCCGGGCCAAACTCACTTAAAAGTATCTGCCATAAAGCCTTATCTCTTTTTGTATCCGCAACACCTGTGAAAAAGGCATAATACTGGCAGACCTCCGTACATACATTACTGTTTACCAGTGTTTTTCCGTCACAGCGCATATTGTCGGTATAAAACCTGCCGTTAAAAGAATACTTCCGAATCACATTCCTGAGCTGCTCTGCCTTATTCCTAAGCTCTGATTTATGATAAAGCCTTCCGGCTGCCTGCAGCATTCTGGCATACAGCATATTTGTAGGAAAATTCACTCCGGTAACCAGATCCTTGTCATTTGCCCCGGACCACTCTACAAATACCCAGCCCTCCAGGTTTTCCAAAAGCCCCAGTTCATTTTCAAAACCGGAAAAATAATCCAACAGTGCATAAATCCTCTTTTCCGCCTGCTGTATAAGCTCTGCGTCCCCAGTCCGCTCCCAGTATTTTTCCAGTTCCAGCACATACCACATCGCCCAGTTGGGAATAAAATTTCCATCATTGTGATCCGCCGGATAACACATGGGAAGCATTCCCTTCGGAAGGTGAGCAAATGTGTCATTCACAACAAAGTTCTCTAAAAACACACGTTCGAGAATATTTTCTCCTGTCAGCACATGCTCCACGCTGGAAGTGAAGTAGCTGTCACAGAGCCATCCTCCCCGCTCTCTCGATGGGCAGTCCATAAATGTATCCAGAGAACAGGAACGGAAGCTTTCCAGGGCTGCCCTGCAGATAATTTCCAGCTCCCCATCCTCTGTCTTTATCTTGTTTTTCACAGGAGGATGCTTATATTCTATAAAGCTGCCCCTGCCTGCTACCGCAGCGCCCTCTGCCTTAATTTTTATGTATTTCATGGTATACGGCGCAAAGCTTGTCAGCAGGTAACGCCCCGGCTCTATATTATATGTAAAACAGTTGAAACTTCTCATCCTCTGAAAATCCAGTTTCCCGTCCACCAGGATCTCATCAAACTGTACCTCAATCCGGCTATTTCCAGAAGCCGTCACTTCAATCTGGAAAAATCCAGTGGCATTATACGGCAGCGCATACATACAGGTGCCTTCTCCCTCCTGAACTTCTTCAGGAAGTGTCTCGGCCTCCAGTCTTTCAAATAAAGGCATCCTCACCTCCCGGTATATATAAGTCTTGTCCGGCTGCACCTCTATTTTTTCTCTTTGGAATTCTTCCTCGTCCCTTACATAAAAGTGCCCCTTGATTCTGCTCAAAGTATAGGCCTCCGCAAAAGCCCTCTGGAAACTGTAGCGGGGTGCATCCTGCACACGCTGGCGCAGATCATAAACCGGAATTCCATCCTCACCGGTCCAGGCCTGCGCCTGCTCCCCCAATCTGATTTCCGCTGTCAGGAAAGAGGGCTGATCCAACGTATCATAGGTGTTTACGTTATAACCCACCACCTCAATCACAATCACATTTTCCTCTTTGCTAAGAAACCCTTCCAACGAATACTCATCCACCCGGTAATGGCCGTGGGGCGCTCTGGCCGGGCCAGCCGCCGTAAATACTCCGTTCACCCAAATCCGGTATATACTGGACGCCGCAAGAAAGAGTTTATAGCCCCCCCTGGGAAGGACTGTCCTGAATGCCAGCTCACAGTTCTTTTCCATGGCCCTGTCCTGCGCCCATACCGGCCGGGCCTTTTTAAACTGAAATATCCTCATCTTCTGATCACTTCCGTTTCTTCCTTATCATTCGTATATTTTTCCTGCCTCATCAAACAATGCATGAATATTTTCCGGAGGCACGTCCGCCATAACAGCCTCATGGCTCGGGGAAATCACAAGCCCTGTGGGGAAAATTCTCCGAAGCTCCCGTACTTTGGCGCGAACCTCTTCAGACGTGCCATTAACAAGCAGATCCTGGGTATCCACCCCCGCTTCGATGAGATCCGGTATGATATCCACAATAGAACCGCAGGAATGGTAGATTACTTTAAGCCCATAGCTGTGCGCCTGCTCCACCAGCTTTTTACATCCCGGAATCACAAAATTGCGCACCATCTCAGGAGATAACATCGGCCCCCTCTGGCTTCCCATATCGTTTCCAATGAGGACCGCATCCAGCTGTCCTTTGGTGGCTTCATAGAATATTTCATTCGCTTTCAGATAAAACTCTACGATTTTATTATCCACTGCCCTATAGACTTCCGGGTTGAGGATCATATTCATGAGAGCCGTCTCCATTCCAAAAGAAGCACAGGCATCCTGAAAATGGGCGGACCAGAGCATCCCTAACCGGGTCTTGTCTTTTGGGGCAGTCGCAGCACGGCGTCTGCATTCCTCCACATCAATGTATTTCTCCGGATTTGGCCACTCAAAGAAAGCCAGATCCTCAACTTCCTGTGCATCCTTGAAGCATCCGTCCGCAGTCAGCGTCCTGTCCCGGGCATCCACATTGCCGTCCATATACCAGTCAAAGGCAGCAAAGATAGCAGTTGCCGCAGGAGACTGATAGGGAACCTCAATGGCATAAAAATCATCCCCCACCGCAATCTTGAGCTCATGCATATTTATCACTCCATAGTATTCAAATAGAGCAGGCTGTGCATGTATATCCGGCATCCCGAGCCAAGCTGCCGGCCGGTCCACTTTCTCCCTGTTAACAGTTGCAAAAAAACGTTCTCGGCTGTTCATAATATTCCTCCTTAAATTTTTAATTATGAAACTGTTTTTAACTATAAGAGCATGATAGAGTTACAACTCCTTTATATTTCCAGTTTATACAGAAGATTTATCCCAGGGTCAATATATTATAAAGAATAGAGCTTCTTTAAATTTTTAGACACCCCATTATATTAAAAATAAACCGTTGACTTAAAAATTATCGCATATCATTTCCTAAAATTGGAATGTTCTCTGAAGAATCAATTCTTGCGCACTCCTGCTTTCTGTTGTTATGATTGACATAGCTTCTCAGTGATAACGAAACTACTAAAGAACAGGAGGTATGTTATGGATAACCGGCAAAAAAAATCTTCGGTCGTCATCCGCATCCGGAAAGAATTGAAAAAGAACTGGCAGCTATATGTGATCATTGGGCTTCCCCTTCTTTATCTGATTACTTTCCAGTTTGTCCCTTTGCTGGGAAATGTAATGGCATTCAAGAACTATCGTATTAAGGAGGGAATCTGGGGCAGCCCCTGGGCAGGATTTAAATACTTTGAACAGTTTTTTAACTCTCCCCAATTTAAGAGTATCCTTTCAAACACCCTGCTGCTCAGCTTTGGCCAGCTTATTCTGGGATTTCCGCTCCCGATTATTCTGGCCCTTGCCCTCAACGAAGCACTTAGCCCTAAATTTAAAAAGGTTGTCCAAACAGTCTCCTTCGCACCATATTTTATTTCTGTTGTTGTAATGGTGTCTCTGGTAAACCTGCTGCTGGATCCCCATGTAGGGCTGCTGGCGCACTGGCTTTCCAAAATAGGAATCGAAGGCAATCTCCTGGGAATGCCCAGCGCATTCCGTCCCATTTACATATTGTCCGGAATCTGGCAGACAACCGGATACAGCGCGATCATTTACATCGCCGCACTGTCCTCCATTGACCCCAGTCTGTATGAGGCAGCCTCGGTGGATGGCGCGACCCGCTTCCAGAGGATCCTGCATATCAATATCCCGGGAATCCTCCCTACAATAGTTGTTATGCTTATTCTGGAATCCGGAAAAATCATGAATATCGGTTTTGAAAAAGTATTTTTACTGCAAAACGACATGAATATGATAAGTTCAGAAATTATATCTACTTATGTATATAAAATCGGCATGGTGAAAGCTCAATACAGCTTTTCCACAGCAATCGGACTATTCAACTCGGCAATCAATGCCACCATCGTAGTTATAGTCAATAAGATTGCCAGAAAAGTTGGGGAAGGAGGTCTGTGGTAATATGCATATGACAGCTGCTGAAAACAAAAAGAAAAAAAGACGAAGGATTCATATAGGTATGCGCGACAAAGTATTTCTGACCGCTGTCCACATCTATCTGCTTGTGACCCTGCTCGTTATCCTTTACCCGCTGGTTTATGTGATAAGCGCCTCCCTCTCCTCTCCCCACGCGGTCATCTCAGGACAGGTCTGGCTGTTCCCTGTAGATTTTTCGCTGGAAGGGTATATCAGAGTATTCCAGAACAAGACCTTTTTGTCAGGACTGAAGAATTCCTTTATCCTGTTATTCTTTGGAACATTGGTCAATATTGTTATGACAGTCCTTGCCGCCTATCCGCTTTCCAGAAAAACCTTTGCGGCAAGAAGGCCGCTGATGTTTATATTTGTGTTCTTTATGATTTTTACCCCCGGCATCGTACCTCTGTATATAGTTGTAAAGGATTTAAATCTGATCAACTCTTACGGGGCATTAATCCTGCCAACAGCACTCAGCGCTTACTATGTGATCATTACCAGGACATTCTTTGAGAGCTCCATTCCGACAGCACTCTATGAGTCAGCCCACCTGGACGGAGCCTCAGAGTTCAAAATTCTGATAAAGATTGTTCTGCCGCTTTCAAAGCCAATCATTGCGGTATTGGCTTTGATGTATGGTGTCACACATTGGAACAGCTACTTTAATGCACTGCTCTTCATCGATAAGCAGGAAAACTTTCCACTGGCGCTGGTTCTTCGCCAGATCCTGATTCAGAACACTGTAGACATTACTTCCGTTGCAGACATGAAAACCATGCTGGAAATGGAAGGTATGAGAGATTTGCTGAAGTATTCCATGATTGTAATTTCCAGTATTCCTATTCTTATACTCTATCCGTTCGTACAGAAGTATTTTGTACAAGGTATGATGCTCGGAGCTGTGAAAGAATAGACTGAGAAATATTAAAACCCGGCCGGCTCACTTTTTGTATAAAACTGCTGCCAAATAGTTACTGGTCACGGAGTAAACAGTAATACCAGATATCCGCCCGGGTATTATATACAGCAAAGGAGGTGTCTTTACAATTATTGTCAGGCAGCTATTCACAAACATCACCATAATATTAACATTATTTACTAACAGGAGGACTCATATGAAGAGAAAAATTGCACTCATGCTTACAACAACGCTTGTAGCTACATCTTTTACCGGCCTTACTGCATTCGCCAACGAAGGAAGCAGTTCTATAGTTACAGAGGCAGGTACTTTTCCAATCGTGACAGAACCTACCACCATAAAGGTGTTCCTGGTTCAGCCAGCCAATGTTTCCAGTCTTGACGACAATGAGGTGACAAAGGCCATTGAAGAAAAAACAGGTATTGACCTGGAAATCATCACTGCAACACAAGACAATGCAAAGGAGAAAATGTCCATCCTTCTGGCCAGCGGTGATTATCCGGATATGTTCCTCGCCACTGGCGTTTCCCATCAGTTCACAAATGAAGAACTGATGCTTTACGGAAAAGAACAGGGGATTTTTATTCCTCTGAATGACTTGATTGATAAATACGGGGACAGCATCAAAAATGTAATCGAAACAGACCCTGACTATGCATCCGAAATCGTTGCTCCGGACGGAAATATTTACGGACTACCCTCCTGGGAGCTTGCCTACCACTGTACCTTCCCTTCTAAGTTATGGATCAACCAGCAGTGGCTCGATAATCTTGGGCTGGAGGCACCAAAGACCACAGATGAATTTTATGAAGTACTGAAAGCCTTCAAGGAACAGGACCCAAATGGAAACGGTATCGCAGACGAAATCCCGCTTACAGGCCTGAATTCCCATGTTTTCCTGATGAACCCGTTTATTTATACAAACAACTTGACTTATTTCTTTATCAATGAGGAAGGAAAAGTTGATTATGCCCCTATCCAGGACGAATGGAGGGAAGGTCTCCGTTTTATGAAAAAGCTCTATGATGAAGAACTTCTGGATTCCGGTGCATTTACCTCTTCCAGGGAGCAGATCACAACTCTCGGAACCAATCCGGACGCCGCGCTTCTAGGCGCAGTCACAGCCCTGCACCCCGGCCACTTTGTATCTATAAGTGACGATAAGCCCCGCCATACGGAATACACCGCGCTGGAACCCCTCACCGGACCAGAAGGCAAAAACTATGCTATGTATGACCTCACCGCATACGCAGGCGCAAGCTGTGTCATCACGGATGCCTGTGAAAACCCGGAAGCAGCATTCAGACTTGCTGATTACTTGGCAAGCGAAGAAGGCACCCTATTAACAACCACCGGCCTGGAGGGTGTTGGCTGGAGAAAGGCAGAAGACGGAGAGCTGAATATCCTTGGAGAGCCTGCAGACTACACACGTCTTGAGTATACACACGTCAGCGGAGAAGCTCATAACAAGAACTGGGGAAATGAAAACTTTCACTTCACAGGTTCCGAACTTAACGGCCTGCGGGGAAAATGGACATATGACCAGGATATCTATACCCTGAACGGATATGAAAGACGTCTGTTCCAGGAAACACAGAATAAGTATGAGGGACATCAGAATGAGCAGAAATCTTTCAGCGTATTTTTAGATCCGGAAGTTACCGACACTGCCTATCAGCTGAAGGTCAACCTGGAAGACTATGTAAACCAGAGCCTTGTGCGCTTTGTCACAGGGGATCTGGATATCGAAAAAGACTGGGATTCCTACATCCAGCAGATGAAGGATCTTCAGGTAGAAGAATATCTGGAAATTTATAACACAGCATATGAAGCAAAGTATGGCGGCTGATTCAAAATACCCCTGCGTTTTTGCTACAGAATATTAGTAACAAAACTTCCTATAGTAAATGTGGACCTGCTCACTATAGAGCAGGTCCACTCACATTCCTCTTTCCAAGTTTACTCTTTTTTCATATCATTCCTGAACTGATTTGGACTGGCGCCGTATCTTCTCTTCAAGGCATTGCGGAACACTGAGGAACTGTTATATCCGATAAGTTCCGCAATCTCATTGATGGTTTTTCCTGTTGTCCTTAAATATTCGATCCCCTTTTCCAGTCTCAGGTCTTCGATATAAGCAGAAAAATTGATTCCCATCTGTTTACTGAAAAACTGGGACAGATATGGTTCACTCAGTCCAAATGTATCTGCTGTCATTTTCAGCGATATGGACGAATCTGTATAGTTTTCCTGCAGCCAGGCCGCAATTTTCTGTGCCAGCGTGTTGGCAGATTCCTGCTTTTTCACTTTTACACTATCGCTTATCATTTCTGTACACTTCAAAATTGCCGCATAACGCTGTGATGTGGTAGAAAGCCTGTCTATGGCGATCACCTCGTCCCGGAACTTTTTGTCCGGATCCGCCTCCGGGGCGATCCTGCTGGCCGCTTCAAACAAAAGGCTCCTGAAATTATCCAGAAGATACTTTAAATGCGGCCGGGAAACATTCGTCTGGCTGACTGTTTTTTCCCACAACGTACTGACCCACTCTAAAGCTTCCTCCGTATTTCCCTGAAGTATCAGACCGATCAGCCTGCTTGCCTTTTCATAAGAAATCACTGAAACTTCATTGCTGATATTCAGCTCCCGATACCTGATATAATTCTGATCCGGCTCAAGGATTCCATATCGCAAGGCCTCCTGCGCCTGCTTATACGACCTACCGATATCCTCAATCTTCCCTGCAATAGTTCCCCCTGCTGCCTGTACTAAAAGATCTGTCCTGTCATTAAATTCCTGCAGGGCAGGCTTTATCCATACATCTATCTGGTCATACAGTTCCGGGCCGTTATCGGGAAGATTCCATATGATTTCAAGCCGGTTTAATGAGCTTTCATAAAACAGCACATGCTGTTTTATGCTCAGAATTGCCTGTTTGATGGCTGTTTTGCTCTGCTCTATTTCATAGAAATCCATCTCTTTTGTGACACTCTCAATATTAAAGATCATCACATAAAAATACGGATATTCAAAACTGATCCCCACCTGTTTACCAAGTTCCATGACAGGTTTTTTCATACCATTTCCCTGAAGCAGGCTGTTAATATAATCACGTTTCAAATAAGGAAGTGAATCTTCCAGCCGTTTGTTCTTATCCTGCTCCGCCGTGATCAGCTTCTTTGTCTGTTCAAACAGACTTGTCAGATTCATGGGCCTGTCGTATTCGCCCAGGCTTTCCTTCATCCGATTAAGTGAGTCCGTGATTGGCCTTCCGTATCTCAGTGAAAACCTGACTGAGAATCCAAGACCCATCAATATTGCCAATGCTCCTGCCAAAATGTAGATACTTTTGAGATTATCGACCTTTAGAAACACTTCCTTCTGCGGAAGGGCCACTATGTATTTCCACCCATTGTACCCTGACTGCTCCACAAAGGCAAACACCTTTTCCTCCCCTATGGTAAACTCATTACTCCCCTGAGAGATCTCCTCAATAGGAAAATTATATTTCCAGTCAGTAGCTGCCAGCAGAGAATTGTCTCTATTTAAAATTGCTGCAAATCCGCTCTCTGATTCTGAAAGAGGTATCAGCATGTCCATCAGCTTCTTTTCCCGGATAAGCATCATCGCAGACACATTGCTGCCATCTGATTTATAGGGGAAAACATTCCGGATACAAACAATCTTTCTCTCTTTTTCCTCATCGTTTTTGTCTGTCCCCCCGCCGATGAGCATTGTCCTGTAATAACCTGCATATGACACATTTTCCAGCATATCCAGCCACACGCCGTAGTCCATGCCTTCTATGCTGAAAAACCCCCTGTAAAAGAAATTGGAATCTGTATACACATCATCTGCACAGGCAATGATATCACTCCTGCCGAAATAAAAATAGATCTGATCGATCAGCTCATTTCTATATCTGTAGGCAGATAAAAAGTCTTTAAAATCACTGATGCTGCTGACACTGCTCCTGTCAGTCTTCAGACTTTCCACCATGCTCATTTTTTTGACTTCCGTCTGAAGCTGCAGCGTATTAAAAAAACTGTCGCTCTCCCGCAGATATGCGTCCACCGTCTTGCATGCCGACTGGAGCAGCGCCCTATTTTTATCCTCCAGCTCTCCATACACCAGATTTGACGCATAGAAATATGAATAGATAAAAATCACTGTGGGAATTAGCAATACAACAAAAAAGGATACAAAAAACTGCAGTAAAATACCATATTTTTTTATCATGTTTCCCTTCTCTTCTTTTTTACGTTCAAACTTCGGCTTCCTTTGTTAATATTAAGTATATTCCAATTTTAACCTATCCTCAAGGTATTTTGCGGTTATATATCGCAAAACACATGACATATTTTATAATTTTATAAAGAGTTTTCTTAAAAAAGAAAAAGGCACCAACCATTTCCGGTAAGTGCCTGCAGAGACTTAGAATCCGCTGTTTATATATAAATTTAAAATAATAAATACATTTCCGATTTATCAGTCTCCCGTCTTATAATGCGCCGACTATATTGTGTGGTGTGTATTCTTCCTCCAGATATGTAATTTCCGGCTGAGTCAGTTTTACATCTAAGCTGCCTGCTGCATCGTCAAAATATTCCGCCTTTGTGGCACCAATAATAGGCGCTGCAACACCTTTTGCAAACTGCCAGGCAAGTGCTGTCTGCGTCATCGTGACACCTTTTTTCTGTGCGAGTTCAGATACCCGCCTCACAATTTCCATATCTTTTTCCTGTGTCTTATCATATTTTCCTTTTGCTGTCACATCTGTCCTGCTCCTTGCCGTATCAGCAGACCAGCCGGGACGTGACAGCCTCCCGGCAGCCAGCGGACTGTACGGTGTTCTTGCCACATTCTGCTCATTGCAGATGGGGATCAGCTCGCGCTCGTCCTCACGGTAAAGCAGATTATAATGATTCTGCATTGATACAAACTTTGTCCAGCCATTTCGTTCTGCTGCGTACTGCATATTCATAAACTGATATCCATACATGGCAGAGGCGCCTAACGCGCGGACCTTGCCTGACTGGACAACCTTATGCAGTGCTTCCATGGTTTCCTCAATAGGTGTGCTGTAATCAAAACGGTGAATGATGAGCAGATCAATATAATCTGTGCCAAGGCGCTTCAATGAGCCATCCACCTCTTTCGGGATTGCCTCCTTTGAAAGTTTTCCTTCATTAAAATATACTTTTGTCGCAAGAACCACTTTGTCCCTGGATACATTCTTCTTAATAGCTCTACCCAGATATTCTTCACTTGTTCCCGCCGAATAGCAGTTTGCGGTGTCAAAGAAATTAATTCCCAGCTCCAGCGCATGTCTGATGATAACCTCACTCTCCTGCGGGTCCAGTGTCCATGCGTGCATCTTGCTGGCAGGGTCTCCAAAACTCATACATCCCACACACAGGCGGGATACCTCAATGTCTGTATTTCCTAACTTTGTAAATTCCATTTACAGCCACCTTTCAATCTCTTTTTCCGACCTCTGTACATTACCCCCGCGGATTGCCAGTCCTGCTTCCACTTTGGCTTTGGGGCAGAGCCTCCTGATATCCTTCTCACTGCTGCCCATACCGCTGCCTTCATGGGTACAGAACGGCCTGATCGTCTTCCCTGCAAAATCAAAGTGCTCCAGAAATGTAAACACACACATTGGCATTGTTCCCCAGTAATTGGGAAATCCCAGATATATGACATCATACTTGTCAATACTCTCCGGCCAGGTCCTGAGCTTTGGACGGGCATCACTCCTCTGGTCTGCCTGTGCCTGTGCGATACACTCATTATAATCCTTTGCGTAAGCCTGTTCAGGCTCTATCTTAAATAGATCAGCCCCTGTTAACCGCCCAATCATGCCTGCCGCCACCTCAGTATTTCCAATCTCAAGGTTTTTAATCTCTCCGTTCACATAGTTCTCATCTCCCCTTGAGAAGTACGCAATTAATTCTGCCATTTTAATTACCTCCTGCTGTTTTCCTTATTATTTTATATTTTATCTCCTGTTTCCTTGATTTGGAATCTCCCAGATGTTATGATAGTATTAACTTTAAGTTCAAGCGAAAGGAGGCAGCCCATGTATAACCATATGCTGGATACTTTTATAGCAGTCGCTGATTACGGCAGCTTTACAAAAGCCGCTGAATACCTGTATATCTCCCCTACTGCTGTTATGAAACAGATGAATGCCCTGGAAAACCATCTGGACATAAAATTGCTGGAACGCACCTCATCTGGTGTCCGTCTGACTGCGGCAGGTTCTCTCATTTACCAGGATGCCAAATTCATGATTGACTATTCCAAAAAATCCCTTGCAAGCGCCAAAGCCGCCATTCATGCAAATGACACGACCTTCTGCATTGGCACCTCCCTTTTGAATCCCGCAAAGCCCTTTATGGATCTGTGGTACCGTGTAAATAAAGATTTCCCGGAACATAAACTCCACCTTGTTCCTTTTGAGGATAACCATGAGGGGATTCTAAGCGAGATTGAACAATTAGGGGAAAAATTTGATTTTTTAATCGGTGTTTGCGATTCCAAAGAATGGCTCTCCCGCTGCAATTTTCTTGCTCTGGGAAGATACCGGAAAATGATCGCCGTATCCAGGGAACACCGCCTGGCCGGGAAAGAACGTGTTGAGATAGAAGATTTATATGGTGAGACATTGATGATGGTTGAGCGCGGAGATTCTGGCGTTAACGATTTTTTGAGGAATGATTTAGAACTGCATCATCCTCAGATTGTAATTGAGGACACTCCTAAATTCTATGACCTGTCTGTATTTAACCGATGTGCCGAAACAGGAAATGTTCTGCTTACCATAGAGTGCTGGCAGGAAGTCCATCCGGGGCTTGTGTCCATTCCTGTAAACTGGGACTATAGTATCCCCTATGGTCTACTGTACAGCTTTGATGCCCCGGAGGATGTCTGCAGGTTTGCTGAAACTGTAAGAAATATCATATAGCAGTTGCCAGAAAAGGGGCTAACGCGGGCAGCAGCTTTTACGGCTGTTCAAATTATCCTAAATGCCGTTTTGTGCTTGCTGCAGATTCCAGCTGCCAAACCCCATTTCCTGAGCAGCATGATATACGGGATAAATGACCTCCTCCAGACGGTTTGCGAACAGTTCTTTTGAAAGATCCTTACTATAAAGCTTTACCTGAATATCTAAATTGTTCACATGCTCTTTTAAACATTTTTCAAATTCTTTGTGCACCTGTTCATATTGCCAGGACAGACAATATCCCAGGTATTCAATCTTGCACAGTTTTGGAAAATAGGCATTCCATTCAGGAAGGTTATTGCTCTTGCTGCTGTTTATGCTCCTTGTGGTTGGGTGGAGATTCCATAACTCATCATGCGCCACATATGACCACGGTACAAAGTGGTCAATAGAGAGATTATGCTGTGTCAGCTCCGTATCTCCATATATATCGTGCAGAGGACTGACAGCAGCAATTGCCTTCCAGTATTTCTTTACCCGCTCTATTTTACGCTCCTGTGGGGGATACAGTTTACTTGCAATTCCTGGCACACTGGGATTTCTCTTCTGCAAATACAGAATCAGATTAAATTGTATCCACCCTTTAATGATTTCTTGATTTTTTGTGATATAATTGATCCACTCTGGCTGTACACGTATTTCACTCTGCATCCCCTGAATAGTGAGGAAATAATAGATCAGCCTCTTTTCCTGATTAATCCGGGCTGCCAGCTTTGGCTTTGGCAGCGCCCATGCCCTGCCTTTCATGGAGGGCATAAACGGAGCCTGCAGCCGGTACGGTACATTATAAGAAATAACATTTTTCTTATTTTTAAATTCTCCGTCTTCCAACTGTCCCAGATAAGCCAGAATCTTCTCTGGTTTTTCATTTGACTTTAAACCACTGGTTTTATATATGTAATTGACTAAGCCCTCCAAGGTGTCGCTGGGTCCCATATTCAGATGGTATTCAGAAACCATATACCAGGCCGAGACGATCATTCGGTTCAGCAGTTCATCATATGACATCCTGTCTTTACCAGCCAGAACCAACTCTACAATAGCCTGGAACCAAAAAATTTTATAGCTCTCGCTCATATTATCAAAAAGACGGGAAAAATGATTTATATCTAAATACTCCGATTCCGGTAATCTCATTGAAGTGTTCATAGACGCTCCTCCACATTGACATCAACATCGATTTACGCCATAATTCTATCATAAGACTATCTTAAAAACAATCTTGGTAAATGTACTTATCAATAACCTCATCTCTTCCCGCCCTAATCACCAATACCGCACCCAGTTCCTTTTTAGCCTCGTAAGCCCCTCCATATAGAAATAGTCCCCCCACAGTGTATATTCGTCAACACCGCTGTCGGACACTCCATTCTCTGGGGAACTCTTTGCATAAGTTCCATGCTGAAGGATCCCGCTTCCGGCATTTCCTTCCCTGTTCAGACAGGTGTCCGTGAGAGCTTTTAAAAGCTTTGACCCCATCTCCCGGTATTTATCTGCCTCTTTGTCTGGCAGATAAGCTGCCATCTCCAGCATACCGCAGGCAGCGATAGCGCCGCTTGAGGAATCTCTCGGCTCACTGCTTCCCTCCCTGAAATCAAAGTCCCAGTAAGGCACCAGATCTTCAGGAAGATGCTCAAGAAAGCAGTCTGTCACCTTCCTGAAAATATCCAGATACTCCTCTTTTCTTAAAACTCCGTAGCTTAAGGCTGACCCGTAGATTCCCCAGGCCTGCCCTCTTGCCCAGATGGAATCATTTCTGTTTCCCTGCTGGGTAGCTCCTCTTAATGCCTCGCCTGTTTCCGGGTCAAAATAGTAGGTATGATAAGTTGAATAGTCCTCCCGAAGCAGATATTTCATGGAAGTCTCAATATGTATAACCGCCTTCTCCCTGTATTTCTCCTCACCTGTCACCTGGGTTGCCCAGAAAAGAAGCGGTACATTTAAAAGGCAGTCTACAATAAGGCGGTAGTTCTCTGCTGCCCCAAGAAGCCCCCACGCCTGGAAAAATCCCCCTTTATCCTGGAATCTTCCCAGCAGGTTATCCGCAGCCATGAGGGCGGCCTCCTTACCCGTTTCATATTCCGCAAGCTTATAAGCCGCCACACAGGAAGGACTGTATAAAAAACCCATATCATGGTGGTCAACAACAATCCTTTTTTGGATCCTCTCCAGAAAATCATCTGCCTGTCTGAGCGCCTCTTGTTTAAAGACCACTTCCCCTGTTTCCTCATAAGATAACCAGAGCATTCCTGTATAGAACCCATTTGTCCAGTCATCATTTGCTGTTCTTGTATACAGGCCGTCCCGGCTGCATGCCCCGGGAAATCCCCCGTTGAAAAAGGGGAGATTCCTCCTGACCTGTGAAACTGCCAGCTCCAGCGCTTCCTGTATCTCTTCTGCCTCCATTGGACGGACAGCAGATAAACCATTTATTAATTCTTCTTGCTTCATCATTCTCTCCTGATTTTCCGGAAAATTATCCTTTCACGCCGCTGCTTGCCACACCCTCTATAAAGAATCTCTGACAGAACAGGAATGCTACCAGCACCGGGAGAAGCACAACAGTGGCCGCTGCCATCTGGGAGCCATAATCCTGGATCAGCCCTGATGCAAACAGCTTTACTCCCACAGAAAGCATCTGTTTATCCATGGTGGAGATATACAGGTACGGTCCCATGTAATCATTCCATGCCCATGTAAATGAAAACAGCGCCATAGTTGCAATAGCCGGCTTTGACAACGGGAAGATCACCTGCCAGTAAATCCTCAAATGTCCGCAGCCGTCAATCCTGGCCGCCTCACTGATAGACTCCGGTACGGAGATAAATGACTGCCGCAGAAGGAAGACAAAGTACACATCCACACAGCTTGGCAGAATAAGTGCCCACATAGTATCTAAGATGTGAAGATTTTTAAATATGATGTACCTTGGGAGGATCATGATATCGCTTGGGATCATCATCGCTGACAGCAGGATCAGAAAGATAGTGTCTCTTCCCTTGAAATTAATTTTTGAAAATCCATATGCTGTAAAGCTGACAAAAAATATCTTTATTAAAATGCACAGCCCTGTCATCACCACCGTGTTAACATACCATTTCTGAAAATTGTACATGCCGTTCTGAAACAGCCCGATAAAATTGTCAAAAGTAAAATGTTCCGGAATCAGGTGAAATGGGAACTGCATGACTTCTCCACTGACCTTAAAGGACGAAGAAATCATAAAAATGAACGGAAAGATACAGATCAGGCCGACCAGCAGCATAACAATGGTCAGTATCCACTTTCCTGCTTTACCTTTTTTTTCCATTCTTATCTCCTCCTTTAATAATTTACCCACTTCTTCTGCCCTCTCCATTGGATCAGGGTAATAATCATAACAATTATAAACATTACCATAGCCATGGCGCTTGCCAGGCTGGTATCATATTTCATGAATGCAGTGCGGACAATATTGACTGACATTACCGTGGTAGCCTGCCCCGGGCCTCCCTCTGTCAGCGCCTGGATAATTGTAAAGTTCTGCAGTGAGCCGATGATTGAGCTGATCAGCAGAAAGAAGGTAGTTGGCGATACAAGCGGAATGACCACATTCCTGACCCTCTGCCATTTAGTGGCGCCGTCAATCTGGGCCGCCTCCATCAGTTCCGTTGGTACTCCCTGCAGTGCACCCAGGTACACGACCATATTTAACCCAACGCCCTTCCAGACAGCTACCGTTGCCACAGTGGGGAGGGCCAGCTTTAAATCCATCAGCAGCAGCGGCGGATCAAAGCCCATAGACTTAAGCCCCTGGATAATCGGGCTGTTGCTTCCAAGAAGCACTTTAAAAATAACAGCCACTGCTACGATATTAGACACGTATGGCATAAATGCCATGGACCGGAGTGCATTTTTTGCAAAAACTCCCCTGTTCAAAATCATCGCCAGTGCAAATCCCACGATCATGATCAGCGGCACATACACAAGTGCATATTCAAATGTCCTGAAAAGGGAATCTACAATTTCCTTGCTCTGGAACATCTTGATAAAGTTATTCAGCCCTACAAATTTTAAATCATCCAGCCTGGTTATGTACTTAACATTTAAAAAGGACAGTCCTATAGCCATCAGGAACGGGATTCCTGTAAACACTATAAAGAAGATTAAGTATGGCATGATAAAAAGATAACCTGCACGGTTTTCTTTTTTCTGGGCTTTTGAAGTTTTCATTTTAACTTTTTTCTGACTCTTCATAGTAACCTCCATCTGTTTTTATGGAAATTTGGGTAAAAAACGGGAGTGTTACAACTCCTGCAACACTCCCCGTAAGTCCCTTCTTATTCAGCCTGTGCCTCTGCAATTGCATCGTCCGATCTGCTCTTGATAGATGCCATAGTATCTTCCAGGCTCTTTCCGCCCTGGCCGTACAACAGACATTCTTCTGTGATAATCTGGCTGATTACCGTGTCAGCAGTTCCTGTTATCTTTTCACTGATGTAATTGCGGTTGCTGTCGAACCAGCCTGCCATGAATTCATCAGCTGTGATCCCGTCATGCTCAAACATAGGAACGAGGGTTTCTTCAACGTAAGCTCTGGCTTCCTCTTCTGTCAGTTTCTTTGCTGGAACACGTCCATAGCCAAGTGTGTATTTGTTCTCTGCGATACATTTGATTGCTTCAAAAGCTGCTTCCTTATTGGAGCTGGTGCTCGGTACTGCGTAACACATATCAATGACCAGTGAAGAAGGTTCGCTTCCTTCCGGATAAGGCATCGGGAGGATTCCAGCCTGCCAGTCCCTGGGGTATTTTTCCAGTGTTGTCAGTGTGCTTGCAACCCATCCGCCGCATACGAACATTCCAATGTTATCATTAATCATAAATGCATTATATGGATAAGTACCTGAAGCTACTTCCACAGAGCTTGGCTGGATCTTCAGGTCATTTCCAAGAGAGAAGAACCACTTCATGCTTTCTGCATATGCAGGATCATCCAGGTTTGAAGTGCCGTCCTCTTTATATGCAGGCACTCCGGACTGGTTTGCATACATATAGCTATGTACTGCATCATTCCCGATAAAGGAACCCCAGATACCTTTATCTGTATCTGTGAGCTGCTGTGCTGTCTCCACATATTTTTCCCATGTCCATCCTTCTGCTTCCGGATAAGGTATTCCTGCATCATCGAAAACTTTCTTGTTGTAATATGTCAGCCAGATATCTCTCTCTGTAGGCAGCCCATAAGTCTTTCCATCATCATACTTCAGAGCGCTTCCGTCATAGACGGTTTCCATGTCGTAATCTACATTGGCAGCCAGTTCATCAAGCGGCTCCAGCACTCCTGCCCTGTAGAACTCCTCCAGCTGGATAGGCGTCCTGCCGATAATATCAATGTCATCTCCTGCCATCAGGCTTACAAGCACTTTGTCGATCTCGCCAGGTGCTGCTGTTGGGGAAATGAAAAATTCTACATTGATCCCTGTCTTCTCTTTGATCAGCTCCACCATAGCTTTTGTCTCTTCCCCTGAAGCAGCGTTGTCTGTCAGGGCCCATTTCAGGGTAACTCCGTCAAATGGCTTATCATCGCTGGCCTCTGCCTTCATACCTGCCATGGGGATTCCTGCAACCATAGCTGCAGCCATGATAACCGCCGTACTTTTTTTCATGCACTCTTTTACTTTCATTTTTGATCTCCCTTCGTATCTTTCATTTGATGTCTTTATTATAACTTTGCTTCCATAAATTTCCTATAGGCTGGATTTTGCCTTTATTGGTTATTTTATAACTGCGAAATCAGCTGCCGGGCATTTACGGCTTTTTCAGTTCCCCGTCCTCCCCCACCATGTCCCCGGTGAGTCTTGGCATCCTGATAACTGTAATGGTTCCCATACCTTTCTTGCTGTAGATTTTTATGGGATTCTGTATGCCAAAATACAGAGTAAGCCTGGCGGCTACACTGTTCAGGCCGATCCCTGTACTGCGCCGGTTCTTTTCGTCTTCCTGCTGGTGCTTCCGTCCATTGCGGATCTGGTCGCGGACCTGTGCCAGGCGTTCTCTGCCCATCCCCACTCCATTATCAATGACCCGGATCTCTATTTCCTCTCCCCGTTCTCTCATACAGAGGCGGATGATGAGCTTCCGCTCCAGCCCTTCTGCAGCATATAGAAATGAATTTTCCACCACCGGCTGCAGCAGTATCTTGAGAGAGTAGAGCTGTCTGGCTTTTGCCGCGTCAATTCTCAGATCAAACTCAAAATTTTCACCATGGCGGTCTTTCTGTATTTTTATATATGCCATCAGATGTTCTATTTCATGCTGCATAGGCACTATCACCTTGCCGCCGCTGATAGAGAGCCTGTACATCCTTCCAAGGGATGCTGCCAGACGCCCAATATCAGGCCGTCCGGCTTCGTTGGATTTCCACACGATATTTTCCAGCGTATTATAAAGGAAGTGAGGGTTGATCTGGCTCATCAAAACCTCCAGCTCCAGTTCCTTTTTATTTCTGTCAGCCTCCAGTTTTTCTACCACATGTACATTAATGCTTTTTAACATATCATTGTAGTAACGCATCATGTCTCCGATCTCATTTCTGGCTGTCACTTTGACATAGGCATTCAGATTTCCGCCGTAAACCTCAGTCATAGCCGTGCTCAGTTCATTGACCGGCCCGATAAGGCTGCGGTACAGATAGAGTATCATTGCACAGCACAGTGCCATGCAGGCGCCCAGCGCTAAAAAGATCCTGAGATACAGTGTATCTATCTCCTGCGTCATCACTTTTTCCGGTATCACGGCCACAGTCAGCCAATTATTGACCTCAGACTGGCGTACACAGACCTGATTGTTGTTCCACCGGAATTCATCAGCTTCCCTGCTCCTGATCATAGACCTGAGTTCCGGGTCAATCTGCTCCTTCCCCAGAGCCTCCGTGTCACTTGATGAAAGAAGCTCCCCCTCCCCCATCAGCACAAATATGTCCCCCTTTACCGAAGGAATATCGTCTTTATAGAGATTGTAAAGCTCCTCCTCACGCAGGCTGAATATATGGGTGCAGACATAGAAGCCCTTCCACACAGAATATACATTCCTGACCCCCATGACAATTTTGTCTTTCCTTATATCTCCGTAAGCATCGGAAGCAAAAAAATTGTCCTGAAGAGGATACCAGTAAAAACGCATCAGATGCTCTTTTTTGTTGACCCCCATCTCCTCCAGCTTGTCAATCACTTCCTGACCGTCATTGTTAACGTCGATAAAATTAAACAGGATACCCTTGTAAGTATAGATAGCTCCCAGCTTCTGGCGCTCCTGCAGCATATCATAGACAGAAAAAATCTGTTTGTAGAGCTTCAGTGTATCTGCCTTTTTAATGGCCCAGTCCTCCGGTTTGTATACCTTGTCTATGTAGCTCTCCAGCTGGTCATTAAAGGCGAAATTGTCCGACACATTATAAACATCACGTATAAGGGCATCGATATCATTTCCGATCCCCTCTACACGCGCCTTTAGCATCGCCCTGTATTCTTCTTTTAAGGTATTTCTGGTGTGGAGAAATAATACAGTGATTATGACAAATACCCCACCAAGGACCGCCAGGAAACCAACAAGCATCCTTTTCTTCAAATTCCATCTGTTATCTCTCATATTGTCCTCTTTTATATCAATTATACTTGGCGGTTTGGCAGCAGCCTCCTGTACTCATCAGGGCTCACTCCATATTTCTTCTTGAACACCTTTATATAATTTGACACGTCCGCCCAGCCTATATCCTGGGATATCTCATAGACCTTCCTGGACGGGTCCTGCAACAGTTCCAGACTGTGATTCAGCCTTTTTTCAGTTATATAGGTGCTGAAATTACATTCAAATTCATTTTTAAAGATTTTAGAGATATAAGCAGTGCTCTTTCTGACCTTTTCAGCCACATAATCCAGGGATATCCCATTTACCATATATTCCCGGTCCACGATCCCTCTGATACTCTCAGCCAGGTCCCTGGTCTTAGTGCTGCTGCTGTACTGGGCCTGGCATTCTTCCATAAACATGTCAAATACAAACAGCAAAAATGCCTCTTTTTCTTCCAGCTTCTCCCTTTCGAAGACATCTGTATATGTACATCCGTGCTCTTTCATGAGTTTTTCTGCCCGGACATTATACTTAAGCAGCTTCCGCGACACATAGAAAAGTATCTCAAGACTCATCTGGTTGATATAATCATAATTTTCCACCATATGGTTGCGAAAATAACTGAAAGTATTCTGTATCTCCAAAGCGAGATTTCCCCTCTCCTGATTCAGGATATATTTCAGTATTTTCTCCTCGTCAAATGCAAACTGATAGTAGTCAAACTCCGATTCCTGTATCTGCCTGTAAAATATCACTCTCTGCTTCTCTTCCAGAAAAATTCTCTGATAAGCGCTGCATTTAGCCTGTTCATAGCACTGGGGCAGCATCCTGAAATCCGGGTAAAAGCTGCTGATCCCGCAATTCAGTTCAAATCCTGTGCTATCCTGCACCTTGTCCGCCAGTCTTCTGGCGAAATCACGGATGGAGTCCTCCCCGCAGTCCTCGTCTATACGCAGTATTCCTGTTATCTTCTCTTCATAATTTAAAATAAACTGCCCGAAAATAGCTTCTTCTCCTTTCAGACGGTTCAGTTCCTCCAGGGCAGCCATCTGACCCTTATGGTATTTCTTCTTTTCCCTTATGTCCTCCCCCGAGAGATTTATGACCATTACCCCAATGAGGTCTGCCTGAGCCTGATAAAATTCCTGCTCCTCCGCCTCCTCATCATAACCGTACCCCCGGAGCAGTGAATTACACCTTCTTGTGAATTCTGCTTTTTCTTTCATTTCCCGTTCCTGATCCCGTTGGTCAAGGGCTTGTTTCACCTTCTGAAAGAGCTCTGCAAATTCATCCACATCTGTAGGTTTTAAAAGATACTCTGTCACACCGCTCCTTATAGCAGTCTGCAGATACTCAAAATCATTATAGCCGCTCAGGATAATGATCTTGATCTCCGGATGGTAGCGGTTTAGATGCTGCATCAATGCCACTCCATCCATCTTTGGCATCCTGATATCTGACAGCACCAGGTCTACCGGATGCTCTTTTATAAACTCCACTGCCTCTTCCCCGTTGTAACAGACACCTGCCACCTCAAATCCCCACTCATGCCATGGATTGCTGTTTGCTATCCCCTGGGCGATCGCTTTTTCATCTTCCACAATGATTAACTGGTACATTTTTTCTCCTCCCCTTAATTCGTATTTTCACTTTAAAATGAGACAGTTCTCCCATCTGGCCCGCACACCAGCAGCCTGCCAATTCCCATACACGGACCGGATTTCAAAAGCACCACATCGCCGCCTATATCCTGTTTTCTCATAATCACGTTGTAGCTTCTCGTTCCTTTTTGGATCCTCCATCCTTCTGCCTGTTCTATATTCAGCTGCTTCTGCGGTATGGGGGCTTCCACCCGGCATTCCAGGACCTGCAGCGTTTCCTCTCCTTTTGAAAATACAGCTCCCATGACAGTCATACCCTTGCCGGATGTCTCTGCCCTCAGACATTCATTGCTCTTATACTCATTATAATGTTTTGAGAGCCTGCTTTCAATTTTTTTCACACAAGATTTTCCATCGAACCAAATACGTCCGGCAGACTTTCTCCCCGTATACCTGAAAACTGTATCCTCTCTTTCAGCTCTGCCATCTTCCCCAAAATGAAAATACCTCTGATATGCGTGTTCCTCAGAAGACAGGGCTGTATCAATAAGAAAAATCAGCCCTTCCTCCAGTACCAGGATCTTACGGTTCATATAAATATTTTTTCCTCTCTGAAAATACCCCATATGGCCGCCTTCCAGAAGAGTATAGCCGTTCCTTTCTTTTGGGTTTATGCGGATTCCTTCCAGTACAGCGCCTGTCCCCCAGGAATCCAGAAATTCAATACTGCTCTCATCGTCTGCCAGAATCGTATTGTGGGCTCCTGCACTCTTAAACCAAACTCTGTCCTCTCCAAAGACATAATTATACCTCCCGGCATCTGTCAGAACATTTTCCCCGTTCCAGCAGAGGTCCAGATGCAGCCTGTCCTCATGTCCATGTCCGCCTCCCAGCGGACCATTTGAAAAATGAAGGTAATCACTCAATGGACCGCATCCACTGCGCAGAATATCATGTCCGCTTTCTTCTAAAGAATACAAATGCTGCTCTGATCTTTCTGTTCCTATCCGGGCATACTCGGCCACACCCTTCATGCCGAATTCCCAGCCCCCCTCATAATCCATCTGTTCAAAGGCTCCTGATTTGATAAGGCCAGCGCTTTTCTCCCTTCCGGCTTTATAAAGCAGATAGGAGGCATGTGTCATGATGTCCCTCATATCTGTATCGTCGCTGTCTCCGCTTTGCGGCTGGGTATAATCCGGCTTTTGCCAGGCCAGATCTGCCATGGCCATCTTTTCTACCGCATCAGCTATCTCTGCTGCATCCTTTATCTCCCCTGCTGCATCTCCCATCTCTTCCCCCGGCGCTTCTTCTGCCTTTTCCATCTCCCACAGTATATCCAGGTAACAGCTCAGGACTTCATTGTGGTACATGGGTGACTGCTCCCACTGTACCCCGTCAGGCAGGATCTGGCTTACTGCTTCCAGCTTCAGTCTCCTTAACGCCTCTTTACAGTAATCATGATTTCCCAGGGCCTTTCCAATCATATACAGCCCCTGGCTTTCTATCACCCCCCAGTTGCTGGTGATTTTAAATGGTGTAAATGAGTCCAGAAGATATTTTCCGTGCTCCTTAAGACTGTCTGTGTAAGCAGCCATGACTTCTTTTGTTATACTGGGGCTTCCCTGGAAATATCTCATGGCTTTAGTCCAGCAGTTTCCCCTTATGCCTGCTTCAAGAGTTCTCCATGTACTCGCCGCAGCCTCATGTGTTAACGGCGCATTCCTGATCCAGTCCAGGAGAAGCCGCACAAAACAGTCCGCATATTTCTCATCCCCCGTCATATGATATGCCTGGCCAAGACAGATAAAATACCGGTGCCGGTTCATCTGGTATATGAATTCCGGATCATTTCCCGGCATATACTCCCAGTCAACATCACTTTCGAAAGTCACCGGAGCATGAGTCTGCTCCATATCCCAGGGCAGATCAAACAAAAATGTATTTCTGCAGAGCTTATTTGCTGTCTCTATGATATGTGCCGACTCCAACGGCCAGTTCTTCAGCGCCCAGCTGCCGATGGAGCTAAATTCAGTCCGGACATTTACTTGATCAGTACAAATATTTTTTTCATTATGCTTCTTCATCTACTCTGCCTCCAAAAAGTAAGCATTTGAATTTGCATACTTTCCATTCACATCCTGGATCTGCACCCTTATGTAGCCCTCTGTTCCGCTTAACGCAAACCTGGCACAGCTGATTTCTTCTCCCGACAGCGCTGTCTTCTGCGGACAGTTCCTCCCGGCTGTTATGACATATATCCTCTTCACCGGAGAGGTTTCCACGATCAGTTCATCCTTCTCAATATAAAGCCTGTATATCTCCGGTCCCATGGTACTGTAAAAGTTTCCTTTTATTAAAGCCTCCATGATTGCCCCATGAGTCAGTTCCCGTGCTTTCACCATTATACAGCCCCCAAAAGAATCACAGAGAGGATCTCCAAACGGATACTGGTTATGATTGTCATCCGTGGCAAGGCACCTTAGCCCCATACCGCAGCGCAGCATTTCATCATAAGCCTGAGGATGATATCCATACATGCCATCCAGCTCACACCCATGATTATATATCTCCATTCCCCAAAGATGACGCAGGTCTTTATAATCCTCATAAGTCTGCATAGACCAGTATGGATGGTTATAGCACGCCAAAAAACCGGAATCCTTCATTCTTTCCAGATAGGCATTTATTCCCTCTTTGTCCTGATAACACACCTTGGGAAGCAGATTTTCAAGCTCATCTTCTGTGCGGCACTGGGGGCGGGTATCATAGAAGTTGATGTGGTACGTCTTATCTTCCGGCAGCAGCCTGTCTTTACTGCGCTCATTCAGGCTTACTTCCAGAGCCGGAAGCGTGATAAATTCCCCGTCATCCAGTTCCTGATGATTTCTGTATATTTCGTGGTCTGTAAATGCCAGAATCTGATATCCTCTCTCTTTATATGCTCTTTTACTCTGCTCCGGTGTCATTATACCGTCCGATACTATTGTGTGGCTGTGAAGATTTCCTTTGTAAAACTTCCCTGCTTCAGGCAATAACTCTTTATCTCTCATTTTCTTCTCTCCTTTTGTATGTAATGCAAAGATTTCCTTGTAAGAATTCCATAGCTGTTACAGTATAAGACAATATTCCTGAAATGCCTCAAGCTGTACTTCCCGCTCCGAACCATTGGCATGAACCATCAGACGTCTGCTCTTTTTCGGAAAGAATTCTATCCTTTTCACCTGTCCCTGTTCCCAGTTAAAATTTATAGAAAGCCTTCCCTTCAGGCACAGCCCGCTTACGGCTCCCTGATGCCACTGTATTGGAAGTGCAGGAAGCATATACAGCATTTCACCCTCTTCTATTACTAATGCCTCCATAAGCGCTGCGCAAAAACCAAAGTTTCCGTCGATCTGAAAAGGCGGATGCATATCCCAGAGATTATCTGCCACACTTTTCTTTAGAAAAAGCCTGAGATGCTCCCCGAATGCTTCCCCGTCAAACAGCCTTGCATAAAAACACATGATCCATATTCTGCTCCATCCTGTATGCCCCCCTCCGTGCTCCAGCCGGTATTCCAGGGTCTTTCTGGCCCCCTCCGATAACTCCTGATTCCCGGGGCTTATTTCATGTCCGGGATACAGACCGTAGAGCTGGGAAATATGGCGGTGGCCCGGTTCTGTCTCTTCATACTCCTCTTCCCATTCCAGTATCCTGCCGTCCCTTCCAAAACGGATTCCAGGCACATGCTCCAGGATCCCGGCAGCCTTGCAGGCCGCATCCTGCTCTCTCTCTGTTATTTTCTCCGTAGTCAGCTTACGTTTTACTGCCTCCAGATAATCGCCTGCAGCCTCCCGGAGGATCTGACAGTCCATGGAAGGCCCCATGGTGACTGCAGCTTCCTGCCCATCAGCCGTCCTGTAAGTATTTTCAGGAGACACAGAAGGGCCTGTCAGCCATCTTCCATCCTCACGTCTTTCAAGATAGTCATAGAAAAATTCTACTGTCTCCATCAGCATAGGAAGAACTGTCTTCTCTAATAATTCCTCTTCCTCATTATACAAATAAATATCATAAAGCTGTGCCGCCAGCCATGCTCCGCCCATTGGCCAGATACATGCAGAAGACCACAGTCCGTCAATGGCCGTATCTCCCCAGAGATTCGTATTATGATGGGCCACAAAACCACGGCAGCCATAGAGCAGCTTAGCTGTCCTTCTCCCATTTGAAAGCATTTTCTCTGCCAGGTTCACCAGCGGAGAGATACATTCCGATAAGCCTGCCCTGGCTGCCATCCAATAATTCATCTGCAGATTAATGTTTATAGTATAGGCACATTCCCAGGGAGGTATAAAGCTTCCGTTCCAGATTCCCTGCAGGTTCGCCGGAAGGGCACAATAATAAGAACTGGACAGGAGCAGATACCTTCCATAGGCAAACAGAAGCTCTGAAAGTTCAGCCGTGCTTCCATTTCGTAAAAGTTCATCCGCCGGAAGCTCCTGCCTTTTTTCATCCATGTTTAAAGAAAGTGACATTTTATTATATAAGGAGCGGTACTCTTTTTCATGCTTCAGTTTCTTTTCCTCATAAGTAAGAGATCCGGCCCTTTTCAGATTATCCTTACATTTTTCCATAGGATCACCGCCCTCATAATCTGTGGCGGCGGTGACATAAATAACTGCACTGGAAGCTCCATCCACTGCTGCAATATCTCCTGCCTCAGAAACTTTTCCATCCGTCTCCCCGATCTGTGCAGCCAGCACATAGCGTATACCCGTGCCGCCCGCCAAATACAATATCCCTTCCTCTGTTCTTCCTCCCCTTTCTTCAAAAGGCCGGCGGTTCAGATTCATCTGGAATGACAGCTCCTGCCGGCTGCAGGACAAATGGATGCATATAGTATTTGAAAAAAGATCCGCAAAACACTCTCTTCTAAAAAATGTCTCCCCTGCAAAATACTCCACACTTGACAGAGCTTTATCCAGATCCAGGTCCCTGCGGTAACAGCTGACTTTCCCTTTTTTCCGCCCATACCAGAAAGCCAGCCGCACCTCGCCTGCCGGCTGATAGGGATTAATATATTTAGGAATTCCTGTGAGGCTCATCCTTGCCAGACGCTGTGCCTCCTCTGCAGCTCCCTCCCTCAAAAGTCTCCTTATCTCTCCAAGCGCCTCACTCCCCTGAGGATTTTCCCTTCCTCTCCATTCTCCGTACCAGAGGGATTCCTCATTTATCAGCAGATTCTCCTCGTCTATTCCTCCCTGCTGTGTCATCCCCAGCCTTCCATTTCCCACCGGAAATCCCATCTGCCAATCCGCTGCCGGTTTCGTAAGATAAAAATGATGCCCCATATCATTCTCCTTTGCATCTTTCCCGTTTTCTTTTTACTTCCAGTGTATCATGTGGAGGTGGCTCAGGGTATCTTCAATTTTTTATTTTTAATGGGGATTTTTGTACTAATTCTAATAAAAAAGCATCATCTTAGACATTAAGTAAAAAACGCCCAAAATGATGCCCACTGCCTTTTTATCAAAGCCTTATACTATGTGACTACTGTAATATTTAACGGAATAGCCGCATATCCGTTTATTCATTATACTTTTCATTCATTCCTTTTGATGTTTCAACAGGATATTTTTTATCGTTTTTTATAATCTTGTCCTCCAGTATTTCTTTTAGATCAAGTCCATACATCTGGGCAAACCTGAGGAGAAAAAACAATACATCAGCCAGTTCTTCCCCCACATGTTCTCTCTTGGCCGGAGAGTCAAAGATAGCCCGCATCTGCTCATCAGACTTGAATCTGAAAATATCCAGGAGTTCATTAGCTTCCGTAGATATGCCTATAGCCAGATCTTTAGGATTATGATACTGATCCCAGTCACGAGCCTCACAAAAATCTCTTACCATTTTCATCAATTCCTGTACTGTATAATTTTCCATTATTTTATCCTCTCTCTCAAATAATCGGCCAGTTTCTGATCAACACAATATATATAGCATCCTCTCATTCCTCTTGTCATCAGAGTTCTATACGTGTTTTTTATTATCTCATCTGACAGCTGCTTTGCTTTTTCCGGATCTTCTTTATATAGTTTTTTTATTCCTTTCAGGGATTGATCTGAACGGGCTCGTTTTGTGTAATCTGTTATAATCCTGCCGTTCTCATATCTCATATCCTCGCCAATAATAACACCTACATAATCAAACTCCAGTCCCTGGGAAGTATGTATGCAGCCTGCTTCTGAAACAGAACCTTCATCAATTGCAAATGTTGTAGTATTTTCCAAATTCCAGCTAATCTCAAAATCTCCGATCTTAATATCATGTTCCTCTGTTTTATTCCTGTTAGCCTTCACCCATTCCCAACAGTAACCTGCCAGTATCCTGGCCCGGTTTGATATTCTGTTCTTTTCTATAATGATCTGGCGCATCTCTTCCGGAGAGTCTAAAATTTTTATATCGTAGTCAATTCCTTCCAAGTCGTAATTGGCTGTTTCCTGGATTTCCAGCACGTCATCCAGCCAAGCTAAATAACCATCCGACCCATTACACCTGAATTGTAAAACAAGTTTTTGTTCGTAGATCTGTGCCCCTTCTTCCCTGGCCCATTTTCGGATTTCCTCAACGCTTCCGATATCGCTTAGAGTAACACGCTGGTTTTCATCTATAAAAAATACGCTGCACTTAGCTGCACGAATAATTTCTTTAATCTGGTTCTCACCCTTATTATGAAACATTCCTGATTTTTGATTCAATCGGTGCGCCTCATCTACCAAGAGAGTATCCACAGTATTTTCCCGGGCGTCTACATACACACCCGAACCCTTAAACAAATTATCCACACTTGCCTTCTTTACAGATCCCTTTAATTTTTTCTGGTAGACGTTTCTGGGAGCACTGTTTTTAGAAACATACTGGCAATACTGGCTTTCACAAGTCAATTGGGCCAGCAGATTAACAGCCACTACCGTTTTTCCTGTTCCCGGTCCTCCCTTTACGATCATCACACGCTTCTTCCCGTCATGCTGTGACTGCTTGGATATATACAGGATCTCTTCGTAAACTACTTTCTGGTCATCAAGCATTACAAATTCTCGGTTTCCTTTCAGCATCTTTGCTATGGAATCCTGAAGACTTTTTGATGGCCTGATTTTCCCCTGGTCAATATCGTAAATCAACTGCCTGTCATCGCCTCTGACAATATCTTTCTTTATAAATCCCCGTAAATCCTTTACCTGACCGCGTGTAAATGCAGGGGCATCATCCAGATACTCTTTATATTGTAAAGCATCAATGACATCAGGTTCATGACGCCTGTAATTATGTAAATACGAACAAGGGTGCAGACAAATATTGTGAAGCTGAACCGACTGATTATAGTCCTGGATCATTGTTGCATAAGACCAGGCCTGGTATGAAGGATGAACTACATTCCTCATTGCATTTCCAGTATATGTCCTGACAAGAGCATCCCGGCTTTCTACAGCTTCCAGATGATCCCACTGTTTTAACTCAATGATGATAACATTTCCCTGGTTCTGCCTGTCATATCCTGAAATCAAAAAATCCACTCTCTTTGAGGTCTGAGGAATGTTGTATTCAATAGCCACACCAGCATCGGAGGGTATCTCCATGTCATTCAAAACCTTATACATGTATTCTAATGAATTTTCCCATGCACGGAACTCATTTATTGCTGTACGGCGGTTCATTTTTTTATATATATTTTCCTCAATTTCAACGGCAATCGTATCTTCTTCCACACTCTTTAAAAAGTCTGTCTTTATTCCATCGTATATAATCATTTTTCTGTCCAGTCTTTAAATTTATATCATATTTTATAGTTATTCATTTTTATGATAATACAGTTTTCTATATCTTACCACAGAATTACTTATTCCATCAAGTATACTAAAATGCAGCTGTCAGGTTAATTGCCTCCATACAGCCACCCTTTTAATCGCAATAAATTAATACTGGCACCATCCCAGGTATTTTGCAGTAAAATACCCGAAATGATGCCTATTTATCAATACTATTTAAAAACTGTTCAGTATCTGGCCAGTTACTCTATTTAACACTTTTTCTGTCCGCTATACTATTCCATGTAAACAATCTCTGCCTCTTCTTTTAACTGCGCAAGGCGTTCCTCCATCTTTACATTTGCCTGTTCTCCGTAAATGTCCTCCCTGAGTGCAGCTGCCAGTGCATCTGAAAGCTCCACAGGGCCGTCCGGTACATCCTTCAGATAATAGAGGATATGTACATGATCTCCAAATACATGAGGCTGGCTGTAATCTCCGCTCTTCTGCATATCATCCCCAAAGGCAGCCTCCACAAAAGCTTCCTCCCAGAAAACAGAGTCCTTATGTACCTGATATCCCGTCTCAAGAAAGCTTTCGTCATTAAATGAACTGTCCTCACCATAATCGGCAATCAGGGTTTCAAAAGATTCTCCCTCCTCTAATCGGGCATAGATTTCATCTGTTTTCTCTTTTACCGACTCCAGTTTTGCCTTCTCGTCATCCCCGTCTGCCGTTATCATGATCTGGAGAATGGCCCTGTATCCTGCCGGACGGTACCAGACCTCCTGCCCATTGGCCATTGCTGTCTCAAAGGACTCAACATCATTTTCATATGCCGTTTTACTTTCCTCAACACGCTGTTTATACGCTTCCTGCACTTCTTCATCAGTGATTTCCGGTTCATCCTTCATCAGCCACTGCTCGTATTTTTCTGAGGCCAGCGCATTGCGGTAATAATTCTGCATGTATTCCAGCGTATAGCCGTTTTCCTTCAGATAATTCTGCGCCCGCTCAGAAGCTGTCAGTTCTGTATCTTCCTGATCCCCGCCCGGCTGTGTATCGTAATTTTCATACTGTTCTGACAGATTCTCCCATGAAGCCTGTGCAGCCGCTTCAATAGCTGATTCTTCCTCATCCGATGTGTCATAGCAGCCTTGTGTTGTCATATCCTGTGTCAGCAGACAATCATCCACCAGCTCCTGCAGCGCTGAAGACCTTATGATCTCTGTGGTACTCTCATCAGAGGCTTCAATTCCATACAGAGCCATCCGGCTGCTGAGTGTACTGACCATATTTTCCAGTTCCGTCTGAAGTATCTCCTCGCCGTTCACTGTTGCCGCAGCTCTGTTCTCTTCAGCCGCTGTCTCAAATGCAGGGACAAGCAGCATAGCCAGTGTCAATATACAGCCAAGCATTTTTTTCATCATGTTCACTCCTGTTCCCTATAAAGCCGGATACCCGGCAGAAGGCACTATGCCGCACTGCCGGGTATCTGCTATACTCTTAATTAACCTGTTATTCTGTAATAGTAATTGTGCCTGTCTGGTCACCTACTTCGATAGTATACTCGCCTGCATCCAGAGTGAGTTCCATCTGTACTACGCGCCAGCTTCCGCCTTCAACTGTCATGATCTTTTCTGCAACTACTTCTCCGTTGGCTTTAGCCTGTACAGTAGTAAGACCATCTGCACCGTTATTGCGCAGCAGAGCGTATACGGAGAACGGTTCTCCTGCCTTTGTCTCATTGACAAGTGTAGTCTGAGTAGTCGTAGAAGAACCACTCTCAACTTCTTCTGTAAGCTGTACTGTTGGCAGAATCAGACAAGAATACTTGAAATCAGGATCCTGGCCATAGCTCATGCCAAACTGATAAGTTACAAGCGGGTCACCCCAGTTATTAGGTGATGCATGGTTCTCGTCATCTTCCATTGTAGCCTGTACCATCAGACGGACATAAGGAGATGCACCCTGGTCGCCGGCCAGATCCTTCCACTGGTCGTTGTCGCTTACTTCATCACGTGCAATTTCTTTTGTGATGATTCCGCCCGGTTCTTTTTCACCGAACAGCATATCAACGTAGATCCATGGAGATGTTCCGGTTACAAAACCGCCTTCTGTAGATCCATGGTCAGCTGCCTGGCTGTAGCTGAGATACAGAACAGCGTCTGCATTCTCCAGCGCATAAGCATTAGGTTTAGTAGTATTCATTGTAAGTACGATCGGTTTTCCGATATCCTGTGCGTCCTCAATGAAGAGCTCAGTAGCGTCATCAATCTTTCCATAATCACCAACGATTACGTCTGCTTCTTCCATACTGTCTACTACAGTAGCTCCCATGTCTGCGATATATTTCTTATATCCCTCAAGAGCTGTGGTGCTAGAACCGTCGATGTAGATCTTTGCATCTTTGCTCAGTGGCAGAATGTTATTGTCATTCTTCACTAATACAGCTGATTCTGTCTGAAGCCTCTCTGTCAGCTCCACTTCATAAGGATTGCGGGCTGCGCGCAGTTCTTCGTCATTTGTGATTTCTGTGGGATTTGCTGCCCATTCAGGGCTGGCACAAAGTTCAACAGCTGCATCAACGTCACAATAAGGATTCTCAAACAGACCCTTGTTAAACTTGAACCGAAGGATGCGGGTTGCTGCCTGGTCTACATTAGCTTTCTCCACTTCTCCGCTTTCCAGACCGTCAATGATAGCGCCCGGATAGTTGCCTGAAGGTGAAGACTCCCAATCAGAATAGTCATAGCTTATACTGCCTGAGCCAAACATATCAGTTCCGTTAGCCAGAGCTTCATTATACAGCCAGCCGATAGTCTGCTCACCCAGATCTACGCCCTCTGCTGTGATACCGCTCATACGTCCCGGGTTGTTCGGGCCTCCGCCCAATCCCCACCAGTCAGTGACTACAACGCCGTCAAAGCCAAGTGTATCACGGAGATAACTCATTGTCTCCTTGTCCCATTTTACATCAACAGTATTGGCAATACCAGTACCGCCGCAGTTTGTCATAACCCATTCAGATCCGGCAGACAATGCAGCTTCCCAGCCAACCATCCAGTTGTCGAAGTTCTGAGCTACAGAACGTGCTTTTCCAAAAGAAGAATCTCCGCCACGTCCGATCCAGTGCTTTGTACAGGAAGCCAGGCCGTTCTCTTCCAGGCCGCGGATCTCCTCGTGTACGATGCTGGCGATATGTTCAGGATTCTCTCCGTACTGTGCCCCGATTTCATTTGCATATGGCTCGAATGTAACATGAATGCCTACTGCTCTCATGGCCTTGCCATAATAGGAAGCCAGTTCATAAGCTAATTCCGGGTCATTGGCAGTTCCAAAACCTTCGTGTGATTTGTCAATGTATCCGCCAAACGCATTGTACTCACGGTCAGAGGTAAATACCATCGGCACGCCAAGACGCTCAGCCTCAGCACTTGCCTGCAGATTGTTCAGGGTATTTGTAATAGTGATAGGCGTCCCGTTCAGATTGAACAGCTGGCAGGTCAGATTATATTCCTGCACCATATGACGCGCATCCACCAACTGTGTGTTTACACAGAAAAGCAGACCCACTTCTTCTTCAGCATTCATCTGGCTGATCAGATCCGCAACACGCGTGTCGGTATCCTGGCGATAGTCTTCATAGACGTCCAGCTCACCGTTCTTATTCATGTCCTTAAATTTCAAGCCGTCTGCCTCAATGATCGGTGTAACTCCTTCCATATAAGTCAATTTGGCCTGACCTGTAGATTCATCAGCTTCAATTACTGAAAATTCGCAATTTCCCTGCAGGAATTCTTCCTCAGCTGCTGCTGCTTCAGATTCAGCTTCAGACTGGGCTGCCGATTCGGCCTGAGCCGCCTCATCCATAGTCTCTGCTGTCTCCGCAGCTGGCTGTTCTTCTGCCGCGTAAACGCCTGTCACACAGGTAAACGGCATCATAAGTGCTAATGCAGTGGATAATACTTTTTTCTTCATGTAAATCCCCTTTCCCTCTTTTAGATTTTTTGTAACTGTTCAGTAAATGCACAGACCTTCTGAATAGTTACGATTTTTTGGATTAATTACAACATTATATTGTGCTTTCCACACAGAAACCTCCTCTCTTATAAATTGTATTCGTCATATAAGCGTATTCACAGCTGCTTTCCAGCTGTATCAAGCATACCACAAAGCCAATGTTAATAAATTGTAAATTTAGACACCGAAGTCATGAACAATACGTCAATGGCGTATGCGTTTGTAAAATAGTACACCAATATATAGAAAATCACGTACTTTAATACATAAAGACACAGCAGAATGACTAAAATTTACCATTTTTTCAGAGAACCGGTAACAGCCAAAACGGAGCGCAGACCTGCTTTGGGGAGTTAGCTTATGGCAGAAACAAAACCCGGCAGGCAATACCTGACGGGTTTTGTATTTGATTTTTACAGAAAGCCTGGCTTATTCCGCCAGAGTCACTGAACCCCACTCGCTGGGATCTGTATTAATATTCTGTGTACCGCTCCAAGCCAGCTGAGGAATATATTCTGTACCCGGACACGGATAGCTGATGTCAGTAATAGCAAAGTTACAGGAAAGCGTATCGCCTGCCTTTGGAGCATATACTTCTATCTTGTCATTTGAAAAACAGCTCCAGGGAATCACTGCTTCCCAGATAAAGCCTGTAGCTGTCATACTTACTGCACACTCATATCCTTCCAGCACGCTCTCTCCGCCGTCCATACCCATGCTGACAAAACGCTGGCGGGCTTCCTTCGGTACCATAGAGCGGTCAATAGCTGTATCCCAGAATCCCTCATCCATTATAAAGTATACCAGGAAATCGTTTGTACCATACTCTGTACGCTCAGGATCTGCTGTCGGATCAGTGGATATGTAAAGCTTCAGGTTATCCTCCCCGTCGATGGGCAGCATCTCAATAGCACCCAGAGGGGTATCCTCAGTCACATCGGCTGCCATATAGAGGTTTTCTTCATCCCAGGCCAGGTAGTATTTTGCTGAACAGTCATTCTCTCCCTGCCAGAACACTGCATCCCTGATAATCTGCTCGGGATCCTTTACTACAGCAGGCGATTCCAGATTCCATTCATCCAGCTTGCCGTCAATAGTTACTTCTTCCGCCTTATAAGCTGTGATTTCAGGGCGGGATGCTTCCTCCGCCTGTACGGGGAGTGCAAATGTCAGTGCTGCCAGTGCACTGACGGACAGAGTTAATATCTTCTTCATAATGTTATACTCCTTTCATCAGCAGAGCATTATTCTGCCTGTTGTCTTGTTGTTATTATATTATCATAAAAAGCTCAATAAATATCAAGATAATCTTGCACATGAGTCTGGAAAATCCAACACGGCGTTACTATATGGAGCAATGGCTGCGAACAGTAATAGCCCGTCATCACTCCACATAGTTAAAGTCTATACCCTCTTCAGCCGTCATAGGCACATCCAGTGTATTTGCAGTCCACAGGCTCCCGTTCATTGTACCCAGCGCCTCTGCACTGTCGACGCCGCTGCCGGTAATCGTGTTCCCGATAAATCTGCTGCCTGCTATATCCCGAAGATAAAGCCCGCATGCCTCGTTGTCCTCAAAGGTGTTATCCAGGATTTCGAATGCCACATCGCCATAGCACATGACGCCCACCCAGTTTTTCCTCACCTGATTTCCGGAAAGAACCGTCGGTGTCCAGTCCAGGCGGATGCCGCATACAGTACAGCCCTCAGCTATACAGCCCGTCATCGCCACATCATTTTCCTTCTGCAGGTTATAGCCGTTCTCACAGTCCAGGGCCACACAATTCCACAATGCGTTTCGGCTTCCTCCCGCCATGAAATAGCCCTGCCCCGTTCCGCTGACTGTACATCCGGTCATTACACTGTCCTCCACATGGGAGAAGAAGAGTCCCTGGTCACAGTCTTTAGCTTCACAGTCAATAAGTGCGAAATTCCTGCAGGCCCGGATATCCAATCCATGATTGGTGCCCTCTGTACTGCAGGCGCGCAGCGTACCGCCCTCACACTTTGCCACATAAATGCCAAACACACCGCAGCGGTCCGCCTTACAATTTTCTATGGTGACGCTGTCATTGTAGGTCAGCACCATCCCCATGCTGCCATCTGAGACATCGGCATTTTTCACAATGACTTCCTTGCAGCCGCAGCAGATAACCTCTCCTGCATCCTCGGGCACATTCACCGTATCCTGGGATACTGCATAAAATAACGGTTTACCGTTGACCGTACAATTTTCTATGGTATGACTGGTAAAATAAGCCTCATCCTCTCCCACCTCAAACAGGCCGGTCAGTACCGGCAGCTCCCGGCTGCGCTCCGACAGAGGAGGTCCGGCAAGCGAAATGCCGCAGCCTTCAAAGGTACAGTTTAAAACCTTCATCCGGTAAATACCTCCGCACCACATGCCGCAGGAAGATGTACGCCACTCTTCATCTGCCAGGCTGATCCGGCAGTCCGTAAGCGTCATATCATCACCTATGGCATAGATCCCGGTCCGGCGCATCCTGATATCCAGTCCCTGCAGATTAACACCTGCAGCCTCCACCCGTATCGCCGCCTGAAATGCCGGGGCATCTATGACAGGGTGCGCTCCATCCGCCGGGCAGATCGTCACTGTCTTTGTCACCGTCACAGGAAAAACTTCCTCAGGTTCGGCGTAAACGCCGTCTGAAAGCTCGATCACATCGCCGTCAGAGCACTGTGCCAGCGCTTCCGTCAGGCTTAGTCCATCCGGAGACACTGTAATTGTTTCCGCTGAGGCTGGCAATACCCAAATATTAAAAAAGAGAAAAAATAAAAGTATAAGCGTCTTTTTCATGTCATATTTCTCCCATAAATCTCCCGGACAGGATACTTTCCTCCGAGAAAAAAGGAGGCGGGCAATCCCCGCCTCCTGCAAGCCAATCAGTTACAAATGCTGCTAAAATCATTCCACAACAATCGTCTCGCTCATGTCACCTACCGTAATTGTATGCTCTCCGGCTTCAAGTGTAACATCCATAGTAACAACACGGAACTGACCTTCAGCCAGGCCGATAACCTTTTCAGCCGCGACTGTTTCTCCGTCCATCACCTGAACGGTAATCAGCCCTGAACCACCCTTATTCTCTGCCACAAAGCTGATTTCAAAAGGTTCTCCGGCTTTTGGAGATACATTTACAGCAGAAACCTGTGTGCTGGTAGAACCCTCAGAAACCTCTACATCTACAGATTGTGCCATTTTCGGTACTGTCAAAAGGCTAAGCTGGATATCAGCAGGATTGGAATAGCTGATTCCGTAATCAGTAGTCACAATAACATCTCCCAGGTTGTTAGGCATATCAATAGAAGGATTCTGCTTAGCCATCATAGCCATATACAGACGGGTTGCATTGTCCACACCGATGTCATCCTGCAGCTCCCCCCATGAAATAGTCTTGGCGTCACTGTCATAGCCCAGTTCAAATAATGTCTTTCCGGCAGGCTCTTTCTCACCATAAAGCATTTCAACAGTAACAGAAGGTGTCACATAACGGTAGAAGGAACCAACAGAGGAACCATGGTCAGGTGTATTATTATAAGTCTGCATCAGCAGGGCGTTGGCATCCATAAACTGCTGTAATTCAGGCTCAGAAGAATTAGTGCCTTCAAATACAAGCACTACAGGCACGCCTGCATCCTGTGCATCCTCAATCATCAGCTCATATGTATCGTTAAAGCTGCTGACTTCAACAACACATACATCTGCTTCGCCCAGACTTTCCACAACAGCAGCTTTCTCTGCAAAAGCAGCCGTCAGCTTTTCCTTGCCGAGTTCTGAAGTAGAGTCAACAAATACCTTCTGATCTGCACTGAGCGGCAGGATTCCGTCATTTTTAAGAAGAATCGAAGATTCAACCATCAGCTGCTCTTCCATCTCGGTAATCTCCGGACGGCGGAGAGCATTAATATCCTCGTTGTTCATAGGAAGTGTATCTACAGAACCAGCTGCTGCATCTCCTAATACAACAAGAGCCTCTTCCCAATCCCTGTATGGATTTTCGAAAATACCAAGATCAAATTTATTTTTCAGGACACGTGCCACATGTACATCAAGATCTTCTTCCGCATATTTACCGGCTTCAATCTCAGCGATAATGGCATCCGGATGGTAACAGTTAGTCACTGCCTCATCTACATCGTTAATTTCAACTCCTGGAGTCATGCTGTAGCAGCTGAACATATCAATGCCGACGTCCAGAATCAAAGTATATCTTTCTCCAAGAGATAAAGTAGAGATATCTATTCCGTCTGTTGTCACTCCTGTCAGATTCATCACAGAGGAAGCAGACAGCGGCCAGTCAAGGCAGATAATGCCTTTATAACCCAAATCCTCACGCAGAAGTTTATAAGTCTCTTTGTCTGTATAACCCTGCAGGCCCGGTGTACGTCCTTCCGCATTATTTGTCATAACCCACTGAGTACCTGCATCAACAACAGCCTTCCAGCCTATCATCCAGCTGTCTATCAGGTCAGCGGGGGATTTTGCTTTAGCATAGCTGTTACGGCCGCCGCGGGCGATAAAGTGCTTGGAATGGCTGTTAAAACCATTGTCCTCATAGGCTTTTGTTTCCAGGGCTGACATCTTTGCGATATACTCCGGATCGTCGCCATAGAAGGAGCCAATCTCATTTCCATATCCGTGGAACACCTGATGATACCCCAGCGCCACTGACTCTTTGGCATACTCGCTGTACAGATTGTAGAGCAGATCTTCGTCACGGGCTACGCCGAAAGAGTAATGCGCAGCATCAATCATACCGCCCCAGGTATTATATGTACGGTCTCCGGAGAATACTACCGGGATTCCCAGTTCGGTGTCTTCTGCAATGGACTGGATCTTATTCAGCACATCCAGCTGGTCTTTTGGCATTCCAGTCATGGCGGCAATCATAGTAGTCTCATACATATTTTTGATCTGGTACGCCACAGGCGCATATACCACACCGTCTACAGTAATGTAGCTATCCGTGTCGTTATTCATCTGCTCACTGTCCGGCTTGATAAATGAAACCCCCGTCTGTCCGGTAGACAGATCATCAGATGAGAAGTCCGTCACGGTAATGCCGTTCTTGCCTCCAATACCTCCGAATGATAAAGTACCTGTCTTTTGCTGGAGACTCATCTTAGTCAGCAGATCGGCTGTACGTTCCTCTGAGTTCAGACGCCAGTCTTCGTAAGCATCCAGTTCACCATTTCCATTCATGTCTTTGAACCATTCTCCATCCACCTCAATAAACTTATCGGCGGACGCAGCGCTCAGACGCGGACGCTCATTCTCAGCTTCAATGTAAAAAAAGCCGGATGCGCTCTCCTTGATTGCCGAATCCTCGGCAAAGGCAGTCTGCCCCACCCCAGTCATTAATAAAGCGGGTACGAGCATCAAAGATAATTTAGGTCTTCTTTTCATATCCATTACTCCTTCCTTACTGCAGAAATCAAACTTTCTACATTAATAAATATACTTACATTGTACAAAAATAAAAACATAAGAAATATAAAAATCAAATGCTCAGTTCATGATTTTTGGAACCAATCAGCTATACCATAGAAATATCCGGCACAATTGACAAGAAAAATAAGTACTATGCTGAATTTTCTCATTTTCTATGCTATACTAATAAAAAATATGAAAAGGAGTGTGTACTCATGTATCGCGTACTGATTGTAGACGATGAATTCCCTGCCCTGCGGTTTGTAAGCTCCATAATTGAGCATTTTTCCCAGGCTTTCAAGGTTGTGGGGACGGTATCCAGCGGAGAACTGGCACTTAATTTTTTAAAAAAGCAGGCGGTAGATCTGCTGGTGACAGATATCAGTATGCACGGTATGAATGGCATTGAGCTTGCACAGACTGCACGTAAAATGCAGCCAAATATACATATTGTCATCATAAGCGGCTACGGTGAATTCGAGTACGCCCAGGGCGCAATCCAGGCCGGAGTAGACGAATATCTGCTCAAACCAATCAGCGTAACAAAAATGGCCGCCATACTGCAGTCTATCCAGGAAAAGCTCGAGACTGAAAACATGGATCTCTCAGCCTCCATTCTTCCGGCCCTTGCCTGCGGACAGCCCTGCAGCAAAGAGAATGTAGAGCGCCTCTATGGCAGAAACAGCTATCGCTTTGCCTATATACGCTGGGGAAATCTGGATATGGCACTGCCTAAGTCGTTAAGAGCAACTTCTCTGATTCTGCCTGCTAACGAAAATTTCTACGTGCTGCGTGGCCGGGATGACGATGAACGCATCCTGATTGCAGAAGACAGGGGCGTTGACGAATTCCTCTCTCAGCTGAGCGTATATATGACTATGTATGGCAATCTTTCCACCTGGTCCGCCGTGTATACACCTGTTCTCCGTCCAATAGAAGAACTCACAAGTTTTATAACTCCTGCTATCAATATGATCTATCAGAGGACGATTATAGGCAAACATCAGATCATGCAGTTCACCGGAGGGTCCACCCCAAAAATAATTAAACTGCCAGCCTCTGACCTTAAGCAGCTCACCTATTTTATATCTTTCGACAAAACACGTATGATCAAGGATTACTTCTCCTCACTGGCCCTCACCTGGGAACACGCAAATACACCACAGCGGCAGGTCTGGCATATGGGACATCAAATCATACACCAGATAGCTGCCGTATACCAGCCGGTCTGCAACCGTCTGGATGAAATTCTTCACGATTTCGACAATCTGATCCACTGCACCAATTCCTATGAAGATCTGATGGATGGAACTTATTCAATCCTGTTTGAAGACGGCGGAGCGCGTGACAGAAAAATGTCAACACAAGAGCTTTACGATTATGCCATATCATACATCCGGGAAAACTATGTACAGCCTCTGAGCATGCAAAGTGTCTGCGATGAAATCGGCATTTCCCAGACCTACTTAAGCCGCCTCTTCCGCAAGTACAGCAACACTACTTTCAATGCATTTCTGACTAAATGCCGCATGGAGGCCGCCATGCAGCTGCTTTTAGAAAAACCTGACCTGCTCCTGCGGGACGTGGCCGCCTGTGTAGGCTATGAAGATTCTTCCTATTTTACCAAGGTCTTCCGCCAATATACAGGAAAAACACCGTCTCAATGGACAACAGGAGAGTAAGAGCTGCAGTTTGGCCTTATACTGTTATTCATGCACTTCCATCATAGCCGTCAATGCGGCCCGGTCAAGCTTCAGACTGGCCGTATGCGGCATTTCATCCAGATGGACAAAAACATCCGGCAGCATATATCTGGCCAAACGAGTCTTCAGACCCTGTTTCAGCTGCTGATCTCTTAATTCTCCGGTAAAAAAGCACCAGATTTTTCCGGTTGGCTTATGAAAGAGCACGCAGCCATCCCGCCAGCCAGGTATACGGCGAAGCGCCGCCTCCACCTCTCCCAGTTCCATTCGGTAGCCCATGTGCTTAATCTGTGTGTCACGCCTTCCTGTGACCACCAGCTGGCCATCCTTCCTGAAATAACCAAGATCTCCTGCCCTGAAAAAGCGTTCATGCCATCCCCTGTCCATTGGGTCATCGATCCACGCCTCCTGTGTCCGTCCTGCATCCCGGTGATAGCCTGCAGCAATCCAGGGGCTTGAAACCAGCATCTCTCCGGGCACTCCATTATCAACCTCATTTCCCTTTTCATCCACAAACAAAATATGTACCTGTGAAAAGGGCCTGCCCACTGCCAAAGGCTCTCCCTGCCTTGGCTCTCCTTCTACTTTGCCAACCGCCACAGAAAACATCTCTGTAGAGCCATAAAAATGCCACCAATCCGCACCTGAAGCAGCCTGCATCCACACCTTGAGCGGCTCCCACGGCATGGATTCGCCCGACATGATGCCATAGCGCAATTCCGGCAGACAGTTCTTATCCAGAACACCCGCATTTGCTACCCCCACAAAACTGGATGGAGTCATTGTCAGTTCCGTTACATGGTGGCTGTTCAGGCATTCGATGAACTTTTTCGGAAAAGTCAGCACGCCTGAGGGCAGCAGATAAACGGTAGCTCCCAGGGCGATCGGCGGAAAAATGTCAATGATAGAATTTGCATAGAAAAATGGAGACTGATTGCCAAATACCACATTCTCATCCAGGCCATAGACCTCAATTGTTGCCTCTGTCCAGTGCAGATAGCTGAAATGTGTCTGGACAGAACCTTTGGGCACTCCCGTAGAACCGCTTGTATACAGTATGGACATGGCATCATAGACACTGGTACTTTTACGTATCTGTTTCAGCAGCTCATGGTCTGTTTCCGTCCGGACTGCATTGTCATAGCTCAGTACAGGAATTTCCACCTGTCCCAGCGCCTCCAGAGCCTTCTCCCCCTTTTCATCTGCCAGGATCATCTTAGGCTCCAGAAGGCCCAGCAGCTGGGCCAGGCGTTTTGGCGGCATGCTGATGTCCAGAGGCGCATAGGCGCCTCCTGCACAGAGCACCCCATACATGGCCGGAATATTGTTTATACTGCGGCTGTCCATTAAAAGCGCCACAGGAGAACACGGAAGCACTGACAGTGCAAGGGCTGTCCCTATCCGCCCGGCCTTATCTTCCAGCTCTGCGAATGTCATAGACTCCTGGTCGTCATAAAAAGCCACCCGGTCCGGCACACGCTTTACCGTTAATTCCAAATATTCTAACATATTAGATAACATATTCATCACATTCCTTTCATCCCTGATGATTTAAAATCAGGATACTTGTCGTACCAGTCTTTTGCACAGTTTTCATAGGATACATAGGCTGCATCACCGCGCCTGTCAGGCAGATCGTACCGTTCTTTCAGATCCTCCCCCAGTTTTCGTGAAAAAGTCATGCTGCCCTTTACGTTCAGATGCTGCCAGTCGGCAAAATCGGAAGAAAACCTCAGACCAAAACGCTCATCCAGAGTGTTATAATTAATCCCGCCAATCCCATATTCATCGGCAATGCTCCACAGTGCATTATAATACATATGGTCAACCGCATAATCAGGGTTCGGTATGCCAATCAGCATCAGCTCAATTTCCTCGTCCCGGCACATTTCAAAAATTTTCCGGGCGTATTCTTCTTCCCTGTCGTTCATGTTCCGCCGGACACTGTTTAAAACCAGAGAAGGACGCTGATGATGCTCAATCTCGTCCATCTCAATGTACCCTTTCCAGTCCACGCCGCGCCCGCCGTTATCCGGGGGAAATACAAAATCATTCAACTTTACCCGCTCATAATTGCTGTGTACCTCAGGAAGCCCCAGGATATAACCCATTGCCGCATCTTTTTCTACACAGGCCATAATGGCTCCCATACGGTTTTCCAGACCCCGGATACCGTAGGTAGAAAGGATCGTCCTCCCCCTCTTAGTATAATCCCTTTCATAGATAGAAGGTTTTGCATCCAGCAGGATCACTCTGGGATGCTGGGTCTTTAAAACCTCTTTGATGGTATAGTAGCTGACCCAGAAGGGCTGTTCCGCGCTGCAGAGATTGTAGGAAGCAATGCCAAATTCCGACCACAGCACATTTGTATTGATCCCTGCATAAGTAAGGCTGGTCCCCACCGCCAGCACATCCACGCTGTCCTCAGGCTGGCGGTACATGTTAATCATACTGCATATTCCAAAATCACTCTTCGGTGTCAGCACATAAGTAGCATAGCTCAGCATCAGGGCCGCTATCACCGCAAACCCTGCCAGCCGCAGCCAGAAAAAAACCAATACTCTGCGCCGGCTTTCTGTTTTTTCCTCCATAATGCCTTCTCCCTTCATTATGAAACTTTCTTGCCTCAATTATGATGCTGTCTCTCTCAAAACTGTGTATACATAAAGGCCGTGCTGTCATATCCCACACCATACATGCCAAATATGAGTATTGCCATCAAAAGCAAAAGAAGCACCGGCCAGCGCACCCAGATATGCGCCTTAGCGAGCCTGCCGCACAGGTCAATCCCCCGTTCACATAAGATATCCGTCAACAGTAATACAGCCATGGCAATACCGGCGATCACCCATTCCCGCACTGACATAATTGCCGTCATCTGTTCTGCAAAATGGGAGAAATCCCAGTTAACAAAGCTCTGCTTTAACAGAGACAGCCCTTGCCGGGGGCTGGACGTGAACGCAAAAAACTGCGCTGCCAGCACCAGCACCCAGGTACGAGCCATGCAAAACGCTTTTACGCCTGCTTTTTCTCCCTGGAGGTGAAAAGCACTGTTCATTTTTTTCCAAAGAGGCTGAAGCAGGATTGACGCAGCCATTACCAGGCCGAAATATGCCCCATAAACCAAAGCGTTCCAGTTGGCGCTGTGCCACATTCCAATCAGCACAAATATCAGAAGCGTTGCCAAAGCTGTAGGGATCACACGTCCGGTTTTCTTTCCAAATACCTTAGACGCCCTGCGTCCCAGGGCAATCCCGGCATGGGAGGTAGTCAGTGGATACATCAGATATGAACGGAACCATGCCCCCAATGTAATATGCCAGCGGCGCCAGTACTCTGCCACACTCTTTGAAAAAAACGGACGCCTGAAATTTTCAGGAAGCTCTATACCCAGCATTCTCGATATGCCGCGCGCTACATCCATGCCTCCGGAAAAGTCAGCATATAAGCGCAGCATGTAGAGAACTACGCCGCCCAAAACCATCCATCCCGGCATGGAACCTGTCTCTCCCAGAAGGGCTGCAGTGGTGGGGGCAAGCCGGTCTGCGATAACCATCTTCTTGAAATATCCCCACAGCATCAGCTGAAACCCTGATACGAACTGTACCGGTTCCAGCCGGTGTCCCGTCAGCAGCTGTTCCCCCAGCTCCTTCCAGGTGGAGATAGGTCCCTGGGCCAGTTGGGGGAAATAGCCCACGAACAGCCAGGCCTTCAGAGGATTCCGCTGAGCCTGGGCTTTTCCCCGGTAGATATCAATCAGCCAGCCGGCTGACTGGAATGTAAAATAGCTCAGCCCCAGCGGCACTGCCAGCTCCCACACGGGGATCATCTGTTTCCCCTTCGTCAGCCCGTTCATCCAGGCTGCCACGGCCGGTTCATACTTTATGAATACCATGGCGCCGATATCGATTATGAGAACGAATGCCAACAGCAATTTCTGCCGGGTTACACAGGCAGAAGCACGCTCCCCGGAGCCTTCATCACCACCCTTGCGCAGCTGCTTTTCACGCTGCTTCAGGGCAGACAGCGCAAGTCCGCCCAGCCAGGCGCAAAGCGCAATCACCGTCATATGCGCAGCACCTGCCCAGCCGGACATTGAAACAAAAACAGCGCTGCCTGCCAGCAGCGCCAGCCAGCGTAATTTTAACGGCAGCACATAATAGACTATCAATACCGCCATTATGAAAACCAGGAATTCAAATGACAGAATATTCATCTTCAACCTCCCGTCTGACCTGCAGGCGGTCTATTTTTCCGCTTCCTGTTCTGGGCAGGAATTCCCGCCTATGCCATTCATCCGGAATCATATACTTTGGCAGAATCTTTTTTATCTCCAGCCTTACTGTTTTTTCATCTGCACTGCCTGTATAGACTCCTACAATCCGTTCCCGTGATGCATCGTAATAGCAGCAGCCCAGCAAAACACCGGATAAGGAATTCAGCGCACACTCTACCTCGCCCAGCTCAATACGGTATCCGCTTCGTTTGATCTGCATATCACGCCGCCCAAGAAACATTAACTCTCCTCTTTCGTTTAATTCCCCCATATCGCCGGTCCTGTAGATTATCTCCGGAATCTGTGGCCGGAGCGGATTCTGCACAAAAGCCTCCGCCGTCTTTTCCGGTGCATTATAATAACCGGGAGACAAGCATGTTCCTCCAACACAGATTTCTCCGTCGATCAAAAGTATCCTGGTGTTGGCGCACGGGCGGCCCACAGGCAGATTATCTGTATCTGCAAAATCCCGGTCTACCCTGTACCAGGTACACACATCCGTAATTTCCGTAGGCCCGTACATATTCACATAATCCGCCTCAGGAAGAACCTTTTTCCACATATTCAGCGTGCGGCAGGGCATAACTTCACCACAGAAGAACACCCGGCAAAGCTGCGGCAGACATCCCGGCGTAAGCACACCGGAATTGGCAAGTGCAGTCAGAGCTGACGGAACCCAAAACACCGTATCGATTTTCTCCTGTTCCAGTGTTTTGATAAGCTTCTTAGGAAATAAAAAATCAACCCTGGGAGTCAGGTAAAGACTGCCCTTCATCCGCATAGTGGCATATATATCCAGTACCGAATTATCAAAGTAAAACGGAGCCTGACTGGCAAACCGGCAGCCAGAAGGCAGGCACAAAGCCTCACAGGCCCATTCTATGTAGTCAATCACACTGCGGTGGGTGATGGCCACACCCTTTGGAACACCTGTGGAGCCACTTGTAAACAACACATACAGCAGATCATTGTCAATATGCTCCTCAGACCTCTTAACAAGTACAGGCATATCAATCTGATGAGGAATATCATCTGTCACACAGACGGTGTTTTCCGGCATAAGCCTGAGTCCAGTTTCTTTAAAACGGCCGCCGCACAGTACCATGCCAGGCTGAAGAACAGAAACGATCATCTGCATTCTCGCTTCAGGAATAGATGAGTCCACAGGCGTATAGAAACAGTTTGCATATACAGCGCCCAGCATAGCCGCAATGCACAGAGGACTTTTTTCCATCAGAATAAGAACAGGTGACTGTGCCGGAAGGCGCCCGGCGATAAACGAACCTATCTCCCGCGCCCTCTTCTGAAATTCCCCCCAGGTTATCCCCATATCCGGCTGGTCAAAAGCTGCTGACTGCGGCGCCTCTTTAGCAGCTGCATCCAGCCAATCCAATACATTTCTCATTATCTCTCCATATGACAGCTGTGAATCAGTTCCAGCATAGCATCCACACTGTTAAAGTTCTCCGGCTCTATATCTCCGGTGGTAATATGTACGTCAAAGGTTTCATCAAGCGCGGCTATAATCTGCGTCAAATCAATTGAATCAATTATCCCGCCGCTTACCAGCTCTGTCTCGTCCTCAAAATCCACATCCTCCCGGATTTCGGACAATACTTCCAGCAATTCTTTCCTTTCATCCATATGGCTTCCTCCCACTATCTAACAAATTTTTTTAAATTTCCCGGTAGCCAGAAACCCCGCAGCTTGCTAGCCTGCTGCGGGGTATCTGATCTGCGCGCTGCTCGGGTCCGTGCTAAACGCGCGCCGCGGGTATATTTATTTATTTATTAATACGTTCCTGTGTCTTAGGATTGAACAGGTGCAGCTTTGCCATATTTGGCACGAGCAGCAGTTCCTTTTCCTTGGGAGCATTCTCTCCCGTATACTTAAACACGATCACCTTTTCGCCCACATGTACATAAATCAGATAGGCATCACCCAGCGGTTCAATGGAATCCACATGGGCCGGTATGGCATTTGCGCCATCCTTTGCCAGTTCAAAATCTGAAGGGCGGATGCCCAAATCGATTTTCTTTCCTTTATATGGCGCCAGGCATTCTTTAAAGCACTCTGGGATCTTCAGCCGGAATGCGCCCCCATCCAGTATCCCTTCATTGACATCGCATGGAAAAATATTGATCTGGGGTGTTCCCAAAAAGCCTGCGACAAACTCATTGACAGGATGATCGTACAGTTCGTTGGGCGTACCCTGCTGCATGATATGGCCGTCCTTCATCAGCACGATGTGATCCGCCATAGTCATAGCCTCAGTCTGGTCGTGAGTTACATAGATAGTTGTGATACCCAGCTGCTCCTGAATCTTTTTAAGTTCATAACGCACCTGGTCCCGCAGCTTCGCGTCCAGATTGCCTAAAGGCTCATCCAGCAGGAAAACCTGGGGATCACGCACCAGAGCGCGTCCCAGCGCCACCCTCTGGCGCTGTCCTCCTGATAACTCTGCCGGACGGCGGTCCAGCAGGTTTTCAATGGAGAGCATCTTTGCCATGTAATCAACACGTTTATCAATCTCCTCCTTAGCCGCTTTCTTTGTTTTAAGGGCAAAGGACATGTTCCCCCGCACGGTCATATTTGGATAAAGCGCATACTCCTGAAATACCATAGCAATATTGCGCTCCTGAGGCGGAACAAAAGTCTTATCTTTTTTCTTGCCGTTGACAGAAGTCATTACTTCATCACCAAAGCGTATCTCGCCGTTGGCCGGATGTAAAAGGCCTGCTATGCAGTGCATGGCTGTAGATTTACCGCAGCCGGAGGGGCCAAGAAATACACAAAATTCACCATCCTTTATGTCCAGGTTCAACCTGTCCAACACATAGGATTTTCCTTTATTGTAGGATACACTCATATCCTTAATCGTAATGGAAGCCATATGGTCACCTTTCCTCTCTTATTGAGTTTTTCTGGCTGCCCTCCACAGAACTGCGTTTTTGCAGAACTGTGAATGGCAGCGATTCCTGCGGTTATGCACCGAAGGATTCCACATCAATACCGAAACCGTACTCATATAGCGGTTCATCGATGTCTTTTGGCAGATCTTCCCTCTGCTCCAGCACCTGTTCCATTGTCTTAGGAATCTGGAACGGCAGCTTGCCGGTAATGGAAGTCTCTCCATAGAGTGCGTCCGCAACAGCCTCAGCCCCGCAGGTTACACCCGGACGGTAAACTAACAGCACACTGTCCGCTGCCTCTGCAACAGGTGTCATCACATAAGCGCGGTTCATAACAACTACAGCCACCACGTTTGCGCCTGCGGCTTTCAGGGCATTGACCAGGTCTGTCTGTTCCTTTGGAAACTCCAGTGTATCAGCTCCCCATTCAGGATCGTGTGTGCCGCTCTTTTCACCAACTACCGCCAGGGCAGTCACACCCGTCAGGTCCGCAGGTACATCTGCTGCTGTTTCAATATATGTCACATTGTCAGCTCCGGCCTTTTCCTGGATAGCATCTAAAATAGTTGTTCCCTGGATCTCAATCGGCTCTTTTGCCGTCCAGCCGCTGTTCAGCGCACGGATATCCTGAGCCAGGCTGCCGGCAACTACAACCTTCTGGCCTGCAAGTGCCTGGGCATTTTCATATTTCAGCATAGTAAAGGATCTTGAAGCAGCTTCCTTTGCTACCGCTTTGTGTTCATCGCTTCCCAGGACTTCTGCTGCCTTGTCTTCATCCACGTAAGGATTCTCAAAAATCCCCAGCTGGAATTTTGCAATGAGGATCCGGCGGCAGGCATCTGTCAGCCTCTCTTCGTCTACCTCTTCCACCAGCTGTTTGGTAGAGCGCACTCCTGCGCCTCCCAGAATGTCTGCACCTGCATTTGCTGCGCCTGTAAAGTTGAGGCCCCAGTCTGTCTGGATAATGCCTGTATAGCCTAATTCGCCTCTCAGCAGGTCTGTCATGACTGCTGAAGACTGGTCAGCTGAATTTTCAACTGCATCGCCCCCAAGATAGGGAACTGTAGAATAACCATAGGGCATCACTGCGGCAGCGCCTGCCTCTATAGCAGCCTTAAATCCTGCCAGGTGCAGTTCTTCTGAATCCTCCTGGATAGTCAGGGGAGTCCCGTCCACACCATCAGTCTGTGCGCCGGCACCCGGGAAATGCTTCACAGTAGCCATGACAGATTCGCCCGTCAGCTCACTTCCTCCCTGCAGACCAGTGACAGCAGCTGTGATCAAACTCTGTACCACCTCGCTGTCCTCGGAGTAGCACTCCTGGTTGCGGCCCCAGCGGGGATCCGTGATCAGATCAGCATCCGGTGAAAGCGCCATACGTACACCTACAGCCATCAGCTCTTCCTTTAATACAGTATTTAGTTTTGTTACCAGTTCAGGGTCATTTACAGCTCCCTGATTAATCTCATCCGGCAGGAAAGTCGCATCGCTTACAAAAGCCGCTCCGGCCTCGGTATCCATAGAAAAGATGATCGGAATACCCAGAGGGCTGGACTCAGACAGCTCCTGAATCTCATTGGTGCGCTTCGCAGCCTCGGCAGCATTGTCAAATATGTACTCATAAACCAGCGCAAACCCCACATTATTCTCGGTAAACCAGCTTTCTTTGCTGCTTACCAGGGTCAGATGCACCATCTGGGCTGCTTTCTGTGTTGCATCCATCTTGCTGAGAAGATCGTCGGCGCGCTCCTCAGCCGGCAGTCTCCAGTCCTCATAAGGATCTAACTGGCCGTTATCGTTCAAATCCTTAAACTGAAGTCCGTCTGCTTCAATAATGTTCTTTACACGCGCAGCCAATTCGGGCTGTGCGGCCGACTCCTCTGCCTGTACAGCAGGCATAGAGGATAATCCAAGCCCTGCGGCCATTGTCAGAGCAGTTACTATTTTAATAGAATGTTTCATTATTATACCCTCCGCAATTTTTCATCAGGATGCCGTCACAGCGCCGCTCATCTGTCCGGAAATCAGATATTTTCCCATAAAGATGTAGAGCACAAGCACCGGTAAGGCAAGGATCAGGGAACCCGCCATCTGCACATTAAACTCGGCTGCCATAGTACCTGCCAGCTCATTCAGCGCAATAGTAGCCGGCTTGGAATCGTAGCCTCCCAGCACCAGTGCAAAGAGCATCTCATTCCAGATAGATGTACACTGGAATACGAACACCGTAATAGTGGCAATCATGGTGTTAGGCAGCACAATCTTCCGGTAAATCTGCCACATCCCGTTGCCGTCAATCATTGCCTGGCGAATCAATGCATCAGGCACATCGGCGTAATAACTTCGCATCATAACCGTACACATGGGCATTCCGAATACCGTGTGTACCAGCACCAGCCCCCAAATATTATCGTAAAGATCCAGTGAATTAATTGTCTGCAGCAGCGGAATCAGGATTGCCTGGAAAGGCAGGTAAGTAGCTGCTACTAATGCGACAAAGAACACATTGTTAAGTTTGAATTTCCATTTGCTCAGTGCATAGGCACAGATAGAGCCTAAGAACACTGAACCCGCCGCTCCGAACAGTGTAACCATAAGGGAGGTGAGAAGCGGCTGCCCCAGTTCCTCCATAGCACTTGCGTACCCCTCCAGCGTCCATACAGAAGGTGGTGTAATAGGCGTGGAAGTCATTACCTCACTATTTGTCTTAAAGGAGGTCATTACAGTGCCCCAAAACGGCAGCATGTAGAATATCAGAAATCCAATCATAATAAGGTAATAAACAACATGCAGCGCCGTCATGTGCCATTTTGGCTTCACACGCACAGTCTGCGCCTCCTGGCCGGCTTTCGAGCGCTCAATACTCATATTACTCTGCATATCTTATTTCCTCCTGTTCGTCCAATAGGTCAGCGGCAGAATCAACACCAGCACCAATGCCAGTAAGAAACAGCTGATTGCCGCAGAATAGGCAAAGTTGTTGTTCTGAAATGCCTCGTTGTACATCCAGACAGGCAGCGTCCAGGCTGAAGATGTGGTATAACCCACCAGTGAGACGATGAAGTCGAAGGAACGCAGTGCATACATTGCAAGAATAGTTATGCAGCTTCCCATCGCACCTTTAAGCTGTGGGATGATAAGTTTCAAATAAATACTGGGCATATACGCGCCGTCCAGTTTGGCGGCGTTGATGATATTCGTGGGCACATTCTTGATAGCAGCCAGAAAGATAACAGCCACATAGCCGGAGAATTGCCACACCATCGCAATAATGATGGAGACCATTATCGTCGAATTTGACGAGGCCCACATCAGATTACCGTTTTTCATCGCACCTGCCACATCTACCCCGATTATACTTAAGAAGGAGTTCAGAACCCCGCCTGTGGGCCGGTACATGTATGCCCATACAGTACCGGTTACCACAAATGAAAGGGCAAATGGCAGCAAAATCAGTGTCCTGAATACGGATGTACCGCGCAGCCCCTGGTCCATCAGCAGGGCCAATCCCAGCCCTAACAGCAGACAGAGCGGAATCAGGCTGAACAGCAGCAGTGTATTCCTCAGGGACGGCCAGAAATCAGCACTGGCAAACATCTTGGCATAATTGCCGAATCCCCCCCAGCCGTAGCTGGCTTCCAGTGCGCCGTTTTCCCAGTCGGACACAGACACCCAAAGGTTCCAGCCGAGAGAGACATATACAAAGTAGATCAGCAGCGCCGCTGGAATACAGATCCAGATTAACGGATGCCGGGTAAGGAATTTACTGACGGGTGCTACCGTCTTTGGTGCAAACCGCTTCAGCAGCTGGTAACATATAATGACGGCCGCCAGCACGGCGCAAATTATCCAAAAACGCCCGTCAGAAAAAGTCATATACTTAAAATTCTCAAAAAATTCCAAGATCTGTTCCATAGGTGGAGCCTCCTATCGTTTACTCTTCGTAGCTCAGCCCCCAGCCATAATCATAGAGCGGGTTCTCCAGATCGAAGGAAACATCGCCCTCCTGACTGTTGACAGACTCCATGTCACGCGGAAACTGTATTGGTGTCTTACCAGTTGGATTGTTCAGGCCGTACAGAGTCTCCGCAATGGCGATACCGCCCTGGGCTCCCGGATAATAGGCCTCAAGAATCGCATTCGTGTTTTCATCACACCATGTTAAAATATAGGGACGGCCGCCTGTAACCACTGTAACGATTGGTTTTCCGCTGGCCTTTGCAGCTTCAAGTATCTCCTGCTGGCTTTCAACGATCTCCAGGGTATCGTATCCCCATGGCGGATCATGCTGGTAACTTGGTTCACCCACTGACACCACGATAACATCCGCGTCCTTAGCGAGTTCTGTAATCTTTTCTACATCCTCCGCCTCATAGATAACTTTCGTATTCTCTCCGGCGTAAGCTTCCAGCGCACCTGCAATAGTCAGCCCTTCCTGTGAGGAAGACCAGCCGCCTACAAGTGAATCCATATCGCCGGCACGCGGTCCACAGACAAGGATAGTCTGTTCAGCATCAGCATCCAGCGGGAGAATACCGTCATTTTTCAGCAGAGTCATAGCCTTTTCGGCTGCTTCTAAGTTTACCTTCTGGCTTTCTTCATTGCCTACAAAGGAAACTGCATAATCTACGTCACAGTAAGGATTTTCAAATACACCCATCTCAAATTTAGCCTTGACGATGCGTTTTGCAGCGGCTGTCAGGATTTCCTCATCAATCTTACCGTCGTTTGTAAACTCTTCCATCTGGTCAATAAGGCGGATAGATTCGCCGCCGATACCATCCACACGGCTCTGGGTAACACCAATCAGGATAGCCTCTTCATCAGAAACTTCTTCTCCTGTCATTGTGCCCAGTGCTTCCTGGATAGCCCAGATCATGCCCCAGTCAGTCTGGATAATGCCCTCAAATCCCATCTCATCTCTCAGCAGGTCCTGCAGAGTAGCAGCGGAACCGATTGCTGAATTTTCCATATCCAATGCCAGCGGTACGGAATAGTACGGCATAATAGAGGCCACGTTAACCTCCAGAGCGGCATAATAAGGTTTTAAATGAGTCTTCAGTGTCTCTTCGCTGGAGATGATCGGGGATGTGTCTTTTCCGTCCATCTGCGGGCCAGCGCCCGGGAAATGTTTCATACAAGCCACGATCGATCCGCTGTTCAGACCGTCAGAACCATTCTGGAAGGCAACTACCTGAGCTGTCACCATCTCAGTCACAAGGTCAGGATCCTCGCCGAATGTCTCCATTACACGTCCCCAGCGCGGTTCAGAAGCAATATCCGCTTCCGGTGAAAGGGTCATGCGCACGCCGATTGCAATATGCTCATCGCGGGAAATCTCAGACAACTTTGTCACCAGCTCTTTATCACGTGTGGCTGCAAGAGCCAGATTATGGCCTGTTACAGTAGCGCCCGACACATAGGACAGGCCGTGTACAGAGTCCATAGATACAAGTACCGGCACTCCCAGCCGGGAGCCTTCTGCATATTCCTGGATCATATTCATATTTGTTGCCGCAGATTCCACGCTGCTCAGCTCACGGATCAGCAGCATTCCAATGCCTTCCTGATTGCACCACTCTTCAAGATACGACGGAACCTTACCGTCCGAGCGGGGCAGATATGTAGGATGCTGCATCTGGGCAATTTTTTCACGGACTGTCATCTGGCTTACCAGATCCTCTGTACGTGTTTCGGCATCCTGGCGCCAGTCTTCATACACGTCCAGCTCTCCGTTACCGTTCAGGTCAATAAATTGGTAGCCGTCGGCCTCGATAATAGATTTTACATGAGGGTCAAGCACAGGCTGTTCGTAGCTCTCACCTTCAGCGAAGGCTGTGCCTGCCAGCAGGCTGCTTGTCATAGCGGCTGTTCCCAAAAGGGACAGGCCGCGTTTTATTAAACGATTAGTCAACAAGATTCCACTCTCCTTTCACACCAGCTTCTTTAAGTATATTTACAATTTTATTAGCGAAATACTCTGCATCGTAATCAGAAGAAGTCGCAAATTCCTGAATCTGAGTCTGCAGGCTTGTAGCCGCGCTCCATGGCAGTGCCGTGCCGTGGGTAAAGCTTGGGAATACCTTTGTATCTTCTGCCGTCAGTTCATTCTTAAATTTCAGAGTCAGTTCACCGTAGGTTTCATCAGGAGTGTCATTGTAAGGTGATATAGATTCCTTAAGCCCTGAAAATGATTTCTGCACCTCATTGGTAGATACGTTATAAGCCCAGCGCAGACCGCCCTCAACATCCGCGGAATCATTGCTGACTACAAAGCCGTCTACACACATACCAAACCAGCCGTCCGTCCCCGGGAATGTAAAGACGCCATAGTCCTCACCGTAAACCTGGCCCATAGAAGTCATCAGCGGCTGCATCCATGCTCCCATAATCTGCATTGCATATGTACCGGCAACCACCTGTCCTGAAGTCTCATACCAGTCACGGCTGGAATGGTCAGGAGCCACATAATTCATCATTTTTGCATAGGTAGAAAGTACATTCGTCACGTCTTCTACATTATAGTTTCCGTTGATGAAGTCTTCATAAATCTGCGGGTCTGTTCCCAGCATGATATCTTCAAAAACCTGGCAGGCCGGCCAGCCCTTGCGGTCGCCCAGATCCAGCGGATATTCCCCGTCCGGCATAGCAGCGGCAAGCTGGTCACAGATAGACCAGAATTCATCCCAGGTTATGTTCTCATGATCCGGTATTTCAATACCATATTTCTCAAACACATGAATATTGTAAAAAATAACATTTGATTTGTGGATACCGATCGGCACAATATATTTATTGCCGTCTGAAGCCGTACACAAGTCTTCCAGTCCCGGCAGCGCCCGCTCAGCGAGGTTTGCGTAATCCCACACCTGATTGAGATTCAGCAGCAAGTCTGAATTCAGATATGGTTCAATCTCCTGTCCGGGATGTGCCTGGAAGGTCTCCGGGCTCTTTCCTGCCTGCTGCAGAACCTTAACCTTCATTACCATTGCGCCTCCGGCGCCTCCGGGAATCGCATTTGATTTTGCCTTTATCTCACCGTAAGCATCCGAGAAGCCCTGGACAACGCTCTCAATTGCGTCCTTTTCTCCTCCTGCTGTCCACCAGTGGTATACATTGACCGTACCGTCTTCCTCGGTATTTTCCAATATCGCCGGGATATCCATATCATCGGCATTTAATTTTTCCCCTTTTGCTTCCACGCTGTTCATAGGGAAAGCGCTCAATGCCAGCATGCCTGTCAACGCCAGAGCGCAGAGTTTTCTAAGTCTCATTCACAGTCTCCTCCTAATTTTTTTTGCAGATAACTGTTCAGTACCTTCACAGTTACATTTGTAGTTCCCTTATTCTGTAAATGTCATACTTCCCCAAAGGCTGGGATTATTGTCCACATCATACATTTCCGGCTTGCGGTCCTTGCCTGTCAGGTCTGCTGATGACTGCATGCGCAGACTGTGAATTCCAGGGCAGGGCAGGTCAACATCCAGAATAGAAAAATCAAAGCCAACAGTCATACCTGCTTCAGGTTTCAGCTGTGCGATCTTATCATTGGAAAGGTTATGCAGAGGAATCTTGCTCTCCAGGATCCAACCGCCAATTTCCTTATCAGCCACGGCTACAGCTTCATAATCATCAAAAACAAGCTCATCGCCATATTCACCCTGTGTCTCGTAGCCCTGATTATCTGCAATCATGTCTCTGTCCACATAGTTAAAGAAATCATACTTGTCAGTACTCTGAACAATACGCCAGTCTGTTGCGCTGTACTCTGTTCGTTCCGGATCCGCCTCCGGGTCTGTGCTCAAAAACAAAATAATGGCATCCAGCTCGTCCAGCGGAAATCCCTCACGATAGACAAACGGATCTTTGTCATAGATAGTTGCCGCGATGTAGAGATTTTCTTCATCCCACATAGCGTAGATATCCATGGAACAGTCTTCCACACCGTCCCAGTGCTCAATCTGATCAATGATCTGGTTCTCAGAATCGATACGTAAAAACTTACTCGTATCCCATTCGCTTAAATCTCCGTCGATGACTACATCGGATGCCTTAGGTGCTTCCAGATTCTTATCAGAGTACGCGAGTGAGGTACTGCCTGCCCCCAGGGCCAAGGTTAACGCCATTAACAGGGAAATGCTTTTCTTCATAGTAATTTCTCCTCCTTTAATTATATAGGGCCTGATTACTCCCCTTTTGTTATTTTTATTATAGCGCAGTATGCCAAAGAGAACACGAAAAGATTTTACACATTTATTTGCATAAATCCAGCATGCCGCCGTAAAACATAAATATCCGGCACACCAAGCAGGAATATCAGACACAGTGCCATATTTATATCTCCCTCCCCTTATCACCGGACAGCTGCTGTGCTATAATGTGATAATAAAAAACACGATATGACAGGATGGTGAATGATATGAAGCTGAGTCTCAAAATGACACTTTTATTTTCCGTAATTATGGCAGCTGCGATTCTGATGCTTTCAGCCTACACTACACAAATCTCGCTGGACGGCGCCAGGAGTTATACACAGTCACGCTTCATGAATATGAGCGCTACCATCTCCAGGGATCTGGAACAGGAGATCCGCATGATGTCTCTCACATTGAACGAACTCACCGGCAACACATCGTTCATGGCTGCCCTCAACCAATTTGTGCGTGATGACAGCAAAGATCAGAAAGTGGGAAACGCAGCCCGCATGGCAGCCCTTCAGCAGCTCTATCAGTCGCCTCTGGTTGAGCGTTTTTACCGTGTCAGCTTTATTTCCCCAAATGGTTTGTACATCACCAGTCTGATTGATAAAGACCAGGAGCACTCCAGTACTTCCGAAAAACTATACCGTCTTTACAACTCATTGGGTGAGATACCTCCAGCGGGCACAGACATCCCTTATTACATATTGTCTCCCCAGTCAGACGAATTAAGTACCCGCCAGGATATGCTGGTATACGGAATCGTTCAGCAGGTTTATTACCGTGGAAATATGCTGGGCTATATCTCTATCTTAAATGAACAAAGCACTTTAAGCCACATTATGAATTTTGTTGACAACGTGGATGAGGTAGAAGTACAGGCCGTCTTTGATGACGGCTCTCTCCTGTTTTCCAGCACAGGCCAGGTATACCCTCTTCCTATGGATATGCAGACCGGAAGTATGCAGGAATGGACAGACCCTGAAAATAATACACAGCTGGAAGTGCTTCATACCAGAATAGAGTCACTCGGGTTAAACCTCTATATTATCCAGGACAGCCACTATGCTGCTCTGCGAAATAAAGATCTCCGAACTTCAATCATGCGGCGTGCCCTGTTAATTATGCTGCCTGCTATCGCACTTATCACCCTGATCGCCTTTGGTCTGACACGCTCCATCCGCCGTCTGACAAAAAAAGTCCGCCAGATGCCTGCTGAGAGTGTACTGCCGGGAAATCCGTCCACAACGCAGGCGCTTATGAATGTTGTTACTTCCTCCGGCGATTATGAGATCCACATATTGGAACAGACATATAACAGCATGATGCTCCGCCTGCGTGACAATACACTGCGTGAGCTGGCGCTGCGTGAGGGCGCCCTGCAGGCACAGCTCAGCGCCCTTCAGGCACAGATCAACCCACATTTTATATACAATACGCTCAATATCATATCTGCCAAATCCATGGAGAGCGGAAATTTTGATGTCATTGAGATCTGCGACCAGTTTGCCTCTATGCTCCGCTATGCCATGGATACACGCTCCCGCACGGCCACAATGCAGGATGAAATCGAAAATGTCCGCAATTACCTGACATTGGCTAAGGCACGCTACGAACAAAACCTGGAATACACGATTGACGTACCGGATGACCTGCAGGATATCAAAGTACCCAAGCTGACACTGCAGCCCATCGTAGAAAATGCACTGACTCATGGCTATGACGGCATAAATGTACTGCGTGTACTTACCATTACAGGAAAAATTTCGGGAGAAAACCTGCTTCTGGAAGTCCATGATAATGGCACAGGTTTTTCAGAAGAAATACTTCAGAATCTCCGCCAGCGTATAGATGATATAAATGCCGGCAAGGTCTCCACAGAGGAATCCAACGGGCACATAGGCCTGCTGAACACCTGTCTGCGGTTGTACTACTACAGTAAAGGTTCCATACAGATGTCCATCCGCAATGACAACGGTGCTGTAATTACGTTTTCATTGCCTGTTTCCCTGTAATCATATCTGTTATTTAACTGTTCAGTACCTTTACAGTACAGGAAACGAAGTTTCCTATGAAAGAACATTCAAACACCCAGAGGAAATAAAAACAGCAGGAACAGGACTGACTATCCGATCCCGTTCCTGCTGTTTCTATTTTTAATATCAGTTAGTGATAAACTCACCCTGGGGCCAGTTCAGCCACATCCATTCACTGACTGTATCACCCGCATCTTCCGTTGTCAGATGGATAAGATCACATTCCTGATCACTTATCTCAATATAAAATTCATTCGGGTGCTCCAGGTCATATCCTACAATATGCCAGCCAGACTGCATGAGCATATCTTTCGCCTCCTGATATGAGAGTCCGCAGTAGATCCCAAGCATGGCAACACTGTCATTTCCAACGCAGTTAACTGTGATTGGCACCCTGGGATTAGTCTCTGTAGCAGGCTTCCACTCTACAGACATTCCGCCCCCTTCACAACGTTTCGCATACATCCCCAGCTGCTGGGCCTCTGTCTCCTGAAGCTCCAGTATCTCTGTAAGAGACTGCAGTCCTTCTTCATACATATAATCGCTTAATTCCATTCTGTATATTTGATCCTCCGGCTCTTCATACACTTCCTCTGCCGTCTCAGGCCCGGTCTGTACTGCCTCTGTCTGTGCTGCTTCTGTCTGTACTGCCTCTGTCTGTACTGCCTCTGTCTGTTCAGGCGCTGCCGTCTCCGGCACATATGTCTCAGGTACCGGCTGCTCTGTGACGGGAGCTGCAGTCTCTGCCGTCTCCGGCACACTTGTTTCGGCAGTTTTCTGTGCTGATTCTTCAGTTTCCTTTAGTACAGTTTTTCCGGTTATCTTTGCTGCAGTACTCTCTGTTTCCCTGGAAACTGTTTCTTTCTCAGCTGCCTTTGAGCCCGCTCCCTGACATCCTGTAAATACAGATGACATAGATAACACAGCAGAAAAAACGACTGCAGCTAAAACCCCTGATTTTGTATTCCTCTTCTTCATAATCTCTCCCTCACCTTTCCTTTTTAATACATGTCCAATACACTTCTAACATGCTTTATAGCTACTCTATACCTTATCGTGCGCAGCACGCCTCAAAATCCTCTATTTACAGCAGTATATCACAATTCTGCCTGTAAAATAAACAGGCAAAAAATACTTAATGTTACAGTTCAGCCGTCTGCCATTCGGCAGCCGTCTGAACTATAACAACGCTCCGCGATGCACACAAAATGCTGTTTACAGCATTTTGGCGCTGCAACTCTCGGGATTTTCGTGCAAAATACGCACGAAAACACCTCGCGGAATGGTGGCGTGTGAACAGTAACTACTTAATTTCTCTGTAACGTCTTTTTTACTTTTTATATTTGACTTCCTGTCTGAATGAAAGTATAATATATTTTATTACATTTGTAAGATTTATCTCTTTTAATCACTTAAGCTGGCTTTATAAAAAAGCGGAGGAATAAATGACTGAAAAAAGACTGAAACATCCCTCTAAAAAAATGAATCTGGGAATAAAGATCTTTCTTATCATTACCGTTGTTATGGTTCTCTGCACCGTGTGTACAGCGTTTGTATGGTCACAATATAAGGCGCCTCAAATTATGGGGGCGGAAGTTCCGGCGGATGCATCAGATAATACCATTGAAAGTATAACAAGGAAATGGTTTGAAGAATGGTCGGATGGACATGAAGGCTGGAAAGTACCGCCGTCTTACCGCCTGAAGGACACGGAGATCATAAATCTGGATAGTCTGGAAGACGGCTATATTGAGGTCCACTACAGGGCCAGGATATCATGGTGGAGCCAAAAAGCCGTACAGAATCTGGAATTGATCAGTACAGACAGCAGGAATGTGTATGAAGGACAGTGGGTGCTGAAATGGCAGGAAGAAGACGGACTCTGGAAAATAACAGAAGTGCTGAGCCCGGTCCAATATCAGATACAGTCCCCTGAATTTCAGGAAGAAATAAATAAGCCTCAGACAGACCACTTTTCATACGATTCAAGCAAAAAGGAAGCTCCTTTTGTCAAAGATGGAGTTCTGTACGTGACTTATGACGGCGGCATGAATTTTATTGAGGTACCGGACGGATATGAACAGGTGCTTAAAACACCAAATGGAACGTATAACGAGTACCTGCCGGACGGTAGCTGCCTTGTGACCAGCTCTCTGACTGCTTTTGCAGGCTTTTCCGGTGGTAAAACAAAGCTTATTTACAGTACGGATGAAGGAAAAAGCTGGCAGGAAAGCATAATATATGAGGGCGGTTATTATGCAAATACATTTCTGTCAAAAACAGATAATTTCTGCTATGTTACCTTTGCAGTTGACAGGACAGGGGGCAGTGACTATTATGGGTCATTCCGTTCTTCTGATCTGACCGGGTGGGAATCCGTATCACTGCCTGACCCGCTTTTTTCTAATGCTTCCTGTGTCTGCTGGACAGATGATAATACAGGATACTATGCAGGCAGTTCCGACAGCTATTATATGACAAAGGACGCCGGAAAATCATACGAAATGTACAGCCTTCCCCATGACAATGACATTATCGCAAGCCTTGGCTATAATCCATATGACTGCATGGAAAGCATATATCAGGAGGAAGGGATAACATATATGGTCGTGGGACAGGGTGACGACGGCGACTACGCCAGAAATGGAACCCTCCTGAAAGCGCTCTTTAAATCTGAGGACGGCATCCATTTCTCATTTGTAAACGAAATAGAAGACAAAACTTCAGAGGCGGGATAAGAGGGAAGCCTGCTTCCCCCTACCTCTCCACCGCCTGCCACACCGCTGCGCTTCGAGGCTGCATCCGCATATTCTCCCATATGCCGCCCGGCTGCTCCTCCCCTGTGCAGGCATACAGCTGCCAGCCCCAGCCCTCTAAGAGCCCGGGCAGCACGATCTCCTGCTCCTCCCAGTAGACGTTAACAGCAAAATATACTATATCATCTTTTCCTTTTTCTCCATCATATCCCGCATACATCACACAAAGTACCTTTGTATCACTGCTGATATCACTCTTCCAGGGTTTCTGCGTGTGCACGCTTATCCGCGGGAATCCACATTTCGCAGGCTCAAGGTCACGTCTTACTGCCGGATGGGCCTTTCGGAAATAGATCATTCTCTTAAAGAACTCAAATAATTCCCTGTTTTTGTCTATAAAACCCCAGTCCAGCCAGGAGATTTCATTGTCCTGACAATAGGCATTATTATTTCCATACTGTGTATTTCCAAACTCGTCTCCCGCTAAAAACATAGGGGTCCCTCTGCTACACATAAGAACAGCGCAGGCATTTTTCATCAGCCGCAGCCTTAATCTGTTGATTTCCCCGTTTTCTGTCTCCCCCTCCGCGCCGCAGTTCCAGCTCAGGTTATTGTCCGAGCCGTCTGTATTGTTCCATCCATTATCCAGGTTATGCTTCTCACTATAGGCATAGAGGTCATAGAGCGTAAAACCGTCATGGCACGTCAGAAAATTTACAGAGGAATTATAGCCCTCATACCCTTCTCTGTACAGATCCGGCGAACCAGTTATCCTCTTTGCCGCCTCAGGGGCCATCCAGTAATCACCCTTCAGAAAACTCCTCATGTCATCCCTGTATCTGCCGTTCCACTCAGCCCACCTGTTCCATGCCGGAAAGTTACCTACCTGGTACAAGCCGCCTGCATCCCAGGCTTCCGCAATCAGCTTCACATTTCCAAGAATAGGGTCAAAAGCAAGGCGCTGAAGCAGCGGAGGATCCTTCATTGGGGAACCGTCCTCATTTCTGCCCAGGATACTGGCAAGATCAAACCTGAAGCCGTCCACCCTGTAAGCAGTTGTCCAATAGCGCAGGCACTCTACTATCATTTCCTGGACTACAGGATGATTACAGTTCATGGTGTTGCCGCAGCCGCTGAAATTATAGTAATGTCCATCAGGCGAAAGCATGTAATAAATGTTATTGTCAAAACCCTTGAAGGATATAAACGGTCCTTCCTCATTTCCCTCCGCTGTATGGTTAAATACTACATCCAGTATCACCTCTATCCCATTTGCATTGAGCTGTCTGATAAGGGTCTTCAGTTCCGTACCTTCGTGGTTATATTCTTCTGCAGCCGTATAGCTGGTATTTGGCGCAAAAAAGCTTACTGTATTATATCCCCAGTAATCCAGCAGATGCTTCCCATCCACATGGCGCTCTCCCATAGTCTCATCAAATTCAAAAATAGGCATCAGCTCTACTGCAGTAATTCCAAGCTCCTTCAGATAAGGAATCTTTTCCATCAGCCCCGAAAATGTTCCGGGATGCTTCACCCCGGATGACTCATGCCTGGTAAAGCCTCTCACATGAAGCTCATATATGATCAGATCACTTGCCGGCAGCAGTGGCTGGACTGTGTTTCCCCAGTCAAAATTATTTTTTACTACTCTGGCATGGTAGTTCTTATCTGCCCTCTTCTTTTCTCCCCATACACTCTGCCCTGTCACTGCTTTGGCATACATATCCAGAAGTGTATGATTTTTGTCAAATAAAAGCCCCTTTGGGGGATCCCAGGGCCCGTCAAGGCGGTAAGCATACTCAAACTCTGTGATATCCAGCCCGAACACGATCATAGAATATACATTTCCGATTTTATAATGTTCAGGAAATTTAAGCACTGCATAAGGTTCTTCCTCTTCCCTCCGGTACAAAAGCAGTTCACAGGCAGAGGCATACTTAGAATGCACAGTAAAATTAACTGCCCCGTTAAGTGCAGTGGCTCCATTTACATCATACATACCAGGACGCACTGGAAATCCCTCCACCACGTCAAGCGGTATCATCTGTTCATACGTATCCATTGTGACAAGCTCGCCTTTCTGTCCTGGCTGCTGCGTCTGGTCCATCTGCTTTATCTTCCTCATCTGCTGCATCCTCCTTCCCCTATCGCTTTTCATGATATCATATATCTTATCATGAAATCATATGCAAAACAAATAGCATCACGCTTAAATGCCGCTCCCACAACTCCGGCTTGCGGCCGGATATTTGGACAGCGGCATTTCCAGTATTCATCTTAATTTTATTATTTAGTAACTGTTCGGGGCTTTGACTTACATCTGCATTGTGTATTCATATCTGTAAGTGCCTGATCCTGTCTCCACAGTCTCCCCTCCTGGCAGTTTGATCCTGGCGGAAGTATTTGCAGGAATAACAGTCTCCACGCACATATTCTGTCCATTTCTCTTCCAGCTGACTGCGATTTTTCCATAGACAGACTGGTATACCGTTTCCGCAGAATCTATTCTTTCGTCCGGTACAGGTGCGATCAGGATTTTTTTATAGCCAGGTTCTAATTTGTCCAGTCCTCCTATTTTTCTATACATCCAGTCGCCCACGCAGCCAAAAGCATAGTGATTATAGGAAACTGAAGTATTTGTCCCATCGGGCAGAACAGCCTGCCATGCCTCCCACATTGTGGTGGCTCCCATCTTCACCTCATACAGCCAGGAAGGGCATTCCTCCTGAAACAACAGGTCGTAAGCAGCTTTTTCATATCCATTGTCACAAAGCACATCCAGAAGAAAGGGTACAGACAGAAATCCTGTATCCAGCTTACCTCCGTTTTCCTTTATCATTTCATCCAGCCTGGATGCAGCATTCCCCTTCAGCTGATCTGGTATAAGCCCCATCTGCAGCGCCAGCACATAGATTCCCTGCAGGTTCGTCTGGATGTATCCGTTTTCATCCACATATTCTTCTGTAAAAGCCGTTTTGACCTTCTCATTTAAAGTGCGGTAGTAGGCCTGATCCTCCTTTTTTCCCAGCGCTTCTGCGATTTTTATCATTAGTCCTGTGGAGTATACGTAGAAAATGGTGGGTACAATATCCATTGTCTTGAAGGCACTCTGTATCATATCCACATCCCCGGTTTCAAAGTTAAAGCTCACACTTGGAGTAAGCCAGTCTCCGAAATGGAAGTTTGTGTTCCACAGGTATTTCTGCCGCTCTCTTTCTTCTTCCGTCAGTTTCCCTTCCTTAAGCTTATTTTCCAGCTCTTCGGGAAGCTCATTTTCTGCTGTAAATCGGATATATTCCACCCACTTCTTCATCATATCATAATTCTCTTCCAGCACACTTTTATCCCCATAATTCTCATACAGCCTCCACGGGATAATGACAGCTGCATCTCCCCAGCCGGCAGAGCAATGTGTGTTTGAAGGCATTACGCCGTTGGGATGATAGGCCTTCAGATATGGAATAATATTGGGGATCTGTCCGTCCTCCCTCTGCTCTATCCTCATGTTGGCCAGCCAGCGTTTTAAGAATGCAATGACATCCATATTAAAGCAGGCAGTGGGGGCAAAAATCTGGGCGTCTCCTGTCCAGCCCGCCTTCTCCCTCTGAGGGCAGTCAGTGGGTATGGAAAGCATATTCCCCCTCTGGCTCCAATAGATATTGTGGGCCAGCTGGTTCAGGCGGCTGTCAGAACATGTAAATCGGCCTGTCCTCTCCATATCTGAATTGATTACAAGAATATCAAAATCATCCTCTGTCATTTCGCCCGGATAACCAGACACCCGGATATACCGGAATCCGTGAAAGGTGAATTCAGGCTCAAATACTTCTTCCCCTTCCCCCTTTAAAATATAGACATCCTGCTGGAGAATCAGTTTTCCTATAATGTTGCACTGGTAATTTCCTTCTCTGTCAATCGTTTCTGTATGGTCCAGTACAACCTTTGTCCCGGCAGCTCCTTTTACACGCATACGCACATGTCCGCAGACTACCTGTCCCACATCCAGCATTATCTCGCCTTTTGGTGAAGTCCATATTTTGACCGGCTTTAATACATCGCAGACCCTTACCGGGTCCCCGTACTGTGCCCGCAGATTCTCATAACCATATTCTGCAGCTGTGACATTCTTCCAGCCATCCGCCCCGAATCCCGGCATGCTAAAGTCTTTTTGCTCTTTTCCTGCGTCATGGCACTCTCCCACATAGATATCAGCATACTGGATATGTCCGGCAGATGCAGTACACTCTTCATCTGATACTACAACGGCCTTACTTCCATCCTCATATGTGATCTCCAGCTGAAACAATCCCCCTAGCATATCACCATACTGGCAGCTCTGTCCTGCAATCCCCACCTTGCCCACATACCACCCGTCTCCGATCACCATGCCCACTGCATTGCTGCCTGGCTGAAGAAGGGAAGAAATATCATAAGTCTGGTACTCCAGATAATCTCCATATGCAGTATTTCCCGGAGCTAATTGAATATCTGACACTCTCTGCCCATTGACCAGCATATAATAGACTCCATGGGCTGTGGCATATGCCCTGGCTGATCTGACCTGCTTTTCCAGTATAAACTCTTTTCTTACCATCTGAGCTGGCTGCATTTTTATATCCTTTGCCTCAATACTGCAAAATCCCATATCCATGGATGTCTGAGGCGGTTCATGATAGGCGGGTGTCTGGACCGGCTCTATCCATTTTGCCTTCCAGTCCTCCTTATTCATGAAGGCTGTCTCAAATTCCGCCTGTGCCGCTGCCATATTACCATGATTGTCCCAAACTGTAAGTTCCCAGACACAGACCGTCCCGGACTTTAAATTCTCCCCCTCATACCTGATAAATGCAGACCGCCCGCACTCACATCTTCCCGTATCCCAAAGGATGTGCCCGCCTGATTTTACGGTTATCTGATAAGCGCTCTGCAGTACATTTTTCTCATCGCTTTGCAGCTCCCAGCTAAAAAGCGGATTTTTGCTGTCTATTCCCAGCGGATTTTTCCGATGGTCACATTTCAAATTATTTACTATTAATCCCATATTACCTTCCTCTCTGCGGCATCCGGATGATGCCGCACCTGCTTGCGTGCGGATTCTGTATTATACCGTCCCTGCTTCCCTGCGGACTGCCCTCTTTCTTCTGTATTCCGCGATATTGCCTGCATTTCCCGAGATCCCCAGAACAGCCAGGAGGAATACTCCCAATACGATATTCTGCAGATTATCAGTCAGCCCTAATGCGATAAATCCGTTAAAAATGATGGATATCGTAAGCTCCCCTATAAAGATCATCAGCGGCATATTGTCCACCAGCTTTAACAGCTGCATTCCGATCAGTACACCCATCATAGGCTTGAACACCATGGACATACTCACCATGCCGATAGCTACTGTCACCTGGCCTGAATAGCAGCTCTGTACTACCGCGCCAAAGGCACAGAAAATACCACTGAGCGCAAATGCCGTAAACTTTAATTTGCCAGTATTCACACCCATATTCTTCAGCATCACTTCGTCGTTCCCGCAGGCCATGATCCTGCATCCTGTACTTGTCTTATACTGGATAAAATAATAGATAAGAGAAGCAATGATTATAATGATCAGATTTTTTGGCCATTCTCCAAATGCTGCTATCTCATTGCTGATCTTCACCGCACCTGTCAGTCCGCCGATCTCCGCCAGCTTATATGAGACTACTTCCATGACAAGTACCACGCCCATAGACACCACCATGGAAGGGATACGAAGGAGCCTGTATAAAAATGCAATGATGATCCCGCCCACAAACGCGCCTGCAATACAGCCAATAAGGAAACCCGCAAGGCCAAACCACTGAGCCATCAGCGCGCCGACTGCAGAACCCAGGATCACCCGCGCCCCTGCGCTGAAGTCCATGAGACCGCAAAGCATCACCAGAGCCATTGCAAGTCCCAGTATGGTCGGGATAATACTCTGGCTTATGACAATCTGGAGCGTATGTATTCCGAACCCTTCACATATCAGGGAAAAGAATAAAAACAACAAAACCGGGAGGGCAAATATTCCCACACTGCTGATTGCTTTTTTCTTCATAATATTTCCTTTCCGCCCGGGACATTACTGTCCCGGGCCTGTTTTTATAATTCGTAGTTGTCCAGTACAGACTGGAGCCCGCTTTCATCCAATTGGGGATTGTTCCACCTTAACAGGTCTTTAATTTCCTTCTCATCAAAAAATGTGTATTCATTATTGCTGCTGGCCTCTTCATATACTTTGGCCTCCTCTGCATTTGACACTACTGCCATTGCAATGAAATTGCTGCTCTTCCCTTCTTTTTCTCCGCTGATGGGGTATCCCTGGATCGCATTTACCATTTTGATCGCACAGATGTAAGTATCCAGAGCAAAGCTTGGTGTTCCTATAGAGTAGGTCAGCGTACCTGATTCAAACAGATCCGTGATCCCGTCAGGATGATCCACACACACTACCTGTACACCTTTACGCCCAGAGTCCTGTACTGCTTTTACTGTAATCTCCTGCACACCTGTCACTGTAGTTCCCACGCAGAAAACTGCATCCAGTTCAGCATTTGCAGACAGGAAGCTTTCCACGGCATTTGTCACATCTGATGCCTGTGTCAGCCCTCTCGCCTCGCCCACGATCTCAATCCCATACTCTTCACACGCTTTTGCAAGCCCTGCCTCCCTGGCCTCACCTGTGGTGTCACCCTTAATTGTGGTAATGATGGCTATCTTTTTAGCTCCCTGCTTACCAAGATATTCACCCACAAGACGCCCTGTCTCTTCTTCATCCTCGTAACAGTTTCCCACATAATATGGTGAATTTTCACACATTTCTCTTATCTCTTCATCCTCAATTGTCCTCATAGAAATGGCCCAGTACACCTCAGCTTCCTCACAGAGGGAGCAGACAGTAGGAAGTACAGAGTCTGAAGGCGGCACGAACATAAGCCCGTCAACACCTGCAGCGATCTCGCTCTCTACAAAATTCATGGTCCCGTCCGCATCAAAGGTTGATTGATTGTAGACAAAAGTAGCATTCCCGGCAGGGCCTAAGATGTTGTTCATATTATAAGACATCTGATTCTGAAAGGTCATTCCTGTATCTGCCATAGGGATAGCGATCGTGATCTCCTTTAAATCCACATCTGCCGCTGGTTCATCTGCCTTGGCCCCATCTCCTGCATCCGCTGTCTTTTCTGTCTCAGCGCTGTCTTTCGTATCTGCTGCCTTTTCTGCCTCACTGGCCTCCGTACCGCCTTCTGCGACAGACTCTGAGTTTTCCTTTGCTGCCTTTTCTGTGGTTTTCTCTGTCTTTGACTGGCTCCCGGAACTGCATCCGGCCAGCTGGCTTACAGCCACTGCCCCTGCTAATAATACTGCTGTTAACCTTTTCATTTTCAAATCCTCCTTTTATTTAATAACCTTCATGTTTTTACGGTCGAATGAAATAGATATGGCTATGAGGAAGATCAAGCCCTTCACTAACTGCTGTGTGTTTACATTGTACCCCATGATCGTCATCCCTGACGTCAAAAATGCCATAGTCAGGCTTCCAATGATGACTCCGCGGAATTTTGTGGTAGGGCCGCCTGACATGGGCAGTCCTCCAAGAAGGGCTGCATTTAATACATTCATCATCAATGTACTCCCTGTCTGGCTGCTGGCCGTCCCGGTCCTGATCAGGCTGATAAATCCCAGCAGGCCCGCAATAGCCCCCATTGTAAGGAAACCGCACATCTTGTATCTGCCTACATTTATCCCGGTCTGTCTGGCCGCCTCCTCACAGGAGCCGATCAGCTTGCAGGTCTTGCCGTACACGCAGTGTTCAAATGCCATATAGCCCACTGCCAGTCCTCCTGCCAGTATCACCAGCTTCAGAGGAAGGGTGAACCACTTCAGCATGGAAAGCGGCGCCTGCTGTATGCTGTTATTGAGTACGATCAGTACAAGACCGTTGAAAATAAACTGGCCTGCAAGAGTTGTAATAAAAGCATCCACATGGGCTTTTACATGTATCAGCCCAAGCACTCCTGATAATATCATTCCGGTAAGTATAGCAGCCGGTATCGCCAGGAGTGGATTGATCTTTGCAGCCAGGCAGGCCGCTGCACAGCTTACCGCCATATTGGCGCCTATTGAAAAATCCAGAATACCCATGGCAAACATAAAAGCGTACCCTGTAGCCCCGATAATAATGTACAGGCCGTCATTTAAGACTGCCTTCAGGTTCTTCCCGGTAAAAAGGCGTCCCCCTGTTGATACTTCAAAGAAAATCAGAACAGCTATCAGACCCAGAAATGGAAAAATGGTCTGGAAATCTGTTTTTTTAAGTTTCTGCAATATTTTAGACAATTTTCCCGCCTCCTACACCATATAATCTATCAGTAAGGTTTCTGTCAGCCCATCTTCCCGCTTAAATTCACCGCTGATACGTCCGTCTTTAAGTATGATAGTCCTGTCGCTCATCCCTATGACCTCAGGCAGTTCCTCTGAGATCAGGATAATACTTTTGCCCTGGCTCCGGAGTTCTTCCATCAGGGCATAGATATTTGACTTGACGCCAATATCGATACCTCTTGTGGGGCAGTCCAGAATAAAAATATCAGCTCCGAAGCCCAGCCACTTTGCAAGCGCCACCTTCTGTTTATTTCCGCCTGACAGTTCCATAACATACTGATACAGCCCCTGCATCTTTATTTCCAGTTCGCCGGCCCATCTGTCCACAAACGCATCCTGTGCTTTTGGCCATAGAAACGGACCCTGGCTCAATTTATTGTAAGAAGCGCAGCAGATATTGTCCCGGATACTGGAAGCCACCATAAGCGACTCCTGATCCCTGTTCTTAGAAATATAAGCAATCTTCCTTCCCATAGCATCTCTTGGGCTGGCGATGATACTGCCGTCCCCCGCCAGCACCCGGCCCAGGTCCGGTTCTATATTGCCGAATGCCACACTGCCCAGGATATGCATTCCACAGTCCGCCAGCCCGCCGAAGCCAAGTATTTCACCTTTGTGGAGTTCAAATGTAATATCCTTAAGTTCCCTGGCACTGACATGATCCATAGAGAGTACGACCTCTTTATTCTTGCTCGATTCGCAGTCGCTGCGGTAATAATTTTCTGCCACTTCTCTGCCTACCATCAGCTTTCTGATCATGCCGGCGTCAAACTTTTCTTTTTCAAGGGTATCTATGTATACTCCATCCCTGAGTATGGTCAGTGTGTCGCATATTTCCATCAGCTCATCGATATCATGTGAAATAAAAATAACAGATTTCCCTTCCTTTTTCATCTTTTTCATGATCTCATACAGGATATCTCTGCCATTTCTGCTGAGTGCTGTCGTTGTCTCGTCTACGATCAGGATCTTAGGCTTCATGTACATGGCCCTGGCTACTTCCACTAATTTCCTGTCCTCAAAATTCAGCGCCCCCAGCGGCATTGAGGCCCTGATATAATCTGCGCCTACCGCGTCCAATGCCTCCTGTGCCGCCCTGTTCATAGCCCGGTTATCCAGAATCCCTTTTTTACAGAAAAGGTTCTCCTTCCCCACAAATATGTTTTTGGCTACTGTAAGCGCGTCAAAGGTCCCTTTTTCCTGTAATATCATGCAGATGCCTTTTTCATTAGCCTCCATGGTATCAGACGGTTCATAAGGCTGACCCTCCAGATACATCTTTCCCGAATCTGCCGGCTGTATGGCTGCGACAATAGAAGTCAGAGTCGATTTCCCTGAACCATTCTCCCCGATCAGACCCAGAATCTGGCCCCTTCTCAGTTCAATGCCGACACCCTTCAGCGCTTTTGTTATGCCAAAGCTTTTATACATTTCTTCTGTCTTTAATAAAAGCCCCTGCTCTCCCAAATATATTCCTCCTTTCCTGTAGCTCCCATCATTGTTTTGCTCTTGTCTCAGATTCTAACAAAACATTTTTTTAAATCCTATACAGCAATTCCTCTATTTTGTTAGAAATCCCAATGTCTTTCTGTAGGAGCGTTGATTTTTCAGATAATGTTTACTATACTTTCTTTAATACGATAAGGGAGGAATATGGATGGAACCTATATCCGTGATAATTGCAGATGATGACAGGCTTGTGCTGCAGGACTTAAAGCAGCTGGTAGATTGGAAACAGCTTGGATTCTGTATTGCCGCCACCGCTAAAAATGGGGAGCAGGCTCTTAAATACGTTAAAAAATACCAGCCCGGCCTTCTGATTACAGATATCATTATGCCCGGCATGTCCGGCCTGGAACTGATCCTGAAAGTCCGCGAGGCCTCACCTGATATACAGATCATGATCATTTCTTCCTATGATGAATTCGATTATGCAAAAAAAGCTATCAAGCTCGGGGTTTCCGACTACATCTTGAAAAATGAAATCACCGCTGCTTCTTTTACTGAAAAGCTCATTGCTCTGGCTGCCTCCATACGCGAATCTTCAAAAATCAATGGGGCTGTCCTGTCCCAGGAGCTGAATGCATATTTTGCAGGTTCTGCTGAATCGGAGCTTAACAGTACGGGATTCGATGCAGTATCTGCTGCTGCACCCGATACTGCATTTGATGCTGCATCCGGAAATTTGAAATACCTTGAAAAGGAGAGGTATTATTTCTTTATACTGGGACAGTCCACGCCCTTTTTGCTGGATGTAACACGCTCCAATGAATTGTTTACTTCATCTGTAAACTATCTGATATCACTGACACGGCAGATTGACAGCTTTCCCATCTCTCTTGTCTTTACGAATGAAAAATTTGTACTTTTAGGTATCCGTATAGAAAGCTCCAGCACAGAGCGCAGTTTTTTGCTGTCATCTATAAGCCGCCGCATCTTCACCCTGATAAACGGTCGCAGCCCCAGGCCATGTATGCTGGTGTATACAGGATGCCGCCAGACGATCCGGGAATTCAGGAAACTGTATACACAGGTTCTTCCCATACTCCGGTTTTATTCTATGTTCTGTCCGGGACAGCCCGTTCCCATAGAAGAACTGAAACAGAAACACTGTATACAGGCGGGCAGGCAGTTTCCTTTTCAGCATTTAGATTCCTCCCCTGACAATCTGGAGAAAAATATTATGGAAATAAAGACATTTCTGGTCTCCTGCAATGATGCTCTTGACCTGCCTTCTATTATGAACTTTTATATTGGTTTCTGCAGACACATGGAAACTTTAAGGGAATGCAGTCTTGATTTTCTAGATCCGAATTATTTTATTTCATTTGAAGATATGCTCAAGTGGATTTTTAATACTTATGAGAAATGCCTGGTTGCTTTACGTGACGGTAAGTCCGCCCGTTATTCGCTCCCTGTAAAAAATTCTATAGATTATATGGAAAAGAACTATTCAGATTACACATTGAACGCAGAAATGATCTCAGAACATGCTGCCCTCAGCTCCGGCAGGCTAGGCGTCCTCTTCAAGCAAGAGACTCAACAGACGATCAATGAATACCTGACACATCTGAGGATCAGCCACGCTATCTGGCTCCTGGCCAACACAAACCTCAAGATATATGAAATATCTGAAAAATGCGGCTACAGGTCTTCCCAGTATTTCAGCCAGGTCTTTTACCAGCATACAGGCAGAAGGCCCATCGATTACCGCAAACTGCCGTCAAAGTAGTATATGAAAGGAGACGCCCGGCTATGCAGCACCCCCCTTCCCTCTTACGTTCTAAAATTGCAGCCCGCATCAGCAGGAAACTGGCATTCATCTATACTGCCATTTACCTTCTTCTGCTGCTTTCTCTTCTCGCTGTCCTGACTCCAATCCTTTACCGGGACGCAGTTAAGCGGGAAACACAGCTGCACTCTATTTTCACAGAAGAGTATGCCGCCTTACAGACACAGCTCTCAGAAAGTATGAACAGTTTAAGCAACGATTTCTTTCTGCTTCTGGATACATATGTAAAACTGCCTGACGATGCAAGCCGTGCCTTAATTGTACAGGCCCTTTCAAGCTACGCAGCTTCCTACCATAATTACGCAGCTGTTGGGGTAAGTCTTCCCTCCGGAGAGTATATTTCCTCTTTCTATTATACCAATATCCAGCAGAGAGAACTGCTTGACGGCAACGTCCATTACCAGAACCTTCTGTCTACCCACAGCAACAGCTATTATTCGCCTATTTATACCAGCAGGATCTACACGGAAAAAACCACCTATATGGATGCCAATTATGACGACCTGATATATTTTTCAAAAAATTATTCTTACGGCGTGAATACCTACACGCTGACTGTTTTTTATAAAATATCCGAGACCTTACAGAAAAACAATACATTGAACGCCTCCTCTTTCAATAGCTACCTTATTCTGGATAAGTATGATGATGTGATCTATACGACTGACACTGCACTTTCAGAACCGCTCAGGAACTATCTCCTGGAGGATTCCTTTAAGTTCTCATCTTCTGTAGGCAGTTTCCGTTTTCAGAAAGGTCTTTGCTTTTATAAAAGCATTCCCGCCACCGGCTGGCGTGTCTTTTCGTATGTAAGTTTTACACGTATGCTGCAGGACCTTCTGCTCATCCTTGGACTTGTCACCGCCCTGTATCTGATCTCTCCGATCCTGTATAATATCTTTCTCGTCTCTGTTACAAAAAAACAGCTGGCGCCTCTTAAAAACCTGGCCGATACAATGGCCGCCTTTCACGCCGGGGAGGATATCCGTTCAGAAATAAATACGCGGGATGAAATAGAAGATCTAAGCAATGTATTTAATAAGATGGTTGTAGAGATCAACGCACAGGTCAAAGATATAGGCCTGAAAGAACATGAAAACTCTGTAGTCAACTATAAGCTGCTGGCAACCCAGATAGATCCCCACTTTATCTATAATACCATGAACATCATCAATATCATGGCCCGCCAGGGCAATACGTCTGCAATTGTAGAAATCAATACTGCCCTTGTCCGGATACTCAGGGAGCGCCTAAACAGCAAGCTCTCTATCCATGATACGGTTAAAAATGAATATGATACTATGATCCAGTATGAGGTCATTATGAATTACCGCTACCAGCACCAGGTAGAAATCCACTATGATATCGATGATGCCCTTATGGACATGGAAATACCAAAGAACATCCTTCAGCCTCTGGTTGAAAATGCTTTTTATCATGGTTTCGGTGATATGGACATTGTTCTGCATGGCCATATCGATATTATGATCTATGCCATCGAAGAAAATCTGATCATCGAGGTCAGTGACGACGGAAAGGGAATCTCCCCTGAACGCCTTTCCCAGGTCATGGAGCAGGATTACAGCATTTATAAGGATAAAAAGCCCCACATAGGAGTTAATAATATCCGCCAGCGTCTTAACTATATTTATCAGGGTAATTACCAGATGGAGATCCACAGTACAGAAGGCCTTGGGACCACGGTTATTATAACGATCCCAAAGCAAATGCCGGCGGAATTTACTTCCGCCTGACACCACTGTTCAAAATTCCGAGCTGAAATCCACATACCAGCGTTTCCTGTGGAAGTGTTCTCCCTCGTATTTGCGCAGGCCTAAACTGAATTTGAAGCTTTCTGTCCTTCTCAAAAGCTTGAGTACAATTTCATTTTTTCCTTTTAGCAAACGGTGATGGATATTCCTTTCTTCTGCAGAACCTCCAGCCACAAAAGCTGTAAATCTAAATCATCATTCGGCAGATCTGTCCGGATCACCTCACTGTAATGCTCATACGGAATCAGTTTTTTTATCCCTTCGACCGGCGCCCCCGCTGCCCCGCCCAGACATTTTCCTATCCAACCTCCAAGAACCTTGTCAAAATACTCCTGATATATCAGATTCATAGTTAGCTCTCCTTCTTAATCGATTATGCACAGGTATTTGATACCTGATTTTACATGACACGCGCCTTACGTTCCGCCATAATCAGTGCCATATTTTCCCGAAAAATAATTCATAAGCGCAATTGCCGATTTTGTAATAGGCTTGTGAATTCTGGATTTACTTCCCTCCATGCCTTTGCAGTAAATCTAAAAATTCTTTACTGCATCCGCAGATATAAAAACAAAGAATCATCAGAACCAGCAATTTACTGGAACTGGTGATTCTTAATTAAGAAGTTTTTTTACAGCCTCTCTTCATCAATGACTATTTGTTTTTTTAGCGTTCCCATTCCTCTTCCGGTTGCACGGCTTCCTGCTCCATCATGCGGTGCATTTCAATAGTATTGTTGCAGAACTTCAATAGCATCGGAATATCCTCCACCGCCGTTTCCCAAACACGATCAATGTCCATTGCACCATAATTGTGTGCAAACAAGTTACGCATCCCCTTAATCGCTGGCCAATAAATGGTTGCTTTCGTCGCTTCCCGGAAGTCCTCCGGCAAGTGTCCTGTCAGCTCACCTATCTGGAGAAGACTCATACAAATGGAGTTACGGAAATCTTTATCCATTTCAAAAACTGCTTTGTCTTTTCCGAACCGTTCAAGTGTTTCCTGCACATCAATACAGTAATGACGAATATGTTCTAAAATATCAGCTGTTTTTTTCTTCATATATCAGCTTCTCGTCCTCCCTGATATGTTTTTTAAAATTTTCTGTATGTTCTGCGTTGGCACGGTGATTCAGCGCCTCCGTGGTAACTAAGTCCACCGGCTTATGCAACGCCTCCGTTAAATCGCTGTACAATCCACCGAGCCCGAACATACTCCGTATCCGCCCGCCGTCAATACGCAAATCAATATCACTCTCAGGCAGTGCGTCACCACGGGCATAAGAGCCAAACAGATAGGCTCTGCTGACACCATATTTTTCAAGAATCGGCGCAATAATCCTGCTAATCTCGCTTACCGCATAAATCCTATCCATTCTCTCACTCCTCTCCGGTAAAACTCAATGCTATATTTATATTATAGCATTGGCAGTTTTCTATTGCAATAACCGCATTTCGTGGATTTTCACTGAAAATCCCGAGTTTTGCCAAACTCCTTAAACTGCAGCTTCAGCTCAGCCTTTTACGCTTCCCATAACAAGCCCGGCCGTAAAATACTTCTGCAGGAACGGATAAATGATCAGCAGCGGGATCATGGAAATAAACAGCTGTGCGGCTCTTAGATTCTGTCCGCTCACGGCCATTCGTTCAATAATGCTCTGCATGTTATTGCTGTTTAGAAGTACCTGGTCTGATGACTGCAGGACATTCTGCAGATAAGTCTGAAGCGGATAATTGCTTGTACTGTTCATATAGATCCGCCCGTCCATCCAGGAATTCCAGTGCCCCATAAATGTAAACAAAGTAATGGTGGCAATGGAGGGCTTTGCCAATGGCAGATAGAGCTTCCACAGTATAGTGTGCTGCTTTGCGCCGTCCACAAGTGCAGACTCTTCGATCTCCCGCGGGATTCCTCTGAAGAAATTCATCATCAGCACAATATTGAATACATTCACACCCATGGGCAGCACCAGCGCCCAGATGGTATCCATCATTTTTAAGTCCTTGATCAGCAGATAGGTGGGCACCAGGCCTGCATTAAAGATCATTACAAACATAAACAGCCACATATATATCTTTCTGGCCGGAAAATACTGCTCCTCCTTAGAAAGGGGGTAGGCAGCCAGGATAGTCAGGAGCAGCCCCAGGGGTACGCCAACAGCCAGCCTTGTGATGGTAACACCAAAAGCTCTCCAGAACATGCTATTTTGCATTACATATTTATACGCAGCCAGTGTAAAACCCTTCGGGATCAGCGTGACCATGTTTGAATCCGTATAGGAGGCCCCGCTGAAGGACAGCGCCAAAATATGTATGAGAGGGACAAGACATGACAGCATCATGAATATTATGATTATGTAGTTAATTATATTGAAGACCAACCTGCCTTTTGATTTATATTCTTTCATCCCCATCCCCCTTAGAATACCCTGTAGCCTGCAAATTTGTCTGCCAGTTTATTGGAACCTGCAATCAATATGATAGATACCACGGATTTGAACAGACCTACAGCTGTGCTGAAGGAATACTGCTGCTGCTGTATACCCAGCCTGTAAACTAAGGTATCTATAATGTCTCCGCTCTCATAGACAGACACATTGTAGAGGTTAAATACCTGGTCAAATCCTGCGTTTAATATATTTCCAATGGAGAGGATAGTCATCAGCACGATAAACATGGATATCCCCGGAAGAGTAATATGCAGTGTCTGTTTCCACCGGCCAGCGCCGTCGATGGCTGCCGCCTCGTACAGCGCCGGATCTATATTTGTCAGGGCTGCCAGATAGACTATTGTATTGTAGCCAAAATTTTTCCATACATCACTGACTGTCAGTGTCCACCTGAATGTGTCGTTGCTTCCTAAAAAGAAAACAGGTTCATGTCCAAAAGCTTCTATTATCCTGTTTACCAGCCCTCCGTCTGTCCTGAGTATATTCGTCAATATGCCTGCCAGGATGATCCATGAGAGGAAATAGGGCAGATATGTGATAGTCTGAGTCATCTTTTTAAACCATTTTACCCTTATCTCATTGAGCATCAGGGCAAAGGTGATGGGCACCGCCAGATTGCCGATTATTTTCATAAATGCGATAATCAGTGTGTTCCTCAGCGCTCTGAGTGTATCATCGGTAATAAACATTTTTTCAAAGTGCTTCAGGCCCACCCAGGGCGAGTCTGCTATCCCCAGCCCTGGTTTATAGTCTTTAAAGGCAATGCTGAATCCTGTTATCATGGGAATATAATTAAAAATAATAATACACAGAAGAGGGATCCAGACCATCAGATGAAACATCATCTGATCCGATGTCATTTTTTTCTTTTTTCTCATTTTCTTATCGCCTCTCGTATCTGACTATATTTAATTGCCCTTTGATGCCTGGTACCAGGCATCCGCCTCCTCTGTGATCTCTGCTCCGCCCAGGGCGCTCCATTGTTCAAGGAATTCATCATAGTAATCCACGCTCTTGTTCCCTGTAATGATATCCACCATTGTTTCCTTTGCAAGTGTGATCAGGCTTGTTGTACACTCATTCATCTTTTCTGTAGCCGTAGTGTCATACGCGGAATACAAATAATTATCCATGTCATCCATCTCATGAAGTGTCTGGTAGGCACAATGCTCATTTCCCCACACGGACCAGTAGAGGATTCCTGCCTCATAAGCCGCCAGCTCTTCTTCGTTAAGCTCATCTCTCCTGTCCCTATTGTCGTAATACTGCATCATCGCCTTGTAATCCCGGAGGTTCTCAGCGCTGAGTCCTGTTGTCTCCCCTGTTTTAAACGCATTCTGAAGCAGATCATACGCTTTCATATTTTTAGACGCAACTGACATTCCTCCCACACACAGGGTATATCCCGTATATTTTCCCGGAAGTCCATTGTACATCTCATACTCCTCCTGAGTGAGTTTGTCAGGACGGCCGCAGTAATGTGTTCCCAGATTCATCAACTTAAAGAAGGTCTCCATATCATCATACTTGCTGCTCATAACATTAAAAGAATTCGTTGCCGCGGTATAGAAAGCCTGCCCTCTTAATTCCTCAGTCAGTCCCGGGATCGCCGCTGACACAAAATTTGCATCCGGCTGTGTCGCCACTGCATTCTTCCACGGCATTTCAGCCCCATAGAAAATACTGAAGGCCATTCCTACTCTTCCGGCTGACATATCCTGTATGATCTGGTCCTGTCCTGCTGTCACAAAATCCTTTGAGATAATCCCTTCCTCATACATCTTCTGCAGCAGCGTAAGACCCTGCTTCATTTCTTCTGTCTTTGAACCTCCGTATACTGCCTTTCCATCTACATCTATAAATGGGACAATATTTGAAAAATGTCCCGGCTGGGCCCCGAACATTTCAAAAAATGTACCCAGATCTCCAAACTGCTGGAATACATCTTTCCCGTTAACTGCAAGCCCATATGTATCATCTTTTCCGTTCTGGTCCGGGTCATTTTCCTTAAACGCCTTTGCAACTGCATAAAACTCATCTACAGTCCTGGGGATTTCCAGGCCCAGATTATCCAGCCAATCCTGACGTATCCACAAGATAGGCATGCTGTCATTGGGGGATGCAGCCGTTGGCAGCCCGTAAAGCTTTCCGTCTATGGTGGCCGCCTGCAGCGCCCTCCGTCCCGCCTCTGTGTCATAATATTCCTTTATTTCATCGGACGCATACTTTTCAAATCCTTCAGTCAGATCTGCAAAGACTCCCTGTTCAGCCCATTCCTTAAACTGCTTGGAATCCACACTGAACACATCCGGGTAATCACCTGACATGACACACTGTGAAAGCTTCTCTGTATTCTGTGACAGGTCCACCTCATACATTACATCCAGCTTTATTCCATTCTCACGGTACAGGTTCACCCATGTATTATTGTCGGCTGTCTCATCCCCCTGGAACTTAAAAGATGTATCACGTGCCACGCCGATTTTTACTGATCTGAGCTCATCCTCTCCCTTTTCACCTGTATCTGCTGTACCTTCTTCCGCTGCCTCTTCTGATGTCTCCTTCTTTGAAGAACTGTCCTCATCCTTTCCCGGTTTCGTCACCGCACAGGCACACATTGATACTGCCATGCTGCCACATAACAAAACGGCACACACTTTTCTCATTCTTTCTTTCATTTTCCATTCTCCTTCGTCACATTCACTATTTTTTTAATTCTGATAAGATTATTCTAGTCATTATGACCATTCAAAACCATGTGCATTTTTTGTCATATGGTGCATTTTTATAACAGTTGTAACTGTTCATTATGTCTCCGTCATCTTTCTTCCTGCATATTCCCGCCTGTATTCCTGGGGCGTTATACCCAGCTCTCTCCTGAAGGCCCTTGCAAACGCCTGGGGTGAGAGGTAGCCTGATTCCTGGGATATTTCCTGTATGGATTTATCAGTCTCAAGAAGCATCTTTTTTGCACCCTGAAGCTTCTGTTCCATGATATATGCAGACAGCTTCTCTTTTCCGTACTGCCTGAATATCTTCGAAAGATAGGCTGGAGAATAGTGAAACTTTTCCGCAATCAAGGCTGCCGTCAAATCTTCTTTGCTGTGCTCCTTAATATACCCTTTGATCCTCCTGATCAGCTCCTGGTCATGCTGCGGCCCTTCCCCCTCATAACTGATCATCTGTCTGGCCTTTTCTTCAGAAAAGATCTGCTTTACCTACTCAATCTGTTTTTTTGCTGTCTCCACTGATTCTCTTCCGGATCTTTTCTCTTCCAGTACTTCTGCTGCTGACCGGATTGCGCTCTTGATCATATCTTCCTGCTCTGTTTTAACAATGTACCGGCACCTTTTGATCTTGTTTGCCCTGTAAATATAGGAAAACTCCTCATAGGCGGTCAGCAGTATTACTTCTGTGTCAGGCAAATTTTCAGCCGCATATTCAAGCAGTTCAAAGCCATCTGTGACTGGCATCACTATATCAGTCATCAGCAGATCCGGAGCCTGCTGTGCCAGCCTTTTCTTTGCACGTGTCCCTGAGTAAAATACTTCTACCTCACCCATATCTCCCAGTGTTTCCCTCACCAGATCCCCCACATAATCTGCTATTTCCGCTTCATCGTCCACCACCATGATTTTCCACCTGTTCATATACCTTTCCTCCGTCCAGTTCCGCTATCGCCTGCAATGCCCCCTGCTCTGTCCTCACATACAAAAGCTTGTATTCTTCCCCGTAAAATAACTTGATCCTCCTGTTGGTATTGACAGTTGATGTGATTTCCCCATCTTCCGGAGGATTTTGTATTCTCTCATTCATTTCAGCAACTTCCTCACAGGTGATATCAATCCCTGTCTCTTCAACAACCACACTTACTTTTGACTCATTCCGCAGGAAAAACATTCTCACTTTCCCATTTTCTTCTATCTTTTCCATCCCGTATTTAACCGCATTTTCTACAAGGGGCTGAAGAAGCAGCCGGGGTACGGGAAGATTTCTGATATCCTCAGGGCATGGTTCCAGTTCAAATTCAAATCTGTTTGAAAAGCGTTCACTTTGTATATTCATATATGTACTGATACAGCCGCATTCTTCCTCCAGCGGGATCACATCCCTCTTATTCCTGTTCATGAACCTGAAATAATCACTTAAAAGCCCTGCCATCTTCTCCGCGCCGGCCTGGTCACCTCTCCTGATCCTGATCTTTATAAGGAGCAGAGTGTTATACAGAAAATGTGGGTTGATCTGAGCCTGCAGCTGTTTTAGCTGCTCCCTCTGCAAGTCGATCTTCATCAGATAATTATCCCGGATATTTTTATTGAGACGCATACTCATTTCATTAAAGCCTGTATACAGAACATCAAACTCATCCTGAGAATGGGCCCTGATCAATACCTCCTCCTGGCCGTCCTTCATAGTGCGGAAGGCATTCGTCAGCAGCAGGACAGGCTTCTTGATATACTTCCTCACATATAAAAAGAAGCAAAAAAGCACCAGGGCATTGACCAGGATCATTACAGGTATGAGATGATAGCTCTCCCTTGTCTTTTCAAATACATCATCATAGGACCGGCAGGTTATCACATCTATCCTGTGATTGTAATCCCCTGCCCGGGAACAGAAAAACTTCTCCCTGCCTACAGTGATTTCGAAAGTATCGCTCCCGCTGTCCTCTTTAGATGCCTGGTATGTCTCAAGTAATTTCTCCAGTTTTTCTTCATTGTCGATATTGTTAAGAAGCACCCTGCCTTCTATCAATATGATAGCCTGTGCCGCCCCGTCATCACACAGCTTGTCCAAAAGCTCCTGAAATTTATATCCTGAGATAGTCATTCTGCTGACAGAGCGAATATGGCTCCTGACCGTCCCCTGGGAGAGATCTCCTATATACATCTGCACATTTCCGTGGTCCACTATCAGTTTATTAGGGTTCGCAAAATAATCGTCAACAGAATCAAAATCCTCCTGATTCATATCCGCCCAATAATTACTGTGGATGCACACATCCCTCTGTGTGAGATATATGCGCAGGTCTGAAACAAACCATTCCATAAAGCGGTACCACTGCATCCTGTCCTGGATCTTTACTATTTTTTCTGATCTCTCATATGAATCATAATAGTCCCACATATCTGAGAGCAACGAAAGATTCGTGGTGCTGAACATCTCAAGCACATTGTATTCCACTTCCTCTATTTTGCCGTAAAAACTGTCAAAGATCTGGGAATCTCTTGTATATGCAGCCTCTGACAAACTCTGAATTGTCTCCTTCTGAAATGTCCTGTACAGATGACCAAACAAAAGTACAGTGGGAAGCAGTGTAAAAAGAGAGATACACATAAGCTTAAACACAATACTCCGATACCAGGGACACTTTTTATTTTCTGGTATTTCTCTTCCCTCCATAAATCCCCTCCTGATATTTCTATAATGCCAAAAAACACACAGAAGATAATGTATTTTCTGTGTGCTTTTCCATTTTTACAGAGCCTGGTCCGGCTCATTAAGTTTCTGCAGCCACTCTGCGATAAGTGCGTCCGTTACAGTACTGTCAGTCCTTTTTATAGTCTGCATAGTGTTCAAAGCCCCAAAGGCCTGCGTTGTTGGATTTTCATCCCTGCAGAGCTCCAGCAGCAGTTTCGTATGGGGATGGCCTTCAAACAGCCTGGCCAGCTGTTCTTCTTTTCCATATAGTGTCATCATGTCTTTCAGAGTTGTCTCGTCTGTGATCCTGTCAGCCATTCCCTCTGCCTTGCGCAGTATCTCTCCCTGCAGTCGGATATCCCTGGAAGAGCTTCCGATCTCTATGGCATATGCTCCGCCCTCAGTCACCCAGCCACCTTTCCCGGGATCGTACACCTGATATGCATCCTGTTCCAGCCAGAAATCCACCTGCCTGCTCTCCCCCGGACAAAGACTTATCTTCTGGAATTGACAGAGTTCCCGGACAGGACAGCTAAACAGACTGCCGGGTTTCCTTATGTACAGCTGCACGACTTCTTTTCCCTCTCGTTTTCCAGTATTCTCTACCTTAAGGGATATCTTGTCTTTTCCGCCATCCCGGGTGATCTGAAGATCATCATAGGAGAATGTAGTATAAGACAGACCATATCCAAAAGGGAACGCCACCTCCATCTCCCTCTTATCATAATAGCGGTATCCCACATAAATACCTTCAGCGTAGACCACTTCCTTCTGCCCGCCTGGAAAATTCAGATAACATGGGGTATCCTGCAGCTTCACCGGCATAGTCTCAGCCAGCTTTCCGCTGGGGTTTACTCTCCCGAACAGCACATCTGCTGCCGCAGCCCCGCCAGCCTCACCTGGCAGATACGCATCCAGTATGCCCTTCACGTCTTTTCTCCAGGGCATCTCTACAGGGGCACCATGGAATATAACCACAACAGTGTTGGGATTTATCCGCACTATCATGTCCAGCAGCTCTTCCTGGCATTTGGGCAGCTTCATATGCACCCTGTCATAGCCCTCAGACTCATAAGATTCCGGAAGCCCCAGACAGAGCAGGACTTTACTGCACTCTGCCGCTGTCCGGACAGCCTCTTCCATCCATTCAGGTTCTGAATAATCTTCCTCATAGCCTTTGACGTACACTGCTTTTGGGCACAGCTCTTTCACTGACTCGTATACTTCATCCAGCCTGTATTCTTCCACATGGGCGCTTCCGCCGCCCTGGAATCTGAGTTTCCCAGCCATGCCGCCGATAACTGCCACGGATTCTCCTCTGTCCAGCGGAAGTATATTATCTTCGTTTTTAAGAAGCACCATACTTTCTTCAGCTGCTTTTTTTGCAAACAGGTGATGCTCCTCCGGGTCAAAACGTTCTTTTCTGGAATTATTCTCACACATGAGGCAGAGCTGTATTGTATTTCTCACCGCCCTGTCCAGATCCTTCTCCGTCATCTTTCCTGCAGCGATCAGATCTTTTACCTCTTCTGCAAGGCGTTCAGCACTCTGTCCATTCAGCAGGAGGTTTAAGCCGTTTTTAACTGACTTTTCCAAATGCAGGGCAGCATCGCAGTCTGTGACCACATTCCCCTGATAATTCCAATCCTCCCTGAGCACATGCTTTAATGTCACTTCATTCTCAGCGCCGTATTCCCCATTGATTTTATTATAAGCTGTCATGACCATATATGGTTTTCCAGCCCGTACAGGTTTTTCAAATGCTTTCAGGTAAATCTCATGGAGGGCACGGATATCTATCTTTTCGTCAATTGACATCCTCCTGGTCTCCTGATTGTTGGCAGCATAATGCTTCACACATGCTCCCACCCCTTCAGCCTGGAGCCCTGCCACATATTCAGCAGCCAGCTCCCCAGTCAGAACCGGGTCCTCCGAATAATACTCGAAATTCCTGCCGCACAGCGGGCTTCGTTTAATATTACAGCCCGGTCCAAACAATACATCAATTCCTTCTGTCTGCGCCTCCACTCCCAGATAATGCCCAAGCTCCCTCATCAGTTCCCTGTCCCAGGAGCATGCATATGTGCTGGCAGACGGATAACATATCAGAGGAATGCTCTGCTCATCTGCCTCTTTCCTCCGCCTTATTCCCGAAGGTCCATCTGCCACCCAGAAACTTCTCAGGCCATATTCCTCCATATCCCGCTGCTCAATCAGCCCCTGGGACAATAACGCCGCTTTCTCTTCCAGTGTCAGACTGGAAAGTATTTTTTCTGCTTCACCCATAACATCTCTCACTGCTTTTCCTCCTTGGCTGCCCTTTTTCTGTATTGTAGCCTTTTAAGGAATCAAAATCCATGAGCAGTTTTTGTTACATGGTGCAGTTTTTGTGTACTATTTCCAGCCACTCCTTTTCTTTGAATCCCGTCAGTACAAAATCATCTCCCACAAGCACAGGACGTTTTACCAGCATTCCGTCAGATGCCAGCAGTTCAAGCTGCTCATCTTCACTCATAGCCGGAAGCTTTTCCTTTAAGTTCATCTCTTTATACTTCCTGCCGCTGGTGTTAAAAAACTTTTTCAGCGGCAGTGAACCCTTTTTAATCCACTCTTCCAGCTCCTCCCTTGTGGGATTCTGCTCTACAATATATCTTTTTTCAAATTCTGCACCACTGCTCTCCAGCCATTTTCTGGCCTTCTGGCATGTGCTGCACTTTGGATATTCAATAAACAGCATTCTTTTTTCCTTTCTCTTCTAACATAAAAGCAGAGGAACCGGTGCAGATCATAATCCGCCCCTGGCATCCTCTGCCCTTACATGCTTGTTTTATTAAACCGGGCTCAATTCCCCGAATAAAGTCATATGGAATGTCTCATATACTGAACAGATCTTGTCTGCCATACATACGATCACGGTTTCCCTGTAACGCGGCGGTATCAGTGTCAGCGGAAACATATGCTTCCTTATGACATCCTTCTCGATATCCGTCAGATTAAAATCCTCACACGCATTGATCAGCGCTTTGCCTGGATGAGTAAATCCATGCAGGCTGTGACCGGCATCCTTTTCATGCCAGTCATATAAGAAATAGTCATGGAGCAGCGCCCCTCTGATCAGCTCTTCTAAATGTACCTTCAGGTCATATTTCAATACCATCCAGTAGCTTAAGTATGCCACTGCCAGGCTATGCTGATAAACAGTTGTGTCTCCATGCTGAATATATTCTTCTAACTGTGAATATCTCCCTTTTCCGACCACTTCCTTCACAAGTTCAAAAAATCTTTCTTCATCTTCTGGCTTCATTTTTCTTTCAACTGCCACTTTTTTTGAATTCCCCCTCTCGGAATAATCTCTGATATTTGCCTCAAAATGCTCCGGCTCCCCTTCAGCCGGCCTGTCTATACAGCCTGCGGCATCTCTCTGGTCACTTTTAGTATATCACGGGAAACGGGAAATGCAATCATTGTCTTATATTTAACAAAAATTACTAACTTTTCAGTACTCCGCAATTACATTTCCTGCCAGGCAAACTGTGAATTATACAGCTGCTTATAATAACCGTTTTCGGACATCAGTTCTTCGTGGGTTCCCACTTCTTCTATATTTCCTTCTCTGAGTACCATGATCTTATCTGCATTCTTAATTGTAGACAGTCTATGGGCAATGACGAAGCTGGTCCTGCCTTCCATCACTTTGTGCATGGCATTCTGGAGCATCTTTTCCAGCCTTGTATCCACTGACGAAGTAGCTTCGTCCAGTATGAGTATCTTCGGATCCTTCAGGATTGCCCTGGCTATTGTCAGCAGCTGTTTTTCTCCCTGTGAGATATTGTTGCCTTCCTCATTGATCATCATGTTATAGCCGCCCGGCAGGGTTCTGATAAAATGATGGACATTTGCCATCCTGGCCGCATCGATAACCTCATCTTTTCTTGCCCCCAGCCTGCCATACCTGATGTTTTCATAGATAGTTCCTGAAAACAGCCATGTGTCCTGCAGTACCATCCCAAACATGGAACGCAGCTCTTCTCTCTTCATATCCCTGATGTCCACACCGTCCACCAGTATCCTGCCGCTGTCTACATCGTAGAAGCGCAGGAGCAGATTGATGATTGTTGTCTTTCCCGCTCCCGTGGGACCTACAATGGCTACCATCTGCCCTGAACTTACATGCATATCCAGATTTTTAATGACTGCCCTGTCTGTATATCCAAATGAGACATCCTCAAATTCCACATTTCCTTTTACATTCCATATATGTCTGGGCGATTCCGCCTCAGCCACCTCTTCTTCGGCATCCAGTATCTCAATGATACGCTTCAGGGCCGCAAATGCTGCCTGTATCTGCGTGGACAGCTGTGATACCTGAGAGAGCGGGTCGTTGACCTGCCAGATGTAGCGGATAAAAGCCTGCAGGTTCCCGACTGTTATAGTCCCGCTGATAACAAAGAAACACCCCATCACAGCTGCCGCCCCGATGCAGAGGTATGTGACAAGAGATATAAGCGGGCTCATAATAGATGACATGAACTGTGCCTTAAATGCATGCTTCTGAAGCGCTCCGTTAATTCCCTTAAACTGTTTTTCCGCCTCTTCCTGCCTGCCGTAGAGCAGCAGTTCATTATACCCGCTGTACAGCTCTGTTATGGTGCCGTTAAGCTCCCCAAGCGCATCCTGCTGGGCCTTGAACTGTCCCTGGCTCTTCTTTACCACTCCCTGGCTGATCAGTATGCTCAAGGGGATGATCGCCACGCCCAGCCATGCCATCACAGGCTGGATGGCAAACATCATGACAAGAGCCAGGATGATTGTCATAATTCCTCTTATCACCTCTGTAAAACTCTGCTGAAGTGCATTAGACACAGCTTCAATATCATTCGTCAGACGGCTCAGTGTATCTCCGAAGCTGTGTGTATCGAAATATTTCACCGGCAGCCTTCTTATCTTATCCTGTACTGCATTCCTCATGTCGTGCATGGCATTCTGGATAGAGTCAGTCAGGAAAAAGCTGGCAAATACCTGGGATAATGTCTTGATCAGATAAATGATCAAAAGTACTATTAAAATTCGTATGACAATATCAAAATGCACTCCTGCGCCTTCTGCCTTTGCCGCCATTTCCCCTGCATCCTTTGCAAGCTGAGTGGTGATCATACCTTCCACGCTGGGAGCAATTGTCATTGCAGCCACACTGACCACCACCATCAGGACTGCTCCAAAAAATTTTCCTTTATATGGTGCGATAAATGGCGATAATTTTTTTATCATTTTTATAAAATCTGCAATTTTCCTACGCATGGGCAAGTTCCTCCTCACTCAGCTGTGAAGCCGCGATTTCACGGTATATAGGACAGCTCTTTAGAAGCTCCCTGTGGGTTCCGGTTCCCACTACACTGCCCTCATCGAGAACAAGGATCTTATCTGCGTCCATTATGCTGGAGACTCTCTGGGCCACTATCATTACCACAGCCTCCCCTGTCTCCTTTCGAAGGGCACGCCTCACAGCTGCATCCGTCTTAAAATCAAGAGCAGAAAAAGAATCGTCAAAGATATATACATCCGGTTTTCTCACCAGCGCCCTGGCTATAGACAGCCTCTGGCGCTGTCCTCCTGATACGTTTGTGGCATTCTCAGTTATCTGTTCCTCAAAGCCTCCCTTTTCCATGATAAAATCATAGGCCTGGGCCGTCTTTGCCGCATGTATGATCTCTTCCATAGAGGCATCCTTTTTCCCGATCCTGATATTATCTGCAATAGAGCCCATAAAAAGCATGGCCTTCTGGGGAATGAAGCCGATAGCGCTTCTTAATCCCTGCAGTTCATAATCCCGGATATCTTCCCCGTTGATCGTGATCTTTCCTGCACTCACATCATATGACCTGGGGATCAGATTGATCAATGTACTCTTGCCTGAGCCTGTACTTCCGATAAAAGCAACTGTCTCCCCTTTAGATGCAGTAAAGGAAATATTCTTTAAGACAGCCTCCTCCCCGTCAGGATATGCAAAATCCACATGGTCAAAACAGATCTCTTCAATGGGCCTTAAAAGCTTTTTTCCGCTTCCGTCATTTTTGATCACTGCTTCTGTTTTCAGGACATCTGTGATCCTCCTGGCGCTCACCTGTGCTTTAGGATACATCATGAACACCATACAGAACAGCATAATGGAAAACATCACGTGGAACAGGTAATCCATAAATGCCACCAATTCTCCTATCTGCAGGCTTCCCTTATTGATCATCACACTTGATATCCAGTAGATTATCATACCTGCAATATTCATCAGCAGGAAAAAGGCAGGCTGTGTCACTGACATCAGCTTAAACAGCTTTTTTGAGTGGCTCATGTAGGACTGGTTTGCCTCATCAAACCGCTTCTTCTCATGGCTGTCATTCGTAAAAGCCCGGATAACCCTGATTCCGCTCAGGTTCTCCCTGGATATCCTGTTGATCCATTCCAAAGATGACTGCTGCCCCTCACTGATTGGCTCTGAACATCTTGCCACAATGACAACACCTGCAATAATGACAGGTATGGTACACAGAATAACCACTGACAGCTCCAGGGAAGCTTTCAGTACAAGGAAAATACTTCCCACCATCATGACCGGGGTCATAAGCGCTGTCCTCAACAGGATGTTTACAAACATCTGTATCTGGAACGCGTCGTTATTAGTTCTGGTGATCAGGGATGATGTTCCGAATTTATTGTACTCGCTGTGTGAAAATCCCTGCGTCTTTTTAAAAATATCGTTTCTCAGATCCCGTGTGATAGATGTGGACAGCCAGGCGCAGCAGTATCCCAGCAGGATAGTTCCGGCCACTCCCAGCAGTGATATAGCCAGGATGACTCCTCCCATCTTCCATATGTAGGCTCCGTCCTGCGCTGCCACACCATTGTCGATCATGACCGCCACAATAGTTGGAATTCCCAGCTCTACCAGTGCAAATCCAAAAACGGATATCACATTCACAAGAAACATTTTCTTGTATCTTTTCAAATATTTTAAGATCAGTCTCATTTCTTCCTCCTCTGCCTTGACAAATTGCCGCGGTTATTCTAGTGTAAGGTATAAGGTAACCTTATAGTCAAGAGGAGATTTTATAAAATGCAGAATAAATATTTTACAACAGGAGAATTTGCAAAGCTCTGCCACATAGAAAAACATGTGCTTTTCCATTACGATGAGATCGGCCTGTTCAGCCCTGCCATAACAGGAGATAATGGATACCGCTATTATTCCTGCTACCAGTATGATACTTTTGCAGTCATACGGGCCATGCAGAGTATCGGCATGTCACTGAAGGATATCAAGGTCTACTTAGACCAGAGGAATCCAGAGCTTTTTCTGAAGCTCATAGATGAGAAAAATAAAGATATTGATGAAGAGATAAAACGCCTGAAAGATATTAAACAAATGATAAAACGTCTGAAAGACTATACGAAAGAGGCCATGGATTCCGGCGAAGATATATGCCTCAAATCCCTGCCCGCGGCCCGGCTCCTCTTATCCGAAAATATGGAAAACAAGACAAATGATGACCTGGCTATCTTTATGGATGCATATATGAGATTCTGCGGTTCACACCATGCAGTCTCGCCTGAATTTGTCGGCAATATGATTACTGTAGAAAATCTTCAGAAAGAAAACTATCTGAATTATTCTTATTTATATATGCCTACTGACACCAGAAATAAGTCAGCAGATTTCGCACGAAAGCAAGGCATCTACCTGTACGCCTGCCACCATGGTTATTATGACACTATCCATCAGACTTACAAAAAGATGCTGAAATACGCTGAAGATAACAAAATCCTCCTTGGAAAATTTGCCTATGAAGAATATCTCTTAGCAGATGTCGCCCAGAAGGATATGACCGGTTATGTCACTAAAATTTTGATTGAAACGCGGGAAGATGTGGGCAATGCCCAGTATAACCCAAAGTAAATAACGTAATGTTTCGCTGGGAGTTATACTAGATTTAACCTTTGTATTTTTGAACTATTTCCACATCTGTATCTTCTGGATTGGATCTGATAAGGCTGCAGACTTTCTCAACATAGTCTGCTTTCTGCTCCAGAAGGTCCGCAATCACTGCTGCTTCATAGCCTTTATACAGCATATTCCGCATACACCGGACTAAAGTGTACTCCATGCCTTTCTCAATACCCTTCTCAACGCCCTTCTCAACACCTTCATCAAAAATAAGCTGCGCCACCTTTGTCATCATAATCGCTCCTTTCACATAATCCGCATATTCTTTGTCTATAACTTTATACGCAAACGTAATGATCCCGAGATTCTTATGTTTTAAGGCCTCCGTAAGGAATTTTAATGTAACATCCTTATTCTGATATGCAATCTCACTCATATTGCTATCCTCCTTATATTATAACGTTCACCCTGATTTATTACAACAAAAACTATACACCCTGCATAGGCATCACCCGATTCATGTTTGATTTTAATGGGAAATAAAAGAAAAATAATTGATAAAATATTAAATAAGAGTATTTACATAAAAAGCAGAATGCCTTTCATGAATAGAATATATACAGACTAACAGAATGTGAACGGCCTGTCAAGTATTACTGGTCATGAAACAGCCCTGGCTAAATGCACAGTCCTGTTGAAAGCCGCAGGCCTGCATGATATAATCGTTAGAAAATGATATAAACCATAAGGAGGCTCATATGCAGCAATATCAATTTGAAAAAATATACTCACAAATGCAAAAGGAATTTGGCAGAATAAAGCCAGGGCAGGAAGATGATCATTCTTTCATGCTGATGCCATTAGAAACCAATGCGCTGAAGATAAACCGCAAATACCCCTCTTCAAACAGCCGAAGGCTTAAAGAGGCAACAGCACTCGTTTTATTTGACATAAAAGAACGTTGTACCGGCGAGAAGTATGACCTGTCTTCCTTCAGAAATGAAGACAACCAGCGTCTCGAACAGGCTTTACTTATGGCTTTTGACCCCTTCACAAACGAAGAAGTCATGGCTTCCCTTAAAAGTACAGCCAGCATAGATTTAGAAAACACTGACGACCTGCATAACTTTTACCAGGAACCCGTTATCTGTATCCTCAGAATAAAAGAGTCCATAGATACCTGGGAAAAGAATTTAGGAGCAAATGGTTATTTTGAATTTATAGAAAAATTCATGGGAAATAAAATAACCGACGATAAAATGAACTTTTCTTTTGCAGTTCCCGGTGAAAATTTGTCATAAAAAAAGTGCGTACAACTGCGAAAATTCTGTTATAGGCCAGATGGCTGCTAAGCATGGCCGGCACTTAGCAGCGCTGAAGCTTTCTCCTATTTCTCGTCACAAACCTGAAAAATATAGAATTTCAGATAATACGACTCATCTGCATTCCAGAGTATTGGATGGTCAGACGCCTGCGTGCGGTATTCCACCTGCCGCAGATTTTTATGAGCATTTTTTGCTGCTTCCCTGATTGTCTTTGTAAAAAGCTCAGGATCCATAAAATGTGAGCAGGAACAGGTGGCCAGATATCCTCCGTCCCTGACCAGCTTCATGCCGCGCAGGTTGATCTCCCTGTACCCTTTTACAGCATTTTTGACAGAACTGCGGGATTTTGTGAATGCGGGAGGGTCCAGGATGACCACATCAAACTTTTCTCCCTTTTTCTCAAGCTCCGGAAGGAGTTCAAATACATCTCTGCATATGAATTCCACCCTGTCCTCCAAACCATTGAGCCTGGCGTTTTCCCTGGCCTGACATATACCAAGCTCGGAGGCATCAACGCCCAGCACCCTGGCTGCTCCCGCAATCCCGGCATTTAATGCGAAGGATCCTGTATGTGTGAAACAGTCCAGTACTTTCTTATCCCTGCACAGGCGCTGGATTGCCAGCCGGTTGTATTTCTGGTCCAGGAAAAATCCCGTCTTCTGGCCTTCTTCCACATCCACGATATATTTCACGCCATTTTCTGTGATCTCCACCTTCGTATCAAAGGGTTCAGTGAGGAATCCCTTTGTCCTCTCCATCCCCTCCTTCATCCGCACCTTGGCATCACTTCTCTCATAGATGCCGCGCACATGTATGCCATCTTCCCCAAGCACTTCACAGACAATGTCCAGGATCTGCATCTTCATCCTGTCAATTCCCAGAGCTGTAGATTCCACCACCAACACATCTGAGAATTTATCCACCACCAGACCGGGCAGATAATCTGCCTCTGCAAATATCAAACGGCAGCTGGATGTATCCACAGTAGCCTTGCGGTATTCCCAGGCATCTTTTACTCTCATCCTCAGAAATGCTTCATCAATCACTGCTGCTTTCTTCCTGGACATGATCCTGACCACTATCCTGGATTTTGTATTAATAAAACCATGTCCAAGGAAATAGCCGTCGAAATCTTCTACAGCCACCATATCTCCATCTTCAAATTCTCCTTCTATCCTGTCGATCTCATTGTCAAAGACCCACATTCCGCCTGATTTGAGCAGGCGTCCTTCACCTTTTTTCAGTTTTACTATTGTATTTTCCATATTTCTCCTGTCTTCCATGTTATCTTTTTACATAATTCCCGTCGCACTTTGCGAAGTATAATCCCCTCTATAATGACAGGCGTTCAAATTCCGCCAGCAGGGCCTCAGCCTCGTCCATTGTATTATGCCACCCATATTTCTTTAAGTCTACACACATATCCTGCACACAAATCCCCTCTTTTTTCAGAAGCTTCTGCTGAAGACCGGGATATTCAAAAGCACCAGCACCTGAAAGGATTCCCCTGCTGTTTACGATCCTGTGTGCCGGGATGTCTTCCGCCAACAGGCGGTGGCTGAGCGCGAATCCCACCTGCCTTGCATTCTTTGGTTTTCCGCACAGAAGAGCTATCTGTCCATAAGTGCATACCCTTCCATATGGAATAGAATGGCATACTATCTCCATCCGTTTATAAAAGTCCATCCGTACTCACCTCTGTTCTGCCGTTATTTTAATTAAAGGGATTACCAGGAATTGGCGCTCCCTGAGGACATGTTATATTCTATCATAACTTCTGCAGTTTTTGATATAATTTTATTGCAACTGTTGCAGTAAATGCACAAAACTGCTGAATAGTTACGTTTTATTCTGCTTGACATATGCTCCATATATGATTATAATGAACACTGTTCATATTCATTGTGATATGCAGTCAGCTGCGTTTTGTAATCATATATATGGAGGTGCTCATGAATAAAAACGTAACTTCTAAAGAAGAATTAATTGCCGCCGCCTTAAAGATAGCTGCAAATGAGGGCATACATAAAGTCAGTATTCGCAATATTGCAAATGAATGCTCTATTTCCACAGGAGTCATTTACAATTATTTTCCTACTAAGGCTGATTTGATTTTCTCTATTGTCAGCAGCTTCTGGGATGGCGTAGCCTGTGAACTGTCCGACCTGTCAGCTTCCGGGGGCAGTTTCATTGAATTTACGTCAGCATATTATAATATAATCTACAAAAAAATATCTGCTTTTGAACAGGGCTGGCTGACACAGATGGAAAATCTGCCGGATGATGATAAACGCAGAGGACGGGCATTAGAGACACAGTGTTTCTGTTACCTGAAATCATTGCTGGCTGACGCACTTAAATTGGATACATCTGTTTCCCGGGATATCTGGTCAGAGGATTATCCCATGGAGGAATTTATTGATTTCTTATTCTGGCATATTATGAGTATGCTGCGGGGCAGACAGGAGGATTGCAGCTTTTTCCTTAAAACTATAAAAAGGATCCTGTACAAATAAAATTATTCAAAAAGGAGGATTTGAATTGAAAGTTCAAAGAAATATTTTACTGCTGATTGCAGGCTTTATCTGGTTCATAGCCGGATTCAACATTATGAGGATCGGCATCATAGCCTCTTCAGGCATCTGGCTGTGGTGGATGCTGTGCATAAGCATTGTTGTTTTTCTGCTTTTCCACAACATGGTATTCCGGAAAATGGTGAGGAAACACACAAAACGTATCTTAGACTACCAGGAAGAGCGTCTTCCCTTTTACCGTTTTTTTGACAGACAGGCCTACTGTATCATGATATTTATGATGACCTTTGGTATTGGCCTGAGGGTTTCCGGTCTTGCACCGGATATCTTTATTGCGGTGTTCTACAGCGGGCTTGGGTTTTCTCTGATTATAGCAGGTGTGGGATTTGCACTGCAGTTTTTAAGGTCACGCCGCGCTCCGGAACCTGTTTCATCCCAGCAGAGCCGCTGGATCTGATCAACAGGACAGCAAAATGACTGCTGTTCTAAACACTTACGAAATGAGGTCTTACTATGAGAATTGGAGAAACTATATTTGATGTTCTTTACCTTATAACAGTCATCACCCTCGGCATAAAAATGATAAAATCATCCGCACCCAGAAGCCAGTACTGGCTGTTCGGGCTTATGGCGGTTATCCTCGGCTGCGGAGATGCCTTCCATCTTATCCCCAGAGTCTGGGCTATGTGGGGTCCCGGACTTGACAGTAACTCTGCCGCCGCACCGCTGGGATTTGGCCAGGCTGTCACATCCGTGACCATGACTGCCTTCTATGTCATACTGTTCCATGTCTGGGAGATGAGATACAAAGTAAACAGAAATACAAAACTGCGTGCTGCAGTTTATGGTCTGGCAGTCATCCGCATTGTCCTCTGCCTCTTCCCGCAGAACGACTGGATGAGTACTGATGCACCGCTCAGCTGGGGAATATACCGCAACATTCCATTTGCACTTCTTGGACTTTTAGTCATTCTCCTGTTTTACAGGAAAGCCAAGGAATGTAAGGACGTACATTTCCGTTTTATGTGGCTGGCTGTTGTCCTAAGCTTTGCATGTTACATACCTGTTGTCCTGTTTGCCGGCACTGTTCCTGCTGTAGGCGCTCTCATGCTGCCGAAGACATGCGCCTACGTATGGGTCGTATGGATGGGCTTTTCTGCAATGAAAAAAGGAGACTAAAATCTAATGAAAAAAATGATAAATATAAGTTTTATATACGCACTTGCAGCAATGGCAGGCGGAGTCTTTTACAGAGAATTCACGAAATTTCAGTCCTACACCGGAGTCACAGCGCTTGGAAAAGTACACACCCACCTGTTCATGCTGGGAACTTTTGTATTTCTGGCCGCTGCTCTATTCTACGATAAATGCAGCCTGGAAAACTCTAAAAAATTCAGGATATTCCTGTTCCTTTATAACATCGGCGTGTCCCTCACAGCCATTATGCTGGCTGTCCGCGGCATTACACAAGTACTTGGGACATCCCTGTCTGCGGGAGCCAATGCATCCATCAGCGGTGTGGCTGGCATCGGGCATATCCTGACTGGTGTTGGGTTTATTATGTTCTTTCTGGCGCTGAAGGAAGGGGCAGAGTCCGGTAAATAAATTTTACGAGGTGATCCAATGATTTTATATCACGGAAGCAATACTTCCGGGCTTGGATGTTCTCCCATTAAAAAAAATCCCCTGCGCAAAACTCGGCACAGCGCCTATGTCGGTTATTGACTGTATCACAATACCTGATTGTTACCAGTGGCTGATGGAACAGGAAAAATCCGGGGCTTTTATACTTAAGAAATATAAAGATAAAACGCCTGAACAGTTCAAATTTTTACAGAGACAACTTTTGGATTATCTTTCTGAGAAAAATATGAAAGAAAATCCAACATGCTCCTATGCTAAATTTGTCCAGGCTAAATTTCCTGCAATTTGGGAGGAATATATAAAGCGGGGATAATAAAAAGTGCTGCCGTATTAACCACTTTATATAGTTGTTAATACGGAACAGCACTTTTCTTTTTAATACAATCCCCTAAAACCGGGTTATTTTTTCATGGCCTCAGCCTTCATCTTCTTAAGCCTCTTCATGACATCGTTCCCCCCGCGTCCGAAGTAGTCGTGAAGGAGTTTGAATTCTTCGTACAGCTTCTTGTAAGCCTCTACATTCTCCGGGATCGGTTTATATGTCTTCTCCTCTACTTTGCCCATCACATTGGCAGCATCAAAGATAGAATCATACCCGCCTTTGGCAGCCCCTGCTGCCACGGCGCCAAACATAGCTGCTCCCAGTGCAGGGCTCTGATCAGATGCACCGATAAAGATTTCCTTATTTGTCACATCTGCATAGATCTGCATCATCATCGGGTTCTTTTTAGATATGCCGCCGCATGCATAGAGCTGGTCTACAGGAACACCTGACTCTTCAAATGTCTGGATGATCATGTTCTTGCCATATGCAGTCGCCTCTATCAGAGCGCGGTACATTTCTTCAGGCTTAGTCGTCAGGGTCATGCCCAGCATCATTCCTGTCAGATCCACATCTACCAGGCAGGAGCGGTTGCCGTTCCACCAGTCCAGAGCAAGAAGCCCGCTCTCTCCGATTTTCAGTCTGGAAGCTTTTTCCGTCAACAGCTGGTGGATACTGATTCCACGCTCTTCTGCCTCTTTATAGTAGCTTTCAGGCACACAGTTTTTAACAAACCATTCAAAATGATCTCCTACACAGGACTGGCCGGCCTCATAGCCAAAATATCCCGGAAGTACTCCGTCTTCTACCACTCCGCACATTCCCGGCACGATCTGTTCTTTTTCACTGCACATAATATCACATGTGGAAGTTCCGATGATCATGAGCATCTTATTAGGCTCAGTGATACCTACAGCAGGAACTGCCACATGGGCATCTACATTCCCCACAGCTACGGCTGTTCCCGGGCAGAGTCCCGTTCTGGCAGCCATAGCTTCAGTCAATTCCCCTGCTTTGGCTCCCTGCGGAAGGATGTTCGGTGTAAATTTATCTTCTATGACATTCTCAAGCCTTGGGTCCAGGGCTTTGAAGAATTCCTTTGAAGGATAGCCTTTTCTCTTGTTCCAAAGTCCTTTATAACCTGCTGTACAGCTGTTCCTCACATCAACGCCTGTGAGCTGCATGGTCACCCAGTCTGCCGCCTCAATAAACCTGTCAGTCATGTCATAAATCTCAGGTGCTTCATCCAGGATCTGCATAATTTTAGGAATCATCCATTCTGAAGATATCTTGCCGCCATACCTGGCCAGGAAATCTTCCCCCATCTCTTCAGCAATCTTGTTCAGCTTTGTTGCCTCATACTGTGCAGCATGGTGTTTCCAGAGCTTCAGCCATGCGTGCGGGACACTCTTTAAATCTTCATGGAAGCTTAAAGGAAGGCCATCCTTGTCGATCGGGAGCATTGTGCAGGCTGTAAAGTCTATGGACATTCCGATGACATCCTCAGCTGGTATCACTGATTCCTTTAATACTGCGGGAATTGTCTCCTCCAGCACTTCCAGATAGTCCGCGGGATCTTCCAGCGCCCAGTCCGGTCCCAGCCTTGTCCCGTCAGGAAGATATTCTTCCATGACTCCATGTGTGTACATCTTTGTTGCCTGTGACACAACCTCACCATTTGATACATCCACGAGGACTGCTCTGCCTGACTGTGTTCCAAAATCAAGCCCTAATGAATACTTTTTTCCCATTTTCATCCTTCTCCTTTTTTCATTATATTTTAATTTACAGATTCCAAGAATACTCTGCTTTAACGCAAACATATTTCTATTCCGTCCTGAACTGCCGCATGCTTCTTGAATTCCTCCGGATCTCTGTCTTCCAAAATTATATCATACTTTGCGTAATATTCCTCTAATAAATTATCAATTTCGGCCTTAGAAACTACATTTACATATTCTGCCATCTCATTTACAGTCTACAACTTGTACGCACATCTCAACAAGTTGTATTTTACTGACAGAGAGATCAAAACAACCAAGATACCTGCGCCGCACAATATCCTCTGAACCTGGATCATATCTGCCAAGGGCCCGAACACAGCCATTCCAAATGGCAATGCACATGAACCTGCGATCTGCATAAAACTGAATATCCTTCCCTGCATCTTTGGCGGAACATTCTCCTGGATTGTTACGGTAATTGGTGCATTATAGCAGGGGGATGTGATACCGATCATTGTGTTGCAGATAAGGTAGAAGAGAAATACCGGGGCGATTCCCAACCCTATCATCAGCAGCCCATAAGCAGCTCCCGCAAACAATGTCGTATTCATTTTTTTCTTAAAACCGCCCCAGGAGGCGATTACAATCCCTCCAAGTACCATCCCCAGGCTGTATGTCATCTCACTTGCTGTCAGCCTCCACACTTCTTCACCAAAAGTGCGGCTCACCATGAGAGGTGTCAAAAATGCGGATGGACTGATCAGAAACAGGATAGTGATCTGATAAATAAGCAGCCTTTTTATAAATCTGTTTTCTTTTAAATATCTAAATCCGCTCCTGATATCTTCCAGGCTGGAATTTTTGATCTTACCTTCTGTTTTTTCATTTTTCTCTGCTGCTTTTTGTTCATAGGGCTTTACATAAATAGTGGCTGTGATGCACACACCAATGACAGCTGTCACTACATCGATCAGCAGAGTAGTTTCCAATGGCGCAACTGTCAGGATCGCACCGCTGAGTGCAGGAGACAGAAACATCATCAGGGAGGAGAGTGTGCTGTTAATGCCATTTATCTTCATCAGATATTCCTGCGGAACAAGCTGAGGAATGATCGCATTAACTGCTGGAGTCTGGATTCCAGTTCCCGCAGAGCGGACGGCTAGCACTGCAAACAGCAGCCAGTAGCTCCTGTGCCCCGTAAAAAACGCAGCTGCCAGCAGCAGTGTGGCTGCCGCAATCACTGAATCTGAAAGCATTATCATTTTCTTCCTGTCATATCTGTCAATCCATACTCCGGCGAAGAGAGAAATCATGATCTGGGGCAAAAAGCCGCATAACGTTGAGATTGTCAGCATCTTCCCCGATGAAGTAGAAAGTGTAATATACCAGATAATAGCATACTGGACAAGAGACGATCCCAGCAGTGAGATAGTCTGTGCAGTTAAAAAGCGTGCTATAGAACTTTTCCAATTTGGTTTTTTCATAAATATTTTCCTTTCTGTTTTAAGACATAAAAATAGAAGGCTGCGGGAAAACACTGCCCGCAGCCCTCTATGCATAAAATGCCCCTTAACCGGAAAATAGGTACAAAAAACAAACGCACTAATGAGTGCGCAGATATACCTGCTTTTCCGGTGAGTTCAAAAGCACTTACGCTTCCAGTTTAAGCTCCGTACAATGTTTCACCGGTACCATTTGCACAGAGCTGATTCGTCTTTTCAATTCATCTATCACGATTCTATTCATAATAATCACCATTTTTATAATAACATACCGATCCAGCAGAATCAATCCACAATATCCCTCTATATATCCAGCCGTTTTTCCATCCTGCCCGCGCTTATGAAAAACGGCACACAGATCAGAGTCCTTATGACTATCCTCCATATCATATCTATACCTGCAAAATGAAACATATTAAACAATAAGGCTGCAATGACCCAGGCCAGCACACCATGCCTGTTCCCATTCCTCTGATACAGCACCAGATAGGCCCATATATACAGGACCGGAAACAGTACGCTCACTGCAAGTATCATCTCCGGTGCAGGCAGATCCAACTGCATTCTAAAATAGGAGTGAGTCTCGCCGGCAAATTTTGTCATGACATTCTCACCTATTTTAACTAATACGAATAATACCCCGGTAACTGCAAGGTTTACAGCCAGTTTTGCAGCATGTCTCTGCCAGACCGGAACTCCTGTCAGCCTTTCCATATCCCTGTAAAACTCCCCATAGCCGCTTACTAAAGACAGAGTTGGATAGAACATCATGACCAGGGCCGACAGCGAGTAAAAAAGGCTTAGAAGCATGACTGCCGGAAAAAATGTATCATCTGCATATCTGCACCAGCTCTCAGGCATAATCCACAGGAGCAGATTGGCACATATCAGGGCCAGGAAGAGAAAGCGGAGTCTTTCGTATTTCGTCCTGCCTTCCCAGTACAGGCAGCTTTTAAACTTTTTCACAGCGAACCACCTCCATATAGTAATCTTCCACAGACTGATGGTACTTTTCCCTTATTTCCTCCGTCTCCATCTGACGGATCCCATATCCTGTCACAAACAAAACCTCATCAAAGAGATATTCCAGTTCCTTTAAAAGATGTGTGGCCATCACAACAGATGCATCCTCAGGCAGATTAGCCAGAAGGAATTTTTTAAAGTCCTTCTTAAATGGAGGATCGATTCCATTTAAAGGCTCATCCATCAGATACAGGCGGCTGTTTCTGGCCAGGGCCAGGATAAGGCAGAGACGTTCCTGCTGCCCCGTTGACAGAAGCCTTATCTTCCTGTCCGGCTCCAGTGCAGATTCCCCAATCAGCTGCTGTGCTCTGTTTATATCAAAGTCATCATAAAAATCTCTGTAATATTTCAGGGCGTCCATTACCCTCATCCACGGATAAAAGCTCCTGCCCGAAAGGACAAAAGAGATTTCCTTTGTATACCGTACTATTTCTCCGCTGTCCTGTTCCATCAGACCTGCCATCATCTTAAGAAGCACTGTCTTTCCATATCCGTTATCGCCCACCACTCCTATGATCCTGCCCTTTTTAATAGTCAGGTCTGCCATATTGATTATTTTTCTGCCATCCAGCCACTTATTTGCCTGCCGCATTGTAAGCAGCGTCCCCCGATCCTGTAATATGTCATCTGCCGCTGTCATCTCTCAAAACCTCCTCTCCCGAGTTTTTCATTTCTTTTAATATACGTCCTATTATATCCTCATCTGACAGTCCGCATTTTCGAAGATGTACTATAAAGCCATGGATCTGCTCATCCAGCATACTGCCTTCCAGGCCGTCCATGACGTCAGCCTTTATGAAATTTCCGACCCCTTTCTGGGAATATATTATACCTTCACTTTCCAGATACTGCATAGCGCGCTGGACCGTCAGCGGCGAGACTTCATATAGAACTGAGTACTCACGTACAGAGCGCAGCTTTTCTCCCGGCGCCAGCTTCCTGCTCACGATCTGCTCTTTGATATCCATACCTATCTGCAGATAGATTGGCTGTTCTGTATTAAATCCCAAGTCAGTGCCCTCCATGTGTTATACTGTTATATATTAGTATAACACTTGTTTCTGTTGATTACAAGCCCCATCTGTCATCAGAAATAAATTATCTTCCCATTGACAAACTGCAATAACCGTCATATACTTTTATTATATTCTTTTAAAAGTTTATAACAAAAGTATTGGAGGAAATATATATGAGAATATCAAATAGCAGACCGTTTTTCCTGAAGCATCCGGATCCCGGCAAAAGACCTCTCAACTGCTTTCTGGCCCAGGCTTGTCTTGGAACTTCATTTACTTATCTGACAAGCGGAGCTTTCCTCAGCGGGCTGGCTATCCTGATGGGGGCCGGGGATGTACTTGTCAGTTATCTGAGTGTTATTATCAATATCTGCGGTGTCCTGATCCTGGCATTTTCCACATTTTTAGAACGCATCCGCAGCCGGAAGCGCCTTGCAATCATACTGACCGCACTCTCCAAAATTTTCACTCTTTGCATTGTAATTATTCCTGCTGCCGCGCCTGCTGGAAAGGAGCTTGCCCTGTTCATCCCATCGGTCATCATAGCCTTCACCCTGCAGGCACAGGCCTCTGTTGTGCTGAATCAATGGATGCTGGGCTTTGTAGATGAGAAAAAAAGCGGCCGCTACATCTCTCTGCGCCAGACACTTACCCTGGCTGTCACAGTCGTTCTATCCATGACAGGCGGCAGATGGATGGACTATATGGGCGGAAGATATATGGGCTTCGTCATCATCTTTGCAGCAGCCGGCCTGATGGGTCTCTTTGAAATCATTATACTGGCACGAACCCCGGACAGCACAGTATACCAGCCTCAGACAGTGAAATGCAGGCCGTGGGATATTATCAGGCTGCCTCTTAAAGACAGGCGCTATCTTGGCTTTGTGGCATATATCTCATTATTTTATCTGCTGCTCAATATTTCAGACAGTTTTACCATGGTCTACATGATGAAGTATCTGGCCCTGCCCTATCAGACTGTAACCATGCTGTCTATGATCATCTCACTGCCTCAGCTTTTCCTTCTTACCATCTGGGGCAGGATCAGCGACCGGCGGGGACACCAGTTTGTTCTGAATGCCTCAGTCTGGCTCTTTGCCGCTGAAACTCTGTTTCTCTCCTTTGCATCGCCCAAAAGCTGGTCTTTATTCATTCCTCTGGCTTTTTCAGCGGCCTCTGTGGGTAATGCGGGATTTGTCACAGCAGTTTTTAACCGGCGCTATGAATTGATGCCCCGGCAGAACCGCATCGTCTACGACAACTTTTATACTGCCGCTGTAGGCCTGGGATTTATCCTGGGGCCTATGACGGGAGGCCTGCTGCGGGGATGGGCAGAATCCAGTCCGGTTCTCACGGACAGTATTCCTTTTGCAGGCATCCGGCTGCTCTACCTCATTTCAACTGTGGGGATACTGCTCCTGCAGGTCTTATACTTATATGGCTTTGCACGATCCCCGTACAATCAATTCAGGTTCAATAAGTGTCTGAACATGGCTCTCCGTCTCCGGCACACCGTGTATCTGCTCAAGGAGAAGCTCCGCTGCCATTTCCCCTAACTTCTCCTGAGGGTGGGCAATGGTGGTCAGGTTAAACGCCTCTTCCCGCGACATGGACGAATTGTCATATCCTGTCACAGAAATGTCCCCCGGCACCTGTATCCCCCTTTTCTTTAAAGTATGTATCATCTTCACTGCAGTCTGGTCATTATAGCAGACTATCCCGTCAACAGGCACATGCCTGTCCAGGAGCTTCACTGTCATGAGGAAGGGTTTGCTCCCCCTGTCTTCTGTGTGGAACCAGATGACTCTGTCAGGATCATAGAGTATCCCTGTCTCCTGCAGCGCCTTAACATAACCCTTGTGGCGTTCACGCCCCTGCCTGTCATCTGCCTTGAAGATGCCCAGCAGGCTCCGGTGCCCCAGGGAAAGCAGGTACTTTGTCACAAGGTAGCCCCCCTGGCAGTCATCCATAAGGATATGGGGCCGTTCTGCCATCTGTTCATAAACTCCCTGTATAAATACATAGGGAATCCCAAAGGAATCCATTTTCTCATAGAGGCTGGTGTGCTTGCAGAGCAGCTCACTTTTGCTTGGCTCAATGATAAGCCCGTCAATATCCTTCTTCAGAATGTCCTCCAGACAGATTCTCTCCATTTGTCTGCTGTTTCCCGTATTTTTCAGTATGATGCTGTAACCGTTTGCAGAGAACACCTTGTCCATGCCCTGTATCAGCCACGGAAAAATGTAGTCAGATATATAAGTAGTGATAACACCTATATTGTGGGACTGCCTCATATGTCCCATGCGCTCTGAGCAGAATGTCCCCTTCCCATGGACGGCATTGATATACCCCTCCTGATTCAGGATATCCAGAGCCTTCCGGACCGTATGCCTGCTGATATGATGTTCAGCCGCCAGCTCATTTTCCGACGGCAGCTTTTCCCCCGGCTTTATCCTGCCGCTCAGGATCTCATCCCTCAGCATCTCCATCAGGGCAAAATATTTTGTTTTTCCGCTCTCTTCTGCCATAGCTGCCTCCCTGGATACGATTCTCCGGTTACTCTTTAAACATGATGCGGAGTTTTTTCATTACGTAGAAATACGCAGGGATCAGAAAAAGGTCAGCTGCTATCCAGGCACAGCCATTTGCCAGACAGGCCGCCGTGTAACCGAATGCAGGTACAAGCGCAAATGCCACAAATGACCTGGCTGCCATCTCGCATACGCCTGCCAGGATCGCAAACATGCTGTAGCCCATCCCCTGTATCAGGAACCTTACAATATTAACAATGGAAAGCAGCAGATAGCAGACTACATTCAGAAGCAGATATGTATATATCTGACTGATGATCTGTGTTTCTTCCCTGCCCACAAATAAAACCGGAAGGCTTTTTCCAAATACAAGTATCAGCACCAGGGCCACAGCAGAATATGCAGCCCCCAGGATCACACAGCTTTTTAAGCCCTTTCCTATGCGGTCCAGCTTCCTGGCTCCCACATTCTGCCCTCCGTATGTAGCCATAGTAGCCCCCATCGCATCAAAAGGACAGCAGAAAAATGCCCCTATCTTGGATCCTGCCGCTATAGAAGCCACCGCAGCAGCCCCCAGGGAATTTACCGCAGTCTGCAGGATTACGCTTCCCACAGCTGTTATAGAATATTGCAGTCCCATGGGAATTCCCATTTTACACAATACAGATACATACTGCCTGCCGATTTCCCAATCCTCTTTTTTCAGTCTCAGTACAGGGAAATGCTTTATCATAAAGAAAAAGCAGAGTATGCCCGAAACAGCCTGGGATACAACAGTTGCCCATGCCGCCCCTGACACGCCCATCTTAAATACTATTATAAATAAAAGATCCAGGACTATGTTTAGCAGGGCAGATAATGTCAGAAATACCACCGGCGTTTTAGCATCGCCCAGGGAACGGATATATCCTGAAAGCAGATTATAAAGGAACGTGGCCGGAATCCCCGCGAAGATCACGATGATGTACTTATACGCCTCTTCCAGTATATCATCCGGAGTATTCATCATTATGAGAATCTTTTTGCAGAGCAGGACAAATACGGCTGTCATGACTACCGCAAACCCCGCTGCCAGAATGGCGCTGTTTCCCACAAAGCGGCGCAGCCCGTTCTCATCTCTGGCCCCGAATTTCTGCGCTACCGGTATGGCAAATCCATTACATATCCCCATACAAAACCCGATCACAAAAAAATTCACTGATCCTGTGGACCCCACTGCCGCCAGCGCATTAACACCCAGGAAACGCCCCACGATCAGTGTATCCGCCATACTGTAAAACTGCTGAAACAAAAAACCAAATACCATAGGCAGGGTAAATCCCAATATCAGCTTCATGGGAGAACCCTGCGTCATATCTCTCACTCTTGTCTTCTCGGACGACTTTGCCATATCCTTTGCTCCTTAATGATTCTTTGAACCATCTCATATCAATTTTCTTTTTTCCGGAAATCACTATATACTCTTTGGAGCTAAGTTGCAAGCAAAATATGTAAAAATCAACAGATTCGTTTATAACTGTTTTTTCAGTCTGTCCGGAATATGACCGGAGTTTTAAGTATCCCCATCCTTTTCAGCTGATATTCATAGGCGTACCGTTCATCCTGTGTTCTCCACTCGTTTGGTCCGGATGACCACTCTACGATCTCATCACAGCTGTGCACAGTGCCAAAGGCGTTGATACGGTTACCAAATGAAATTATTTCCAGCCTGTGTGTTCCGGCAGCAAGGTGCCCCAGGGATATTTCATAAGGGGCATATGCAACAGGCTGCCATTTGCCGCCATCCACGGATACCTTCAAAAGCGGCGCGCTGAATTTGCTGATCTGGACAGCATAGGAACCTTCTTCTGTCTCAAATGCCAGTTCATATTTCAGATTTCCTGCATAAAACGGCAGTCCCTGGACCGTATAGTCTCCAAACAGAAGTTTGTCCGGCATAGCTGTCAGATATGCCTCCCGGCCTGCTGTACGCACACCGAATTTACCAAGCATATAAGACCATTCCAGATTTGTCTTTTTCCCAAAAGGACGTGTGATACACAGTTCATTCCTGCCCTTTTGAACACCTCCCAGTTCGATCTTCTTCAGACATTCATCCACATACCAGCCGCAGACTTTCTTTTCTGCAGCCTCTCCGTTCCAGGTGATCTCTGCCTCCCCTGGCTGTTCCAGGGCCAGATAAATCATATCCTCTTTGGTTTCCGACAATACCGTATAGCGCAGGGTGACTGTATGCTCCAGCTCTTTCTCCGCAGCAGTTACCCAGGGCTGAGGCCATGCTTCCATCCTCTTGGGATAGCCGAGACGCTCCCGGAGTATATTATCTATCCGAAGGATCTCCTCTGTTTCCTGCCAGCTCTCCTGGTCAAACCGGTATTCGCACTGGTCCAGAAGCAGCACATTAGGTTCCTCAAGATAAAATGCCTGCGGCTGGGGCAGTAATTTTTCTTCCCTGTGTTTATCCGGCCTCACAAACTGTCCCGCAGCAGCATCATCCGCAGTCTGTATCCCCATGTACTCTCCCTGAACAGGATGCAGGTGCAGAAGGAGGCTGTCATGAAGATCCAGGACCTGCTTAAACTCTGTCCAGCCACCTTTTACAGTGGCAGGGCATTTTCTCACTATACCTATCTGCGTGTCGCAGATATCCACTCTCCACTTTCCTGCCAAACGTATATGGTATTGTATTTCCTGGGTCATATCCTGTGTCTTTGGCTTTGTTCCATTAGCAATAAATATCCACCGGCACTCCCCATCCTGCCGCATCTGATAAAGAAAATGTCCGGCTGCTCTTCCGTCCGGCATGTGTATCTCTATTTCCCGGTAAGGCTCCAGAGCTTTGAGCAGTTCTATTTTATCCATGGGAATACGTACACACTGCTCTGCCAGTTTCCTACCTGCAGGATTTTTTCTGGCATCCACATATTCAGGCGCCTTGCCCGCAAAGATCACTGTCCCCTCTGCCTTCCTGAAGCTTTCCAGATATGCCAGCGTCGTGCTTCTGAGAGTCTCACACCCGGGAACCAGAATTACATCATACTGCATCTCACCTACTGCAATGGTTCCTTTTCCAATATTCACAGGCTGCACGGCCAACAGGGACTCTGCCAGAAAATCAAAATCTGTCAGACCAAACAGCAGCCATTCGGTAATACTTTTAAACTGCTGTTCTAAAAGATCCCTGATCTGAGCTGTCTGTTCCTTGGGCCCAAAGTGCAGCCAGTAGCTCTCCACCGGATGTATCACGGCTACACGCACACGTGGTGTTCCCCGCATCATGGCAGTATTTACCCGTGCAAAGTGGTCTTCCACCATCTTATATTCTTTATACCAGGGGGACTGATAGAAAATAGAAGCCGGATAGTCTCGTTTGGCCTCCCCCTCCATACTTACCCATGAGAGATGATGCACCCTTCTGGTAACACCAAGAGCTGCCTGCCAATCTCCCTGAAGCTTATGCCCCCTGAAATCAAAATCCCAGTTTGTCACCCCGTAGAGCTCACTGAGCACACCTTCACGGCCATATTGATGGGCAGCGCTCTGTGCCTGTTTCGCTGTAGTATATTCTCTCCAGTCACACAGCATATCGATCCCCGGCAGCCCAAAGCTCCTGTAAGAACGCATGGCCTCTCCCAGGGCTGAAGTCTGGCTGAGCAGTGTAGGTTCTTCCATCATATGGCCTGTAAGCATAAGGCCGTGTCCGGTGCACCAGCTGCCCACCGTATCTGCAAAAGAAGATGCAAACAGCTCTGCCAGCCCTTCGTGGTACTGGTAGCGCGCAGCCGAAACACCGCCTTCGGGAAGCTCCCAGATGACCTCCGGAAAATGCTCCAGAAAACTCTCCCCAAAACGCTGCTGGTAGAAATCCTCAAAGCTGTCTGTGTATGGAATCACAAGCGCCTTTTTTTCTCCTGCAAAATCCAGCGTCTCTTTCCGTACAAACTGAGGCTCATCAGTAAAGATGGATGGCACTGCCTCCCCGAATTCTTCTCCGAAACGCCGTGCATAGGCTTCATGAGTCACCTGTATAAATTTCTCGATTGCCTTCCCATTCAGAGTGTCCACATAAGTCTGGTTATTATGCCAGGGTGTCGGTTCTGCAATTTCCAGATAAAGCCTCCATATATCACCTCCGCCCTCTTCCACGGGCGCTTCTGTTTTCTGCCAGGACTTCAGGCATCCATTCTCCAGCTCTATCCTGTAAATACCCAGCAGCCTGCAGTCCTGGCTCTCTTTCTTATCCATTCCCTCAGGCACAAAGAGCAGGTGCCTGCTGCGGTATTCTCTCTGCTTTGTCACAATACCGCCTGCCGCTCCTGATGGCCAGCGGTCCTCATCATACAGGTATGTGTACAGTCCCTCTTTCTTACCTTCCTCAATGCACGCTGACACACAGTCCATAAATTCCTCACCCAGATAAGGTGTATCCAGCCCCACACGGCAGTGGATATGATAACCACCCATCCCCATCTCTTTAAAGTAATGGATCTGCCTGGTCAGCTGTTCTGCATCCAGTTTATTGTTCCATGCCCAGAAGGGCGCTCCCCGAAAAAATGCCGGAGGATTTTTAAATTCCTCTTCTGTCCACTGATCTCTCATATTCTTTATTCTCCATCATTCCTGCTGCTGTTTTTTAAATTCGTCAAACTGTCTTTGCGCTTCGGAAAGGACCTCATCTATACCGGCCTGCTTCAGCTTGTCAATGGCTCCGGCGATATTCTCATCATAGTCCTGAAACCCCAGTGCGATGGGCAGCAGATATTCTGCCTCTATTGCCTGAAGCTGTGCATATTCCATATTCACTGGCCCTGTATTGAAAATAAAGTGACGGGTCTTCTTCGGGATGCTGCCCTCTGAACTTGCATAATAAGTCTCTATCTGTTCGTCCGTCACATAGTCCGGGAATCTGCGGAAGACAGGATTTACTGTCATCCAGCTGTTGATCAGCCCATCGGAGCAAAGACGCTTTACCCGCCCCTGCGGAGTCAGAGTATAATCTGTCCCTTCTATTCCATATGTCCACAGGTCCACCCACTCCTGATTTTTCTGAAACAGATTGATCACCTTCACATAGGCGGCAAGCTCTTCCTCATCCTTCACTCCCGCGCTGACCGCAAAGGCTGTCACATAAGTCCCTCCCCAGTCTATAAGAGGCTTTTCATTTACATCCCCAAGGTAAATATTCTCAAACACTGCATCCGGAACTGACAGGCGCACCTTCTCCATCATCTCAAAGATCCTGTCGCAGGAACTGACCGCAAACATGGAATGTCCTACATCGGATTCATTTTCTGACTGTATAGCATTGTACAGAAGATATTCCGGGATGATCCCCATCTCTTTCCACCTGCTTGTGATCTCACACACCTGCTTAAACTCCGGGGATTCGTAATAACTGTACAACGCCGTATCCTCCGGATGGTTTGCATCAGTCATAATAAAGTTATTAATAAACTCCATATTTTTATCAGAGGCAATAACGCCGTTTAAAATTCTGGGATTCATCTTGCCTCCCAGCCCGATGTAGTCCGGATGGAGTTCTTTACATGTGCTGTAGAATCTCTCCAGTTCCTCCAGCGTACTGATCCCGGAAAATCCGGCCTCCTCCATGAGATCCCTGCGTACCATAATGAGATAATCTTCCCCGGCATTTTCTTTATAACCCACCGGCACTGCATACACCCGCCCATCAATCACAAAAGCTCTTACTGCATTTGCTTCATCACAGTATTCATACAGCTGCGGTGCATTTTCCTCAAGCACATCCGTCACATCCGCATAGTATCCCTTGCCTGCCATTTGGGCTGTGATCTCTGTGTTTGTATAGCACATAAATTTTTCTCCCGTGGAAAACATCATTTCCGACTTGCCGGTTCCGTATTCTGACCATGGCAGGTAAGAGATCTGCAGGTCCACATTGATCTCATCCAGCACCCTCTGATGTATCTCATCCTCCATCAATTCCTGCATCCTCGCGGATTCTTCCCCGAACATGAGCAGATTTACAGTTACCGGAGGCTCTTTTGCAGATACAGTATCAGAGCCGAACCCTGCCAGCACAAATAAAGCTGCTGCTCCTGCTGTCCATTTTTTCCAATTATTTTTTCTATCCTTCATAAACTTTGTCTGCTCCTGTTCTTATGAAATAACGTCCAGTTATCCTTTGACTGAACCGGCCACCATGCCGTCCACTATTCTCTTATTAAAAATAATAAATAAGATCAGCATTGGTATTGTAATGATTATAACATCTGCAAATAATAAATTATATGAACTTTGATACTGCCCCATAAAATTATAAAGGGTAAGCTGGACTGTAGCATTTTTTCTCCCCGGGAAGAAATACAGAGGATTTGTAAAATCATTAAATACGCTGACTGCATTCAGTATAATAACTGTTGCCGTGACTGGCTTTAAAAGAGGAAAGATGATTTTGCAGAACATTCCCAGCCGCTCACATCCATCTATGTAGCCCGCCTCCTCAAGCTCTATGGGTATCGTTCCCACGAATCCCCTGTAAAGCATGATATCAAAAGGAATCTGAAGAGCAATCTCTATCATGACCATACTGAACATAGTGCCGTCTATATGAAGCCCCTGGGTGATCCAGATAGTCGGCAGGATAGCCGGCGGCACCATCAGGCCCATCATGGTCACAAAATTAGCCGCCTTTGTCAGCCCGTCTTTTCTCCTCTGCAGGATATAACCGGCCATGGAGCAGACAATGATCAGACCTCCCACTGAAAATACTGTCAACAGAATACTGTTTTTAAAAGCAGTGAGCAGTATATAATTGTTCGCCGTAAATACTTCTGAATAATTTTTCCAGACAAAGGTCTCCGGCAGAGCCAGTTGAAGAAGGTTTGCTTCCCGTCTGTCTTTTAAGCTGTTGCTGAGTATGAAGATAAATGGAACCACAAAAATCAGAAAAGCTGCTGCCATCCCAATGATATCCCCAAGCAGCCTGAACCTCTTATTTTTTTTCATCTCATTCTACCTCCTTGCTCAGCAAAAACTTTTGCAGCGGAAAGGCCAGCAGGCCGATCAATATCAGCATAATCACATTCCCGGCTGTTGACAGGCCATAAAATCCAGCTGCATACTGCTTGTATACCACGGAAGCCAGTACATCAGATGCAAAACCCGGACCTCCCCCTGTCATAGACCAGATTAAGTCAAAGCTTCTGAGTCCTCCGATAAAAGATAAGATAATTACTGAATTCATAGCCGGGCGGCAGAGAGGAATAGTTATGTTTTTAAGCTTCTGCCAGCCATTTGCCCCGTCTATTGCCGCCGCTTCGTAATAATTTTTGTCAATAGAGACGATACCGGCTATATAGATCACTGTGGCAACAGAAACACCCTTCCACACATCAGTTAATATGACAGAGTATAAAGCCATGTCCACATTTCCCAGCCAGTCCGGGCCATGTCCACCGAAAAATGCAATGATCTGGTTAAACAATCCCTTCGTTGGATGCATCAAAGCCTTGAAAGCCATGCCTACTGCTACTGTACTAACCAGATTTGGAAAAAAGACAATAGAGCGGATCAGATTTTTTGTCCTGATCCCGCTTGTTAAGAATACTGCAATAAAAAATGCAAGGATTACTTTTAACCCGGAAGTGCCAATCGCATAGATCATCGTATTCACAACACTGTGGCTCAGAGAACGCTCTGAAAAGAACAGAGCAAAATTGTCCAGACCGCAAAAAGTAAAACCTGAAAAATCCCAGACTGTCATACTGAAAAAGAATGAAACAGCCATCGGTATTATAAAGAAAACAAGGAAAACACTCATTGCCGGAAGCAAAAACCATGCCGGATATATTCTCTTCCTATTCATAATCTCTCCTTTCTAAAAAGGGGCTGCATATGTTATATGGCAGCCCCTTTTGCTCAGCATAATTTTTTACTTCCAGTCAAGACCAAGCTGTACAGCCATCTTGAGGCAGTCCTCATCGTAGGCTTTTGCAGCCTCCTCTGCTGTTGTCTGTCCGGTCACAAGCTCTGTACAAATGGCATCACAGTTTGCTCCCTTAACCGGGGTCAGGAACTCAAGGGCGGGTGCAGTTTTACCAGCCTCAAAATATACCATCTGGTCCTTAACACCTTTGAATACAGTATCCGGAAGCTTATACCCATTGTGGAACGGACCGCTCGGCCTGCTGTTTTCCACCAGCACATCAAGAGCCTCATCAGATGTCCAGAACTCCATAACAGCTTTTACAGCATCTACATTCTCACTGTTTTTATTTCCATAAAGCCCGCCTGACGTCCATACAGTCAGACCTGTCTCTTCTTCTGTGTCCCCGGGAACAGGAAATACTCCTATACGGTTTACTACATCCTCACCATACAATGTATAGATATTCTGCAGAATACCACAGGTCATGATGTAATGAGCGCCTTCACCATTTGCCAGCATGTCACAGCCCATGTCATAAGTAGTAGCCATATAGTCTTCATTATAATAAGGCTGAGTCGCCTCCAGCTTCTCCCAGCTGCGGAAGGCAGCTTCAGATGTGGCAAACTTCTTCTCACCTGAGGTAAATCCTTCTGCAAAGGCAGGGTCATTATGCATCACCTGATAATTATCTGCTAAAAATGGTACCTGTGCTGTCCAGGCATCTGCAAAAGTTCCAATCAGCGGAGTTACCTCACCTGCTTCTTTGATAACATCCAGATTTGCGATAAACTCATCCCATGTCTTTGGAACCTCAAGGCCGTATTTCTCATAGATATCCATGTTATACATTACGCCGCCGCCTGAAGCAGAGCCTGCGGGCACTGCGTAAAGACCGCCCTCAAAGCTTGCTGCCTGTGTAAAGGAATCATCAAAGGTCGCTGCCAGGTCTGTGCCTGCCATATCAATAAAGTAATCCTGAGGATTCAGTGCAGACAGTAAAGATCCTACATTATAGATCATGAGATCTGTCATATTTCCGGATAACAGACGGGTCTTTATAAGATTAGTTCCCTCTGAACCTGCCGGCTTAAATTCCACCTCAACAGTGATACCCATTTTTTCTTTAATAAGATCGAGGATCGGCTGATAGCTTGACTCATCAGTACCATTCTCTATCATGATACTTAAATTTACTCCATCATAAGGCTTTTCATCCGCAGCCATGCAAGTGAACGCACTTGCCATGCTCCCTGTGACCATTGCTGCCGTGAGCAGCATCCCCATCATTTTCTTTCTCTTCATCTCTTTTGCTACCTCCTTGTTTTTTGATTGATTCATTCAAAAGCAAGGCTATCTTATGTCATTTTTATGCACTACGCAATAACAAAAACATGTTTTTACTTTAAAAAATATCTTATTTTGCATATTTATATCAATTTTGGGCCGTATATTTTGTGCATGTTGTACACTTTCTAATTCTTTTTTATCTGGCTTGGTGTTACGCCATAATATTTCCGGAAAGCCGCAGAAAAATAGGAGGAACTGTTAAATCCCACTTCTTTTGCAATATCAGAGATAGACCTGTCCGGATCTTCCAACAATATTTTTCTGGCTTTTTCCAGCCGGAGCTGTTTCATGTAATCCGGGAACGTCTTTCCGGTGTACTGATTAAACAGCTTACTAAAATAAGACACACTGACTCCGAAATGTTCAGACACCAGTTCAACAGAAAGACAGCATTCCTGACAATGCTCTTCTATGTAAACAACTGCCTCATCCATCAGGCTGGATGCAGAAGGCTGCTTCCAGGCTTTAAGCTGTGCCTTTACCTGCAAAAACAGCTGGCACAGCCACGTCTCAATATCCTCCTGCCCGATAAATATCTCATATGTAAGAAAGTCTTCCAGATAAATCTCATATTCTGTGTTTTTTTCACCGCTGATCCTCTCAGACAGCCGTATGACATCAGCAGTAAGCATTTTCAGGTAATTCTTTGCCGCCTTAATATGATAAGCAGTCAGATTATCCAGCAGACTTCGGATACACTCTTCCATATCATCTTCTTTATTCTCTTTAATACAGCGCATGATCCGCTCTTTTTCCGGCTCCTGCACAGGACCGTCCATCTTTTCGCCAAGAAGCTTTTCCGGTATAACCTGGATCTTTTTTGACAAAATATAGTATCCTGTAAGCATATTGGCCCGGTGGTAAGCATCCGGCAGCTGCTCTGTCCCTTCACAGCCTGAAATGCCGATACAGCCCTGAAGCCCATAAATATCTTCCAGCTCAGAGAGTAATTCACCAGCCGCCGCTTCCCCTCCGTCATCCGCCTCTTCGTTTGTGCCCCTGCAGATGAGCATGATGATCTCGGAACGTGAGACTTGATAACACTGCAGTTCATCCGTGCCTGCAAGGCTCTTGTTTTCACGGATGAAAGCAGCTATCTCATCATTTTTGTTCCAGTCATCCAGACAGTAACGCATGACCATGACTAAAAACGACTTCGGAGTTTTCCCGCCGAATCCAAAGACCTGCTCATCCATCTGCTCCTGGCCTTCCTGCCGTAGATATCTTACAAACACATTGCTGCGGATCTGATCTCTCAGAAGCGCCATACTCTGGTTCACATCCTCTAAAGATCCGCCGCCCAGTCTGCTGTTTCCAGCAGTACGGTCCTCCCTGCTTCCGGCCAGTTCAAAAATATTGCGAAAAAGCATACCCAGAGGACGGTACATCCAGCCTGACAAAATCCACACGATCACAGCCATGATGGCCATCCCCGCCACAGTGGCAGCCAGTATCATCTGGAGTGCCTGTCTGATGCGCTCCTGGTTGGGAGACATTTCCTGCAGCCAAATAGCTGAAAAACGTCCTTCTCCCGGCGCCGCAAAAGAAATCTTATACTGTTTGCCGTCAATCGTTTCATACAAAACACCTTCCTTCTGATCTGACATTTGGACTGTATGAAATAATTCTCTTCTTTTTTCCTCATAAGCATCCTTTTTCCAGACCACTGCTTCCCCATCCTGATAGAAAATGCAGGGAGGATTTTCTCTGTTCTGATCCAGCAGCGCCGTTTTTTGCTGCAAAACGTCCAACTGCACTACCAGTGCAACTCCGTAGCTGCTGGGACCATATAAGTACTCTCTGGCACTCCAGAATACTACCATCTGCCGTTTTATCTGTCTGCTGTCAGCGCTGATAAAAAACAGCTCTTTGTCTGAAACTGTCTCATGGATTCTTTCTACAAGCTCCTCCTTTGTATTCTGCAGTATCATACCGGTATCATAGCTGGCCAGGACCCTTTCCCCATGAAACAGCACCACTGAAGTGATTCCCTGAGTATTGCCTGCCAGCGCTTTCATGGATTCATAGATAGACTTCAGATATAGGTCCTCACTGCCATCTGATAAAAGGTATGCCTTCACATCCAGGTTTCTGAACAGAAGCTCCGCCTTCTCCTGATACTGGGTGATCTGGCTCTCATAGGAGCTGGTTACATTCTTTAAAAAATCCAGTGTCTCTTTCTCGGACTCCTCCCGGATCTGCGCAGAAAGGCTCCGGAATACTACGATATCCACAAAACCAATAGCCAGGACTGCCACTGCAAAAAATGCCATAAGCATACGCAGCCTGTATTTAGGCTTCCGAATATTTTTTAATTGTTCCTTCAGCTTTCCCATACAGATCCCCCTCTCCATTTCCCGTTTACTCTATACTCTCAGCAGAATACATTATACACAGGCACGCCCGCAGCCTGCCTTGCGCTCATTGATCTCCCGGATAACTTCCGGTTCTATCTTAAAATTCCTCTCGATATCCATCAGACCATTTATTTCCTGCTGCACATCTGTCACCTGGGTGTAACAGTAACCGCAGACATAGGGCAGTTCCTTCACAGCAGTAGTGATCGCGTCAAATCTTCTGATAAATTCTTCACCTGTACCAACTTTATTCCCATAGCCCCATCCCAAGCTGCCGTTTTCAAATGCAATCCCTCCAAATTCACTAATGATCACTGGCTGTCCCTGGTAGGAGCAGCCTTTTGCAAAAGCTCTCTTAAAGTGGTTATGAGAAAGGCCGGATGCCAATATTTCCTCTTTGAAATCCATATAACGCTGTTTAAAAATTTTACCGTCCTCCTCATAATCGTGAAGCGTAAGGATATCGGATACTGTATGCTCCCACCCGTCATTTACGATTACCGGACGGTAAGGGTCCACACTTTTCGTCAGATGGTAGATTGCTTCCGTAAAATGCTGTTCAGTCCGTTTCGTATCTATTTTGCTGATTCCCCACGATTCATTAAAGGGTGTCCATGTGATAATGCAGGGATGATTATAATTTTGCCTGACGATTTCCATCCACTCCTTTGTGAATTCCTCCACAGCATCATCTGAAAACTGGTAGGCAGAAGGCATCTCGCTCCACACCAGCATCCCCTTCACATCACACCAGTACAAAAAGCGCTCATCCTCTGTCTTCTGGTGCTTTCTCAGGCCGTTATAACCCAGCGCATGGATTTTATCTATATCCTCTATAAGTGCTTCCTCATCAGGAGGTGTCAGATGTGATTCCTTCCAGTATCCCTGATCCAGGATAAGCCTCTGATACAGCGGGCTGCCATTTAGCAGAATATTACTCCCCTCGATACGTATCTCGCGCATTGCGAAATAAGAACCCACTTCATCTACTACATGTCCCTGCCTGCTCAGCCTGAACCGGATATCGTACAGATCAGGATTTTCCGGTGACCAGGTGCGCACACCCCATTCCATATCCTGAACATTTCTGGCAAACACATCCAGCGTAACGCTCATCTGCCTGTCTGTAAGCATGCACTTTGTACGATTGATCACCTTTCCCTCAAAGCTGATTATAGCTTCCACATCCAGCCCCTCTTCTATAACCTGGCGGGATGCATCTGCATGATATTCCACCTCCAGTGCGTATTCTTCCAGCTTTGGAGTCATTTTCACTGAGGAGAGGCTTACCTCCGGCACATATTCACTCCACACCGTTTTCCAGATTCCCGTAGTCTGCACATACCAGCATCCAAAGCTCTGGGGCAACCAGCGCTGTTTGCCTCTTGGCTGCTGCATATCAAAGGAATCCTCTGCCTTCACCACAATGCGGTTTGTACCGTCATTCACAAGACGTGTAATGTCAAAGGAAAAGCGGGCATATCCTCCGCAGTGGCTCCCGGCATATTCCCCATTCACCCATAATTTTGTACAAAAATCACTCCCTTCAAAATGAAGCAAATATCTGTGATCTTTCAATTTCTCTCTGTCGATCTCTATATCTCTCTCGTACCACAGAAAATCATGGCGTTCTGTCTCTCCTATCCCGCTCAATTCTGTCTCATATGTAAAGGGGACCCGGATTTTACGGCTTTCCTCAAGGCCGCTAAACCAGCGCTCTTTTTCACCGCAGTTCTCATCATCAAAACGAAACTTCCATTCTCCGTTTAAGTTCGTCCAATTCTCACGGACAAATTGGGGCCTTGGATAATCTTTTTTATAACACTTCATTATTTGTCTTCTCCTTCTCTTATTTAAACAATATTTTTGTTATATAATAGCATATCAGGCGGTAATATTCAATTTATTTTTGATTATATCAACAGTTTTGTTGTTTTAATTTATAAAAATAAGGTAGTGGTTTTCGCAGTGACAATTTATCAATCGTTACTGCGAAAACCACTACCTTATTGTGAGTGCTGCTGCCAGCCATGGATCATGCCTTGGTACTTGTTGGCATAAGTTCCCCTGGCTTTGGCAGATAGAGCAGTACCGAGGCGGTGAAGGTGTCCGGGGTATAGTCAAAGGCCGTCAGGCCGCTGTAACGCCGTGCCATCGAGCGGATGCTGGCAATCCCCACGCCTTCGGCTCTGTTCCTGCCAGGTTTGGAAGACAAAAACCGCTCACCTTCCTGGCATATTACCCCATCGTAGCCGTTCTCCATACGGATCAGGATCTGTTCCTCCCGGGTCTGTATCCGCAGCCGGATAAAGCGGTGCGTTTCCTTTGCATCCAGTGCGGCTGCCACGGCATTTTCCCACAAGTTTCCAAGGATGACTGCAAGATCACTGCCGGAAATCCCCGGTTCTTTTGGAAGAGAAATGTTCATCGTCACCGTGATATCCGATTGCTTTGCCAGTGTTTCATAACGGCGGCAGAGCGTGTCAGCCACAAAGTTCTCACAGAGGGGCGGCTGGATAGCGCCAGCCATGCTGTCCTCATAGTCATCCAGATAAGTAAGAGCCTCTTGGACCTTCCCCTTTTCCAACAAGCCCCGCAGGACCTGCACATGCTGCCTGCGGTCGTGGCGGATGCGCTTCATCTCCTCAGCATGGCTTTCCAGATCGTCCACCCGCGCCCGCTGCAGATCAAGCTGGTGGGCAAGCTGGGTATGGATCTCTGTTTCTCTCGCCGCCATCGCCGCATGAGAGATGGCTGAAACCATCTGGGAATAGGTTACAAAAGCGCATAAGCCGATCAAAAGGCGAAAGCCATTTGTAAGGGTAAAATTCCCAAGCGGATAGATATTGGTCTGCAGGATATAAAGGATCACAAAAAAGAGTGGGATAAGCCACAGCCGAAGATATCCCCGCAGATCGATCCCACGCAGTTTCTGGTAGAGCCTGCGGCAGAAGACCGCCAGCAGAAACGTCAGTACAACCGATGGAATGCCAAACCCCGGGATATCCGCCCAGCAGTATGGACCGTCTGTCATATGAGGCAAAAAGAGGCCATAGAAAAAGTAAGTGGTACTCCGGCATAAATGTAATACCTGTACCGATAAAAGCAGGATGAACAGAAGTCCGCCTGCCCGCTCGTGAGTCGCCCGGCGCAGGCTGAAATAGCCAACGGCAAACCAGAGCGGCAGGGAGACTGTACTGGTATCCATCGAGAAGGGCAGACAGGCACTCAGCCATGCCGACAGCGCCATGCTGGCAGCACTGCCGGCCACGGCCAGAAGCGCTGCCACAGGCGCCAGAATCCGCATTGGCACCTGCAGCAGGCCCCTGGTCACATAGAGGCAGAAAAACATGGTCATAGCTGCCTCGATCACACAGGTGATGTATTCTGCAGTAATCGTCTCCATCTTATCATTCCTCCATCCGGCCGAATACATAGGCCATATACCGGTTTTTGAGGGCAGTGCGTCCATCCCGTGAGAGGGGGATCTCCCGGCCATCCTTCATTAAGAAGCAGTCTTCGTTTAAGCGCTTCACAAAATCCATGTTGACAATAAAGTAGCGGTAACACCGCAAAAACGGGTCACCGCCCAGGCGTTCCTCCAGCGCGGAAAGAGACTGGTTCACTGCCACCTCACCCCGCAGAGTGTGCAGTACCGTTTTATGCCCGTAGACCTCCACATACCAAATACCAGAAATATCCACATCCAGTTCATTCCGTCCGGCAGTCACACGCACCTTCCGGGCGGAAACACCCATCCGGTCATGGGTACGCCGCATGGCCTCACAGAAGGCTTCCCAGCTTATCGGTTTGATCAAGTAATGGGAGGCTTCCACGTCGAAGCCATCCGCATAGTGCTCCCGGCTGGTAGTAGTAAAGACCAGCGCTCCCCGAAAGCCCTTCCCCCGCAGGATACGGGCCGCGTCAACTCCCAGGGCGCCTTCCATATAAATATCCATAAATATCACGTCAGCGCTCCGGGCCTCCCGGCTCTGCAGCAGCGCTCCGGCGTTTTCAAAGCTCAGCGCAGCAACGGGCAGATGATTATTTTTTGCATATCGGGCACAAAAATCCAACAGGATGTCCCGGTCCTTTGCAAGATCATCGCAGATCACAGCAAGCATCTCTATCCCTCCTTTCCCAAAAGGCAGAAAAGTATAATTTTCAAGATCATTATAGCATGAAGCGGAGCGGATTTACAGCAGGTTCCCTCCGGCTTAGGCTCTGTAGGAACGGCTTACGCTTTTTTTCTTGATTTCGAGAGATGAATCTGTAACAATGAGTAAAAACATATACGGTTTCTGGACAGCGGGATTTACTGTCATGACCCTGACGGTGAACGCACCACCAGAAGCCCCGGCTTTTACCAGTGCGGACAGTGTCTGTCTAATCATTACATTAAGGCTATGTTTTCCGCCTTGTGAACGACTATGGAAAAGGAGAGGAAAAGAAATGACAAATAAGAAAAAACAAAGTGCCGTTGTCGTGGCTGCCACGGTAATGAGTATCACATTCGTGCTTTCACCTGTTGCCGCTGTTTACGCAGCAGATGCAGAGACAGCAATCGTACAGCAGACAAGATCAACAGAGATCAGGGAAAATGCCCTGCCGGTCACACTGCCGCAGGAACTGTCAGGGAATGCAGGACAGGTTTTGCAGGACATTGCTTTACCGGATGGATGGAGCTGGACAGATGGAAACACCATCATCAGCAGGGAAAAACCAGAATACCCTGCCAGAACCGCAGTGGACGATAAGACGTATGATTACAGCGCAGTAGAGGGCTACAATGCGGAAGAACATTTCGTAGAGAAAAATATCCCTGTTACTGTCCTGGTGCCGGAAACGGAAGAAAGCACAGCTCTTTCCGCAAAGGAACAGGTTCAGGCACCACAAACAGACAGCATATCCAGTAATACGGGGGAAATTGAGATCAATCCCACATCAACAGAGGCCAGGGAAAATGCCCCGCTGATCACACTGCCGCAGGAATTGTCAGGGAATGACGGACAAGCTTTGCAGGACATTGCTTTACCGGATGGATGGAGCTGGACGGATGGAAACACCATCATCAGTAAGGAAAAACCAGAATACCCTGCCAGGATCGCAGTGGACGATAAGACGTATGATTACAGCGCAGTAGAGGGCTACAATGCGGAAGAACATTTTGTAGAGAAAAATATCCCTGTTACTGTTCTGGTGCCGGAAACGGAAGAAAGCACAGCTCTTTTTGCAAAGGAACAAGTTCAGGCACCGCAAGCAAACAGCATATCCAGTAATACGGGGAAAGTTGAGATCAATTCCACTGATTTTCCGGATGAAAAGTTTAGGGAGTATTTGTTGGATAAATTCAACGGTGATGGTGAGAACAAAATAGCGATAGCGGATGTTACTCTTATTGATGTTAAAGACAGAACAGATATAACGGATTTAAAGGGGATTGAAAAGTTCGCTGATCTGAAATATTTGATTTGCTCCTACACAGGAATCCAAGCCTTGGATGTCAGCAAAAATTCCAATCTGGAAACCTTGTCTTGCACCGACACAGAAATCCAAGACTTGGATGTCAGTAAAAATTCCAATCTGAAACGATTGTACTGCTCCAACACAGAAATCCAAGCCTTGAATGTCAGTAAAAATACCGCTTTGACATACTTGTTTTGTCCCAGAACAAAAATCCAAGCCTTGGATGTCAGCAATTGTCCTGATTTGGAGTTTTTAGATACAAGGTATATGAATCTGGCTTATCTTGATTGGGGAACGGCTGATCTGAGTACGTGGAGTAAGACTTTATCAACGATTGATCTAACTGTAACTGGTGATACCTTCGATATTACAAAGAAATTTGCTGGTATTGACATCAGCAAGTTGACCGTTATCAGTGGCGGAAGATTGGATGGCAACAATATCACAGACTATAAAGTTGGAACGCCAATCCAATATACCTATGCCTGTGGGAACGTGAATGGATCATCTGATACATTGACTGTCACCTTGAATTTATCCAAGTCAGTCAGCAAGATTGAAATAACAAGCAATCCTGATATGACTTATACCGGAAACCCTGTTAAAAATCCATCTGTTGATTCGGAAGGAAGTACAGGGGATGTTAACTATACTTATGAAATTTGGAATGGCAGAATTTGGGATAAATATACTGGCATTCCAACCAATGCCGGGAAGTACCGTGTAACTGCAAAGCTGGCAGAGGACGACTTCTACAAAGGTGCAGAAGATACAAAGGAATTTACAATATCACAGGCAGCTAACGGCTGGACAGAGGACCTTGCTATGACAGACTGGACTTATGGAGATAAGGCAGTATCTCCAACAGCCAAGGCAATTTTCGGTGATGTGATTTTTACTTACAGTGATTCAGAGAAAGAAGCCTA
>NZ_JANKBI010000008.1:0-214179 GCF_024622195.1 Murimonas intestini
ATCCTCCCGCCCGCCTGTCCCTCATGCTGATTCACTGCCTAAATGCAAAGCGTCCCTCCCGCCCCTAATCAGCTAAACAGCAACTTACCTGCAGTCCATCGCCGCCTCATACGCTTCCCGTACTGCTTCGAGGGCCTGTCTTGGGGTGGCGGCGTCTCCTATGCAGTATACTTTGGAAAACTTGTCTTTTATTTCTTCATACAGCTTGTTCACGGGCCTGGAACCGCAGGCATAGATGATGTGGGTAAGGCTGTTAAGTTCTGTCACCTGGCCCCGGCATTCCACGATGGCGGCATTTTCTTTGACTTCAAGCAGGCGGCATCCTGTCTTCATCTCAATACCCATCTGAGCCAGTCTCTTCATCATTGGCACTTGGTTATTGACTACCATGCCGGCGCCGATTGCATCAGCCATTTCTATCATGGTCACATGCAGAGGGCCTCTTGCCTGATGCACGAGAAATTCGCATGTTTCACAGCCCACGATTCCTCCGCCGACTACAAGGACATTGCCTCCCAGTACCGGAACTTCCTCTGTAAGGACCTGCCATGCATTCACAGCCTTCTCCTTGTCGATTCCCTTTACTGGCGGAAGAGAGGGCTCTGCCCCTGTCGCTGCCACGATGACTTCGTATCCTGCAACTTTTAACATCTCAGCATCTGCTTTTGCTCCAAGACGGATATCCACAGGAAGCTTTTCCAATTCTTTTTCCAGATAGATTATCCACCTGCTGATCTCCTGTTTATGCGGCGGGATGCATGCCAGGCGCATCTGCCCGCCAAGCTGCTCTTCTTTTTCAAACAATGTAACATCATGGCCACACATGGCAAATGCTCTTGCCGCCGCCATACCTCCAATCCCTCCGCCGACAACAGCTGTCTTTTTAGGGGTATCGCTCTTTGTAAAGCAGAATTCCTTTTCTCTCCCCAATGCCGGGTTGATCACACAGGAAGCATGTCTTCTGTTGCTCTGTTCACCTACACATCCAATTACACATGCAGTGCATGGCGCGATCGCATCTGTCTCCCCGCGTTCTGCTTTTCCTACAAATTCCGGATCTGCTAAAAGAGCGCGTCCGATCACAACACCATCTACCTTGCCGGAATCCACAAGATACTCTGCGTAGGACGGCTCATTAATCTTTCCTACCACAATCACAGGAACTTTAGCCACATTTTTAATGGCCTCTGCCTCCGGCACATTGACACCCCTCACCTCTCCGTGGCAGGGGATGATCTTGTTGCACTGCTCATACTGGGTCCCGCCGCTGATCTCGAAAGCGTCAACCCCGTGTTTCTCCAGCATTGGCACCAGGTACAGCATATCCTGCAGAGTATTTCCCTGGCTGTTTCTCTCGCTGCCGCTCATACGGAGAATGACAGGGAAATCTCTTCCGCATTTTTCCTTAATGGCATCCAGAACCTGAAACAGAAGCCTTGCCCGGTTATCCAGGGAACCGCCGTACTCATCTGTCCTCTTATTCCGCATTGGTGAAAGGAATGAGCCCAGCAGCATATAGGCATGTGCACAGTGAAGTTCAATTCCGTCAAATCCTGCACGCTTTGCATCATAGGACGTCTTTGCATACTGCTCAATGATAGCAGGCAGTTCCTCTTTTTTCAGCTCTCTCGTCTTCTGGCCCATAGAATTTATGTATGTACTGCTGGCTTTTGGCGGTATACCCATAAACGCACTGATGCTTTCCGGACCAGGGTGGGTTATCTGAGGAATGATCTTTGTCCCGTATTTATGTATCCTGTCCGTAAAAGTCCTGTAGGATTCTATGCTCTCCTCACTTCTGAAACAAAGAGTATTTCCCAGATATGGCACATTTGGATCCACTGAAAGTGCATCTGTAATGATGCACCCCACTCCTCCCTTTGCTCTGGCTTCCCAGTATTCCTGCAGAACTTCATTTACTGTCCCGTCCTGACTCTCGTATCCAAGTGACATGGGCGCCATAAATGCAGCATTTTTCATTGTCATTGAACCAATCTTCAGTTCTTGAAATAATTTTGAACTCATAATACCTACCTCCGTTTTTATTTTGATTATAGCAGGAGAAAGCGCAGATATTATATTCAAATATCAAGGTTTTATTATCATATTTTATCTACTTTCAAAACAATTTTTCAACCAGCCTCCGGGCCGCCCATACTTTTTCTGTACTGTCCCGGAGTCTGGTTCATATGACACTTAAAATACCTCAGAAAAGTGCTTAATGAGGAAAACCCGCACATAGTGGATACTTCCAGAATACTTTTATCTGTAGACTGCAGAAAACCGCAGGCGTAACTGACACGTATCTGTCCCAGAAGTTCTTCAAAAGATTTCCCAAAACTTTTCTTGATTACAGTCTGCACTGTATATGGCTTCAGACAGAATTTGTGTGCCAGATCCGCTTCTGTGATGTCATCATAAAAATATAGATTAATATATTGAAGAAACTGCAGCGCCACGCTCTCTGACCCTGCTGCAAATCCGTCATCACCCACCTGAGTCTTTTGATACTGTCTGGGCGTCATGCCGCAGTATTGGGCAAATACACGGTAAAATCCCTGCACACTCGCAAACTCCAGCAAGTCACTGATATATTCTATGGACAATTCCGAAAAATGAAGGAGGGCACATGCATTGATTACTTTTCCAAATTGGACAAGCTGATGGAAAGTATACCCGCAGGCTTCCTTGATCCGCCGGTTCAGAGTGACCGGGGAATACCCGCATTCCGAGGCTGCCTCTTCCAGAGAGGGAGTACTGCTGGCTGCCAGAACGATCTTCAGTATTATATCCCAGGCTTTTCTTTCTTTTTCAGCACCCTGTTCTTCCTCACCGATTTGCTCAAAGGCGTAACGGCAGAAATAAGCATGAAGCTCCAGCGTCTTATATTCAATCATATTTTTTCTCTCGAACCTGTCGCTGTTCTGCTCTTCAAGCAGATCCTGTATAAGATTCTCTGTACGTGTCTTCTCTCTTCCCGTCAGTCTGACTACAGGCTTTGTATCGTAGACAAGCTTTGCATTTGCATTTCCCGGATGCTTCTCCCAGCTCATGTACATAAACAACCCGATATGGAACCTTACGCACACCATCTCAAGGCACTTTCTGACATGGCTTATGTAGTAAAAGTTGTGGGAATAAAGACAAAAAAGGCTGCCCTCCTTTGCCTCACAGGGACAGCCGTTTACCATGAACTCTCCTTCCCCGGACAGAACATAATACATTTCCACTCTCTCATGGAGCGATTGTTTCGTAGGCTTTGAAATCTTCATATATTCCACCTGAATGTCTCTCTCCATGTAATTACTGTAATGATCTATGCCGGTATACCAGTCATTCTGTCGTTTCATCTTCCGCCTCCTTGTGTACCACTTCACATCTCTTAGTTTCCCTCCACAGCTGCGATGTTATTTCAGGAATGACCGCTCACAATATCGTAGCTCTCAGCTATCATGCGCTTAACCTCTTTATCCGGAACCTTTCCATCGAGTATGACAGAGTTCCAGTGCTCTTTATTCATGTGATATCCAGGCACCACAGACTCATACGCCTCCCTCCAGAACACGATCCATTCGGGCCGGCACTTCACATTCACCCAGATATTCCCATTTCTTTCATAGATATAAGCAAACGACTTCTTAGATCCTCTGCAGCGCATAACAGTCCAGTTATCATCATGAAAAGGATAATCTTCATAGACATCCTTTAATGACATACAGAATTTTATTACCTCTTCTCTTGATTTCATCATTACTCCTTTCCCTATTTCTTCTCCCTGCAAGATGATATATGGCGGTCTGTATCTGCCTTCCCCCAGGGTTTTCCTTTTGATATCTGCCTTTGACTTCAGCTTATATCCGGTGGATTTTAATGTCAAGTAAAAATACGGGTAATATAAAAATGGCTGTTACTATTCACAGCCACTGTCCCGCGAGGTGTTTTCGTGCGAATTTCGCATGAAAATCCCGAGTTTTACAGCGCGAAACGGCGTTTTTGCCGATTCTGTGCATCGCGAAGCGCGTTACTGTTCGCAGAACCGCGTTTTTGCGGGGCTGTGAACAGTAACAAATGGCTGTGAATAGAAAAAAGTCCCTGTTCAGCTGAAGGCTGTCTGATTTTCAAACACACCTTGAACAAGGACTCTATATATAATGTATAAATCAAATCACCCATGGCATTCAACAAATGCACATGCAAACATGTTCACCCGACTTTGCCCGCGGTAATAACTCTCAGGCCAGGGACTCCTCCCCACCAGTTCATTGGATCATATCCCGCTATACAAGATACTTATCCTGAAGATTCTTAATATCTTCTTCTGTAAGTCCCACAGCTTCCTTCAGATAAAGATCCATTGAACCATATTTTTCATCTATGGCATCCAGCATCTTTTCCATAAATGCCCGGTCTACGCCTGTCAGCGTTCTGACACCCTCTATCACTGCAGGATCATCTGTCTTTTTAGCTGCCTCATCTGCCATGTACTCAATCTTTGCAGCATTAAAATCATTTGTCAGTGCAAAGTCATCAAGAATAGTCTCTCTGTCTGCGCCCAAAGCTGACAGCAGAAGCACTGCTGCAGTTCCTGCCCTGTCTTTTCCGCCTGTACAGTGCCACAGGACTGCTCCGTCTTCGTTTTCAAGCAGGATCTGGAAAAACTGGCGATATGCTTCCTGTGCATGTTCATCCATTGCCACATCCACATACATATCCTCATCAACCATACCGTTTTCTACCATAGATATCATGGCAGCAGCAGGATCATCCTGATATATGCCAGTCATAGCGTTTGCAGCAGATTTACCTGTATCCGAGCTCTCATCCAGTACCCTGACATTTGTATTTGTGACTCCCTCTATGTCCGGGTCCGGCTCAGATGATACCTCATCTGAAGTTCTGAAGTCTACCACCTGCTTCAGGTTATATTTTTCAGTCAAAATATTCAAATCTTCCTCTGTGGCCCCGGAGAGCTTACCGCTCCTGAGCAGCACATCCTCCCTGACATGTCTGCCGTCCGCTGTCTGATATCCTCCGATCTGCCTGGCGTTTTCCACCTTTTCAAGTCCCAGGGACTGGCTTTCCATTTTAAATCCAGCGAGAGCCCCCACGCTCATAACTCCGACCAATACCATACAAATTAATTTCTTCATTTTCTGCAGCATCCTCCAATCATCTCATGCCATTTACGGCACACTTATAATAGCGTCATGGAGTAATATAACAGAAAATTGTAAAATCAAATTCAAATATAGTTTACGTTTCTGTAAGATGCCCTTTGCTCAACTTTTTATATATCCTGCGGCTTTGTCTCCAATATCAGATCAAACGCCCTGGCGCAGGCTATGGTATCCTTATGGGGAATAACCTGGCTCTCGATCTCTCCCCTGGAGATACAGTCCATTACTTCCTGTATTTCATAAGAAAAACCGTAAACTGTCTCTTTATCCTGGAAAACCACTGGCTCTGTCCTCCCTGCTTCATATAGGAAGGCTTCCTTTCCGTAGTGGGGATGGGGAATCTCAATACGTCCCTTTTCTCCGCAGATAATAAGCTTGTCATCTAAAAGAGAGACTATGCTCGCATGCAGGGAAGCTATTTTATCCTTATAGGTAAGAACAATGTGGTCTGTATAGTCTACACCTGTAGCGCCCCACACAGCCTGGGCCTGAGTTTTCTCGATAATTCCTTCCAGAACATACGTTGTAATTTCATATGCATATACGGTAAGGTCATATGCCGCCCCTCCGCCCAGCTCAGGATTAAAATAACGCGTGTTTATATCCTGTGGAGCAGAAAATCCTATGGATGCCTCTGCAAAAGTCACCTTCCCGATCCTGCCCTCTTCAATCCATTTCTTTGCATTCTTTATATTCGGCAGGAACCTGCTCCACATGGCCTCCATCACAAAGACCTTCTCCGCCCGTGCCCTGGCAAATACTGCCTCTGCCTGGGCGCTGTTTAAAAACATGGCCTTTTCACACAGCACGGGGACCTTGTAGTCCAGGCAGAGCATGGAGAGATCATAGTGGGCATTGGGTGTGACAGCTATGTAGACACAGTCCGGCTTTTGCTCTATGAGCATTTTTTCATAATTGTCATAGGCAGCCTCTATTCCCTGCCCGTCCGCCAGCCTTCTGGCCTTCTCCATGGATTTGCTGGATACTGCCGCTACTTCACAGCCGTCCATACTTCTCACTGTATCACAAAATTGCTTCGCAATATTTCCTGAACCCATCACTGCAAATCTGAAATTTTTCATACTGCCTCCTGTAATTTCATATGCCCAGCAGGGCATAAATATTTGATGAGCTCATTTTACTACATATCTTTCACTTTATCATCTTAATTCTGAGATTTCCTTCTGTCTTTTCTTAGACAGACCTTTTATGATCAGTTCATATGACTTATCTATTATATCCTTCACAAGATCATCGGGCACCTCCCCATCCAGCCTGACAGAATTCCAGTGGATCTTATTACAGTAATACCCCGGAATAATATCATGATACCGGGCGCGCAGCCCCTCTCCCAGATCCGGCGGCAGCTTCACTGTCAGAAGATAATCCCTGCCCTCCTTGTCCTTACAGACAGCAGCATACATCTTTCCATCTACCATAAATCTTTTCCACTGCCACTCCACCTTAAAATCACTTTCTGCCCCCGGCTTATCCGCGCAGTATTCAGAGAGCCAGGGGTATCTGCTGTTCTGTACCTCCTTGAGCTTCCTGCACACTTCAACCCTTGCCCCCGGTGGATTATCCCCATTCTCCTCATCATTTGTAAAACTTATCAACAGTTCACAGGGAAATTCTCCACATTCCCCACAATGGACATGCCCCTTCTCCTGACAGCACTTCGCCAGCCTGCATTCCCCGTGAAATGGATTTCCGCCCGTCTTAATACAGCCGCCGCACCCAAAGTCTTCCTTCCACTTACAGTTCTCACAATCCAGTCCGCATCTTGTCGTAATCATAGTCTTTCTCCCATCCTTCGTCTTCTTTTATTATCCATTGGTAACTATTCAGCACTTTCACAGTTACATGCAGAAATCCATTTAAAATCGCTGGTAACGATGGGATTTCCTCACTCCTGAATCATGTTCAGCCAGTCTGCCTTAGCTGAATTAATAATATCTTACACGAAGTAATATGACAACAGTATGTCATGTATAAAGATTCTCATGATGAATTACAGGCCCTGCTCTCTGAAGCAGTTTCTAATTAAAATACCATATACAAAAACTGCCCTTTAAATAAACAAAAACGAGAGAATCAGTGAATCTTGCACTATTTCTCTCGTTTCTTTTAGCCTGCCGGCATTGCGCTGCTCTTATCTCTTTTCTTTCTTCTTCACCGGATAACAAACTTCTGTCACTAAATCGTCCGGGGTCTTGGCATTATAAGGGCTTACATGATAGATGCAGAAGGATGCTCCGTCATAATCATATCCGTTCTCACTGACCCAGTCAGCCACAGCCCTGTTTACCTTTGTCAGCTGATCATATCCGCCTTTATATGTGGCAGATGCTATCTGTACTTCCTCTACAGTCTTAAATCTGACATGCTCTGTATCCTCGTATGTCCCCTCCACGGCTGACTGTACCTCTACATCCACGTCACTTTCCTTGAATCCTTCATCATGGAAGATTGCCAGTCCGTAACACGGAACGGCAGGCCTGACATTCTGGGAGCGTATCTCATCATTCATTCTCTGCCAAAGCGTTCCCTCGCAATCATAAGAGGGGATTACATCCCTCAGACTTGCCACATATCTCTTAGGCATTGTTTTTAACGTAACCTCATAACCTGACATATTACCGTCCTTTCTCAGCCATCTGATAGTGCTGTCGATAACCTGCATCCGACGCCTGGCTTCCCTTGACTCTTCCTCTAACTCCTCCTTTTTCAGAAGCAGAAAATGCTCCAGTTCCTGAGGATCATCATACTTGTCCAGTATCTTCCCAATCATGGCCAGTCCGAAGCCCATGCCTTTCAGGGCCTGGATCTGCCCGGCTCTGGGAAGCTGTGATTCCAGATAATAGCGGTACCCGGTAAAGGAATCTACCTCGTTGGGAACAAGCAGGCCAATGTCGTCATAATGGCGCAGCATACGGATGCTGATTCTTGATAGTTTCGAAAAATCTCCTATTTTTAACATTCTTTATTCCTCACATATATGTGTAATTTTGAGCTCAAATACAGTATAAAGCATACCACTGTGTAAGAGTCAATACATATCTTGCCATAAGATCTCCATCAGCCGCACATGCCCTGGGTCAAGTTTTGTTGATGCTCATATATTAAAGTAGGGTAACTGTTCATTACTTTCACAGTTGCAAAGCAGGTTCATATTAAATATTTTGATGAAAGGAATATAACGCGTATGAAAACCGTTAGAAATATATTGTGTTTCCTGGTGCCCTTCCTTCTTTTTCTCACCTGTCCCATGGTTCTTTACGCCGAGAGCGCCAGGCTCTATCATGGAATTGACGTCAGCCAATGGCAGGGGGATATTGACTTCCAATCTGTCCGGGATGCCGGAATAGAGATCGTCTACATCAGAGCGGGCGAAGGTTTTAGCTATATTGACCCTTACTTTATATCAAATTACCAGAAGGCCAGGGCAGCAGGCATGAAGATAGGATTCTATCACTACGTGACAGCCTCCACTGCAGAAGAAGCCAGGCAGCAGGCCGATTTCTTCTATTCCCTGATCAGGGATAAGGTCATCGACTGCCGCCCGGCTATGGATTTTGAAAGCTTCCCGGAGCTCAGCGGGGAAGAAATAAATGAGATTGCCGCCGCCTATCTGGAAACTCTGGAAGGACATCTGGGCTACCTGCCTGCCTTTTACAGCAATTCCTATGATGCTTCGGCAGTCTTTGACTCCTCGTTCACAGAGTACCCGCTCTGGGTCGCAGATTATGAAGTTACGCAGCCTGAAAGCACAGGGGCCTGGAGCAGCTGGAGCGGTTTCCAGTATTCTGACTCCGGCTATGTCCCCGGTATCTCAGGCAATGTTGATTTAGATTACTTCAAGGATACGATTTTCACAGATAAGGAGCCAGCCCCCGAAGAACCAGGTGCCGGAGAAAATATTACGTACACTGTCAGAAGCGGCGATACACTGTGGGCCATCGCCCAGCGCTATGGAACTACTGTCTCCGACATTGCCTCATTGAACGGTATCTCCGACCCCAGCCTTATATTCCCCGGTCAGATACTGATAATCCCCCAGTCGGGCAATTCCGGCAGCGGCAGTACCGGCGGAAGCACCGGACAGAATCCTGGCGGTACACCTAGCGGGGAGACTTCAGACACTTATACAGTTAAAGGCGGGGATACGCTGTCCTGGATAGCTCAATATTTTGGCACAACTGTGCAGGAGATCGCCTCTCTGAATAACATTGCAGACCCTAACCTGATCTATCCCGGCCAGGTACTCCGGCTCCCCGGACAGGTAAACAATGTCATCTACCATGTAAAAGCCGGCGACACCCTGTCTGCAATAGCGCTGCGTTTTCATTCATCCACGGCAGCTCTTGCATATATTAACCATATCCAGAACCCTAACCTGATCTATGTCGGCCAGGTACTGGTCATCCCACAGTAAATGATTTTTTTAAACACGCTCAAGTATTGTTAAGGCTTTTCCTTATCATATCCAGAAAATATGCGTGTACTCCTGTGTCATCTGTGACTTCAGGGTGAAAGGATACTGCCAGCTGGTTCTGGTACCGTACTCCCACGATATGCCCTTCCACCCTGGCCAGGATCTCAGTTCCCGGTCCGGCGTCTTCTATATAGGGTGCCCTGATAAAGCTCATGGGCACCCTGCCCACATGGGCCATTCTGCACTCTGTATGGAAACTGCCCAGCTGGCGTCCATAGGCATTTCGTCTGACCGTGACGGGCAGAGTGCCAAAGTAAACGGCCTCATCATTGGAGATCTTTTCTGCAAGAAGTATCATTCCTGCACATGTTCCAAATACAGGAAGTCCTGATATTATTTTCTCCTTCAGCGGTTCTTGCAGCTCCAGCCCTGACATCAGCTTTCCCATGACAGTGCTCTCACCCCCCGGCAGGATAAGACCGTCAAACGGCCTCTGCAGATCCTGCTTCTGCCGTATCTCAAATACTTCGGCCCCAAGCCTTTTAAGCATTCGTTCATGTTCTGTGAATGCACCCTGCACAGCCAGGACTCCTACTGTTATACCGGCGCCCTTCATCTATTTGCCCCGCTCTGCCATGAGCACTTGGATCTCCTGCTCATTGATGCCCACCATGGCCTCTCCCAGGTTCTCGGAAAGTCTGGCCAGCATGTGAGGATCCTGGTAATTCGTCACAGCTTTTACTATAGCCTCCGCACGTCTTGCCGGGTCTCCTGATTTAAAGATTCCTGAACCTACAAATACTCCCTCGGCCCCCAGCTGCATCATCAATGCCGCGTCAGCCGGTGTGGCTACTCCTCCTGCGGCAAAGTTCACAACAGGAAGTGAACCATTCTCATGAACGTACTGTACCAGTTCATACGGCACCTGCAGTTCCTTTGCCGCCTGGAACAGCTCATCACCGCGCATGGACACAAGTCTGGCGATCTCCTGGTTCATTTTCCGCATATGACGCACTGCCTGCACAATGTCTCCTGTCCCCGGTTCTCCCTTTGTGCGTATCATGGAAGCCCCCTCACTGATTCGTCGAAGGGCTTCCCCCAGATCCTTGGCGCCGCACACAAAAGGCACCTTAAATCTGGTCTTATCAATATGGTAAACATCATCCGCCGGAGAAAGTACTTCACTCTCATCTATATAATCAATCTCTATGGCTTCCAATATCTGTGCTTCTGCAAAATGACCGATCCTGCACTTGGCCATTACAGGGATAGTAACTGCTTCCTGTATTCCTCTTATCATTCCGGGATCGCTCATCCTGGACACACCGCCCGCAGCCCTTATGTCCGCCGGAATCCGCTCCAGCGCCATGACAGCACATGCGCCTGCCTCCTGGGCAATACGTGCCTGCTCCGGAGTAGTCACATCCATGATGACTCCGCCCTTTAGCATCTGCGCCAGCTGCTTGTTTAACTTATATCTCTCCTGATCCATACTCTGTCTCCTTTCAATGTCTGACAATGCCAGCAATTATAGTAACAAAACGTAACTGTGACGGGACTTGACAGTTACAACAAGACTAAAGATATCATTTATTTGGTTTGTTTTAAATATCCAGTTATGATATTTTTAGCCAGTCCAGTTTTGTTTGTCAGGAGCACAGCAGCAGGCTCTTCGTTATTCGGATGTCAGGCATCCTCCCCTGTTCCTTCTGCATTTTCCGCCGCCTTCTCTGCAGCTTTTTCCGTATCTTCTTTTATGCTGCGCATCCTGCGGAAATATGAGCTCATCTCGTCAGCCATCCCTGACAGACGGTTCAGCAGAGTGGAAAAATCCGTAAGCATCTCGTCATCTTTAAAGTATGGATAAACTATATCGTGATCGATCTCACTCCATCCCTCCTCAAAAAGTGTCCTTCCCTGGATCTCCACATAGTACCCCTTGTACTTAATGATGTAATGGAGGGAGCGGTAGATTCCGTCAGACCTGATATCTATGATGTCCTCGTCATATATCCTGCTGTCACCTGTCCTGCGGTATACCTTAGGCCTCTCTGCAATATAATAGTGGGCCTCATTTTCGTCAAAGTCATGTATTCTGTCTTCAACATAAAGATCAGGATTATTTTCAAAAACCGATGTAATATACTTATGAAAATAGATCCAGTCCTCCCGGTAAAGGAAAAATACCCTGATTCCAATCAGATCAGTAAGATACTTATAATAATTGCTTCTGTCGATCTTCTCAAACCGTTCAAAATGCTCGCATCTCTTTCTGATAATCTTTTCCAGCAGATGTCCGGGAGCTTTTATTCTGTAGCGGTAAGAATGGATACCTGCCTTTTCAATATCATAAAGATAGTCATTCACAAAATCTTTGCCTATATTTCTCAGCTTCTCTTCCCGCTGTATATAGTCCTCACATATGGCCGTCAATTCATCCCAGCTCAATGCCGATGCTTCCAGCTCCGACTCTTCGATGTTATATTTAGTTAGAAATTCTTTTTTATCTATCATCTGTCACCTCTGAAATGTGTGCTGTCTTATCTGCCGAAAACACCGCAGCAGCAGATCTGCTTAAAAGATCCACTGCTGCGGTGCCTGATCAGGACTTGATTCTACTTCTTTTTCCTTCTGGCCTTAAACATCTCCACAATACCCACCATTTCTTCTGAAGGGTTGGATATTACTGCAGTCTTTATGACTTCACAGGGCGGGGCTTCAACAACTGTATCTACAGCAGCCTTTACCGCTGAGACGCTGCCGCTCACAAATATCAGGGCATGTCCTCCGCACTTTGTATCCTGTGTCTCATATTTTACATCTGCAGCCTTCAGCATCTGATCCGCCACTAATATTGCATTGGCTTCTCCCAGAACCTCAACTAATCCGAATGCTCCATACGTCATAAATATACCTCTTCCTTCCGCACATTATTTATTAATTGTTATCGCCATTGCTTTTTCTGTATCGCCAGCTGGTGATGCGATAACCGAATGGGCGGTGATCCTGGAAATCGGTTCTGCAGCCCTGAGGGCAGCCTCCATCGCCGCTTTGACATCTGATATACTTCCCCGCATCTTCACACAGGCACCTGCTTTGAGACGGTTCCTCTCCACACCCTGGATCTTGACAGCCGCTGTTTTAGCTGCTGCATCCAGCGCTACAAAACAGGCACACTCGCTGTCCAGTTCAAAAATACCTATCGCCATGCCTTCATAATTTTCAGCCATATATGCCTCCTGTACACTACCATACTATGAGGTTATTATATCAAAATCTGTGCAAGAAGTACAGCTCATATTCTTTAATGCATATCCTTTATTCAATAAATAAGGCCTGAAATACCCTGTTGAATCAGACATGGGCAATATTTCCTCTTTTAACCGGATCCCCAGTTCTTCTGCCATGTACTTACGTCTGCGGCACATGCGCTCCCAGGTTTCGGGATACTTGCTCCGGATCTCATCACGCAGGGCTTCATCTGCGATCACAATTCCATCTTCAGCACTCGCTCCTCCGTACCCTGCACGTTTTGGAATAATATCCATCTGCAGCATCATACCGCTTTTTAAACAGATGGCTGAGTCCCGTTCAATGGGAGAAGAGAGCCACTCTTCCGAAGAAGTCAAATGTCCGGGATTTAATACCCAGCCATATTCGCTTTTCGGGAGTACCCGCTCTATGATCTCATAGAGTTCTCCCCCTGTCACCCCGATTCCCACTGTCTCAAACCAGGCTGCCGCCGCTGCAAAATACGGCACTGCCATTTTCTCCATATAATCACAGGCCTTCTCCGGAAGGTCTTCCCTGCAGCGGGCTATGTATCCGGCCCGCGAAGTCAATCCTCCCCGCAGTCCCATAGTCACAGAAAACGTATCTCCCAAAGCAATCTTCTTATTTCTGGGCGCCACCTCAGCGTTTGTAAAACGCTCCCCCGTGGCGCAAATTGTCTGTACATTCACAGGCTGGCCACTGGCGGCGAGAAAGTCCGCTATCTCAAGTTCTGTTTTTCCTGTTTCCACCTGCTCAAGAGCCTCCAGCACACAATCGGATGCAAGGGCGGCGCCGTATTCAAAGTGGGCGATCTCATTAGCATTGTTCAGCACCCTCACTCCTGTATCCGGTGAAATGAACAGACCCCCCTCGTTTTGAACACGTCCCTGCTTTCCCACTGCACTCTTAATACTCTCCACTATCATGTATGGAACTTCAAAAAGCTGTGCGTTGTCCTCCTTATGGGAAGTAAATAATTTCCATCCTGCTATACCGATACACATTCCCTGACTGATTCCCGCCTTTTCAAAAAGCTCTCTCAGAGTAAACTCTGTTTCCATGGGCTGATTTGGCAGGGAAAAATGGGGTACATGTATCACAGTATTTTTTATTCTGCAGTAATTTCCCATACGCAGTGACTCATTGCCCAGCATTAAAAATGCTTTTCCGTCCCGGTGGAGCACAAGGACCGCCTCCTCAAAGCGCGGCTCAAATCCTGTCAGATATCCAAAATTTCCGCCGTGTTCCCGGTCTGCATAGACACAGAGCACATCTGTCCCTTTTTCTTCCATCTGTCTTAAAACTTTATTCAGGCGCTGGTCCATCGTCTCTTTTGTAAGGCTTACCGGACTTTTGGGCCAGTGCTGCACAGGAGGGTTTACTTTCTGGTAACTGATATTCTGATATGCTTTATCCACGTTTCCACCATCCTTCCCACTCTCCGTCCATATCAAACTCCACATCCGCCAAAGGGTAAAAATCCTTTCTCTCTTTTGCATAAGGGATCATCCTGGGCTTCTGCGGAGCATTTCCCGGTGAGAATACCATGTATGCGGCGTTAGCAATCTCCTCAAGTTCTGCATACAGATATCCCAGCTTTATGCAGATCAGATCATACTCCTCCAGATCGATATCCAGAGCTTCAAACTGCCGGGGATCAGTGTAGGCATAACGCTCAGCATTCAGAAGGATATCCGTGTTCCCTTTTCTTGCAAGAGCAAAAGGCATGGATTTATTAGAACGGCTTTCCGGGATCACTCCAGTCCGGATCAGAGTGAAACAGCCTTCCACAGCTGTGCTGGAAGAGTCCAGTTTTCCCCCTATGGAAAGTATCAATTCCTCTCCAGGCTCCCTCTTTGTACAGCAGTTTACCGCCTCCCTGTCTGCAATTCCTGTAATCAGAATTTTTCTGTCCGCACAGGACGGATGTTTCTTTATATACTTCAGAATGGCATCAGCCATGAATGCGTTATCTCCGGATGTTCCTGCCGTTACATTATCACCGGAGTCTGACAGAAATACCTTCTTCATATTTCCGGCCCTTTTCAGCGCCGTATGCAGCCCCTCATCCACTTCCAATGCCGGGATGTTAAAATGAAATTCCCTGCGCAGTGACCATATTTTATTCACAGCTGCTTTTACCCTCTTTTCCAGCTCCTCTGAAAATTCCCAGGATGTCACTGCCAGACTCATATGGTTTTCCATTGAATCAGACCAGATAAACCCGCAGAACCAGGATACTTCCATCGCCAGTTTGTCCCGGACAATGGCTTCTGTGCAGCTTTGGATCTCACAGGACGGGAACTCCCCTGTAATAACCATTTCCCCCGGAAAAGTCATGGGAATGCTGATGCATTTAACTTCCGGTATTTTTCCGCTTTTTAAGCTGGAAATCAGAGCCCTTACAGCTCTCTCCCCTGTTTCTGTTTCATCTACATGGGGTGCAGTCTTGTATGCAGTCACATAATTCAGTTTTTCCGCCAGTTCAGGAAACATATTTCCATGAAAATCAAATGAGGCAAAAACAGGCACCTTCTCCCCGTATTTTTCCCGCAGCTTTTTAATAAAGTACAGCTCGCCGCTCCCCACCCCTTTGATATACATAGCGCCGTGCATACACAGGTAAATTGCATTGGGAACTCCTTTGTCATTACAGGAGGAAAAGAAATCCTCTATGAATTTATCAAATTCCGTCCTGTCCAAAGGCGCCGACGGTATAGTTGTGGCAAATACCGCCGGAATCACCTCATATCCTGCTTCTTTAAACAGCCTGCACTGGGGCAGACAGTCTAACAGCTCTGCCCCGTGATATCTCCTGAAATCATTATATACCATCCTGACGCCGGAAAATGTATTAGCTTCCTGATGGATGCCGCCTGCTAATACCTTCATAATACTGTCTGGGGAATCTGAATGGCTCCCTGATGGTTTTTATCAAGGGAAAGTACCTGGGCAAAATAATCTTCCGCTTTTTCTGCATTTCCTTTTCCCAAATGTCCAAGCGCCATCATAAACAGACAGTGTATCCTGTTCTTTACATTCAGATCCTCTTCAAAAATCAGCAGATCTGGCAGTGATACGGCAAAATAATCTATTTTCACATCATCAAAAATATGTTCTTCCCCGTAACTGATCAGCTTGTTGAATCTGCTGTGTGCTTCCTTCATTTTACCCAATTTTGCCATGGCAGCGCCCTGATAATAGATCATCTCCGGCGGCTGGTCATTGTAATACATGGCCCCTACAGGTTCTGACAATCCCCTGGAGGCTTTTTCAAAACATTCCTCTGCCTTGCTGGTTTCCCCTGCTTTTTCATATGCGATACCCAGGTAATAATAAATATGGTTTTCCTGTGCTCCCTGCAGTTTTCCCTCTCCCAGATTCCATGGATAAGGTCCTGCCGCCTTTGTAAGCAAAGAAACTGCCTCCTCATAATCTTCCCCGGCAATGGCTTCTTTTGCCAGCTGTATCAGGGATATAATATACTGTTTCGGAATCTTGCCTTCTCCGCCCTCCCATGGATGGAATTTTCTGTTTTCCGTCACAGACAAAGCTTCCCGGTAATCACCTGTTGTATTTAAAAGGGTGACATACTCCACAGTCAGATCATCCCTGTCTTCCACCTGTTCCATGTGCTGCTGTAAAAATTCCAGACGTTCTTTTGCAGATATCCCTATTTTCTTATACAGCTGGTCCAGTTCCATCAATACGCGGGAGTCATTTTCATCAATCTTATAAGCAATTTCCAGTTCTCTTCTGGCAGCCTCCCTGTCATCCTTTTTGTTAAAATAAGCAAGCGCCAGATTTCTATGTGCTGTGGGGAACTCCGGTTTCAGTCTGGCTGTCTTTTCCCAGTTCTCTACTGCTGCCTCATACTGTTTTTTATCATATAAAAGGTTGCCCAGATAATAAGCCGCCATCGGCGTATTTTCATTCTGCTTCTGCACAGCCTCCAGGACCACAAGATCCTCCAGGCGATGCGGAAAGCAGTAGTCGCTGCAGGCTTTTTCACCTTTTTCAATAAATGAGTCAGCCTTTGATTTGTCTCCTCTTATCCCTTCGCAGTATGCAAGATAATAGTAAAACAGAGGATACACTTTTCCCTGTTCACAGACGGATATATAATGATTTAAAACAGTCTCTGCCTCTGTAAGCATGCCTGCTTCCATATAATCAACCGCCATCTCCAGATATGTCTGATGGTTTCCTGCCAAAATCCTGTCCGCTTCTGCCCGGTAATCTGCTCCCCCGGCTTTTTCTTCTTCCTGGATAAAGGAAAGCTCATAACGGCTGTTCAAATCCAACACATCAATTTCTTCTGCTGTCTGCGCCCATTTTTTTGCCTCCTGGATGCGTCCCATCTTTCTCAGGATAGCTGCCTTTAAATTTCTGGCCTTCATATTATGATAATTCCTGACAATTGAGCGTTCAATATGCTCCAGGGCTGTCTTATAATCCCCCTGAATACATGAAATACAGGCGAGATGATAGAATGCCGGATCCTGCCATGCCCCGTTCCAGGTGGCTTTGTAGAAGGCATCGTAAGCCTCCTCCATTTTTCCCTGATACTTCAGACAGAGTCCAAGATTGTACAGAGGTTCTCCGTCTTCAGGATTTGGATTGGAGCGTGTCATCTTCTTAACCGCCTTCCGGAAATATGCTTCGCTCTCAGCAATCTGTCCTCTGGAAAATAAAAGCCTTCCGTAGGCATTATTCAGCCTGATATCAGTACTGTCCCTGCGCAGCCCCTCTTTATAGTAATCTGCAGGCTCATAGGTGGCATGGCGGTATTGTTCCAGATGCCTGCCATACAGATAAAGATCTTCTGTTGTTTTTGCCTCTTCAGGAAGGGGAGCTTCCTTTGCCGGTTCCGGGATCTGTTCCACCTTTGGCTCTTTTCCCTGGTAGGATACAAGTTCTTTTCCTTTTTCATTCAGAACACAGACCCTTACATCCCACTCCTTCACATCCGGCTGCATATCTATTTCTTTCTCATAGATATCCACAGGGGACAGATCCTGTACCTCTGTTTTCCACAATTTCCCTTTTAAATATACATTGATCTGTGCATTATTTTCCACACCGGTTGTATATACCGTGACATTTGCTTTTCCGTCCTTTACCTCCAGCCCCAGTGATGCGTCTGTTGTAGCATTTTTTACCATGCCAACTCCCTTATACGGCATAAAATACTGGGTAAATACCTTTTCTTCATATGGAAGCATCCAGGTGAAATCCGGCTGGTTGTCTGTGAAACATCCTGTCATCAGTTCAATATACGGACCGTCCTCATCCGTCAGGTTTCTGTCCCAGGCCTGTCCAAACTCTCCGCAGCCCCAGGTCCACTGTTTCTTGCCCGGCGCTATGTGGTGGTCAGCCACATGGAGAATTCCCGCGTTCTTTTGATAATCATATCCGCCTACAAAATTATAGTCTGAGTGATATGCCATATAGGAGGTGGGAACCGGAATATTTTTATACCTGGAAATATCCACGCCCTCTGAATAATCCATCTTGTAATAAGTTCCCGTAGCAATGGGAAAACGGGAAACATCACGTTTTCCGTGGTCCATAACTGCATGGACATCCGGAGGAAAAACAGACTGTGTATAGTCATTTACAGGAACTGCCGGGTTCGCCCACCATAAAAAAGTCTGCTCCATATTGGTGCGGTTATAAAGCTGCGCCTTAATTTCCAGATAAGCTTTTCCAGGATATAGAGTAAAAGCTGCCATGCCCTTAGTGCGGAACATATTTTCCACTTCACTTACATATACCGTACAGCTGCCGTCTTCATTTTCAGAAAAGTGCCAGCTCACCGGATCGTATGTACTGGGCCTGTGATGCTGGGGCCAGTTAAACTCAATTCCGCCCGAGATCCAGGGGCCTGCAAGCCCTACAAGAGCCGGTTTGATAACATGGTTGTAATAGACGAAATCATAATTATTAGTCTTATCTGTCGCTCTCTGGATCCTGCCGCCCAGCTCCGGCAAAACCATAATCTTCAGATATTCGTTTTCCAGGTACACTGCATGGTACGTCTGGTCTTCCTTTTCATCATAGATTTTATCGATGACAGGATGCGGGTATACTTTGCCGTTGCTCCCCTGATATACCCTTTTCTCTAAAAACATGGGGTTTTTATTTGGCTCCCCTATCGCATAAGTGGGGATCACCACATCTTCTTCCCATACGGAAACAATTTTATTCATTATTTCTTACCTCACATTATCATTTTTTAAATCACATACTTCGATCTGCAATGAAAACTTTAACGGATTTTCCTTTTTTAAATAATAAAGCGTATTATTTTTTTCTGCGATTTTAACATTGTCATAGTAACCGTTTGCCGGCTCCATTGCACAATTGTAATCTCCCCGAAAACCTCCCGCTGTAATCCATACCCCAAGATAGGGGAATTTTTCAGCGTCATAATGGTATCTGCACTCCACACCAAGTGCCGGATATCTGTATCCGCAGAATCCGTTTTCCAATTTTCCGTCTACGTAAAACTTAACCATGGCCTTTGTTTTTTTAGGAGGGACACGCTCAAAATCATAGCGCTCATTTACCCTGTCATACCGTTCGCCGACTCTCCCCAGCTCTTCACTCTCAAAAACATTTTCAAAACGCTCTGCTTCGTCAGAATACAAAAACTGCATATCCTCTTCATAGCGCATCAACCCGTGGAAAGTCCAGATACAGGGAAAAGGCTGGTCCCACTGGTTTTGTATATCATAGTCCAGAATAATCTGATTTCCTGACAGAGTGATTTTCTTTTCATACACATAACCAAATCTTCTGCTGCGGTATTTCAGCCGGACTCCCTCTTCTTCCCTTATCCACCCAAAGCTGCTGCTCCATATTTCTCCATGATCCGGATATATGTATTCCTTCCCGTCTCTTTCAACAACCGCCTCCGCAATGTTGGGAAAGGCCTCGTCAAGACCAGATGCATCATAGAGCGAAAAATCATCCCCCCATTCGGGAATCCTGTAAAAATCACCCGCATTCTGGGCTGCCAGCTCCACTCCTCTCTTTTTTTCAAAGATGGAAGCAATTTTCCCTCCCAGGGACGGCAGCACCACAACTGACAGAAATTCGTTTTCTAACTGTATTCCCTCCAGGTTTTTCCAGACTATATTCTGTAGTTCTGTCATAACTGCATTCCACGGACAGTTACTTTACCTCTTTAAGCCGAATCAGTAAACTGTCATAGTCTCCTTTTAAAATTAATGAAATACCTGCATTCATCAAAAATTCTCCTGTCTTGGACTGTTCTTTTCCATTTAACTCAAAACAGTAGCGTTTTTCCGGTTTCAGTCCTCTAAGCTTCAGGTTATACCAGGAATTCCCGTAACGCTCATGGTCGAGGAATACAAACACTGCACTCTCTTCCCCTCTCACATACTGTACAGCATGGATATCTCCGTCCCTAAAGGAACACAGACGGTATAAATCCCCCAGCTGAACTGTCTCACGGATCTGTTTATAAATTTCAATATATCCTGCCAGAGTTTCCAGCTGTTCTTCTGAAGTTTTATTCAGATCTGTACCGATCCCCAGGGAGCCGCACATGGCGCTGTACATGGAAAACTGCAGCGGGATCTTTCTCTGATCCATTCCAAAATCATCTGTCAGCCACGCCCTCATATATTTGATGGGATAAAGATAGCTGTACCACTCCTGCATATAAAGACGGTCATAAGCATCTGTATTATCGCTGGGCCAGTATTCATCAAAATATTTCATTGCCCCATAATCTACTCTTCCTCCGCCTGAAGCGCACGCTTCAAACTCCACATGGGGATGGCGTTTTCTCAATTCTTCCGCCAGGCGGTAAACCCCCTGGGTATTCCTAAACCACAGTTCCTTCCACTGGGATTTGTCATAATTGGCGCTGCCCATTTCCGCTGCATAGCGGTTCATATCCCACTTAATATATGAAATATTATTTTCTGCCAGCAGTTTATCAAAAAGTCCGATTAAATAGTCTACGACTTCCGGATTTGACATATCCAGTTCATACTGATTTCTTCCCATCAGCACTTCTCTTGTCGGGTAGCGGTAAATCCAGTCAGGATGTTCTCTATATAACCTGCTGTTTTCATTTGTCATCTCCGGCTCTATCCAAAGGCCGAATTTCATGCCCAGTGCATTTACCTCACGGATAAGCTTTTGAAGTCCTTCAGGAAATTTTTTCTCATCCGCATACCAGTCTCCCAGAGCTGCCGTATCATCGTTCCTGCCGTCAAACCAGCCGTCATCCACCACAAAAAGTTCCACGCCCATCTTTGCCGCACGTTCTGCAAGGGCTATCTGTTCTTCACACTGTACATCAAAGGTTGTAGAATACCAGGAATTATAAAGCACCGGCAGCGGCTTCTCTGCCAGAACCTGGGGCATCATATGCCGGAAGCAAAAGTGATGGAGTGTGTGTGTCATATCCTCAAATCCATCAGATGTATATCCTGCATAAACCGCCGGAGTCTCAAAACTTTCTCCCCCATGCAGTGTCCAGGCAAAATCCGTGTCACTGATCCCGATCAGGATATTGAGATAATCACAGTTAACAGCTTCAATTACAGTTTTAAAATTCCCGGAATATTCCAAAGCTCCAAAATACACATCCCCTTTTGTCTCCTCTGCATGCTTATGTACTAAAAAGAAGGGGCTTACTGTATGGGCCGTCAGGCCATATAAGCTCTCGTATACTTTTTTTCCTGCCTCCACAGGCTCACTGTGTGCCAAGAATTCCGCCCCCCAGCGGCCCTTATAGTTAATTGTTTCATATCCTGTGCCTGAAAGCCCGTATTCCGCAGAATATACGCTCTCCAGAATAATAGGCTCCTGTCCTCTATTTTCAAGAACACGCCATTTTTTTATAAGATTTTCTTCCTCATAGACATGGTAATGCAGATGTACCGCAAATGGATAGCAGATATCCTGCAGAACCAGCTCCAAATGTTCTTCACCGGCCTTCACTTCTGCCAGCCTGTACCTGAAGTCCCGCACTCCATCCGCAAACGTCACCTTCAGCGAAGTCTCTTTAAACCGCATTCCCCCAAATGAAGAACATTCTTCTCTGTATAACTGGGGTCCGCTGACATTCACTGTCTGGTTGCTGCTGGAAATATCAGAAAAATCACTCAGCTCATCAACTCTTTTTCCCCAATACCGGTTTTCAACCAGCCCTTCCTTGGTTAAACCCAGCACATAGCTGGCGTTTTTTGTATGAAGTGCAAATAGTTTATTATCAATAATGTTTACTGCCATCGTTTTCTCTCCTTATTTTTAATCAACCTTTTGTTCCTGAGGTTGCAATTCCCTCCACAAACTGTTTCTGGAAAAGCAGGAATAAGATTACCATAGGAACAATCGCAATCAGGGAGCCTGCCATAAGCTGAGGATAATCCACAGAATACTGGCCCATGAGGTTTACAAGCCCGGAAGATAATGTCATCTTATCGATGGACATATTGACGATCAATGGCCACATCATATCTTTCCATGCAAACAGCGCAGTAAATATGGCAACAGACACCAGGCCTGATTTTGTCAGCGGAAGCATAACCTTCCAGAAGGTTTTCCAGATGGAACACCCGTCCAGCACAGATGCTTCCTCCAGATCCCTGGGGATCCCCATAAAAAACTGGCGTAGAAGAAATGTGCCAAAGGTGCTGACAATTCCAGGAAGTACAAGCGCCTTGATGGAATCAAGCCATCCCAGTTTACTGACGATCATATACTGAGGCAGGATAAAAATCTGCCCCGGAACCATCATCTGAAGCAAGACAATAACAAACAGAAAATTTTTAAACGGAAATTCCAGCCTTGCAAACGCATATGCAGCCAGTGCACTGAAAAATACGGAGCCCAGCACACGAAAAACCACCATTAAAAATGTATTCATAAAAAATGTGGCAAACGGAAGCACCTCACTAACCGCCTTATAGTTTTTGAAACTCCAGGAAGACGGTAATATCTGCGGAGGGATCCTCAGCGCTTCAGCCTGTGTCTTAAAGGATGTCAGTACACTCCAGACAAAGGGAAGTATCATAATAAATGCCATAATTATCAATGCTATGTAGACCGCTGCATTCTTTTTGTTTTTTACTTTCATTTCTTACACCCCCTAATCATTATAGTGCACCCATTTCTTCTGCAATTTATTCTGGATCAAAGTCAGTATCATAATAATCACAAAAAGAAATACCACAATTGCGGAACCATAACCTCTGTTATACTTCTGGAATGTATACCTGTAAAACAGATATACGATAGATTCTACTGATTTAAAGGACGGAGATGAAGGTTTGAACATCATATAAATCGTATCGAACACCTGCAGTGAGCTGATTACAGTTGTCACTATTACAAAAAACAGGGTGGGCGATACCATCGGTATGGTGATTTTAAAGAATTTTGCTACAGGACCTGCCCCGTCAATCTCAGCCGCTTCGTATAATCCCCGCGGAACATCCTGTAAGCCCGCCAGAAGAATGATCATATTATAACCCAGCATACTCCAGATACCCACCACAGCAACGGCCGCCATTGCCAGGGACGGATTTCCCAGCCAGTCCGGCCCCGTTATCCCGAAGACCGACAGTATCTGATTAAACAGGCCAAAATCTTTGTTATACAGCCACTTCCATACGAGAGCGACAGCTGCCGGCGCTGAGACAACCGGAAGGAAATAGATGCATCTGAAAATTCCTTTTCCCTTGATCTTTACGTTCAGCAATGTTGCCAGAAGAAGTGACAGAAACACCCCAATAGGAACCGTAATGACTGCATAAATAAGTACGTTTTTCAATGAGCGCCAGACTTCCATATCACCGGCTAGCTTTATGTAATTGTCTAATCCCACAAATTTTAATTCTGCAAACCCTTTTGCCTCATGGAAGCTGTAATAAATCGACTGGATCACTGCCCAGAGATTCAGGACAGCAACCCCAATAACTGTTGGCGCCACAAATGCGTATGCGTATGCCCATGTTTTTACATTTCTTTTTTTCAATGTAAGACCGGGGTTTTTAATTTTTTTCTTTTTACCCACCATGTTACCTCCACTTCTTTAAACAGGCTGATTAATCGGGAAAGACCATACCTCCTGCTGCACCCTGGCTTTGGCTGCGGCGAAGTATGGTCTTCCATCATATACCTGCTTAGGTATAATTTTCAAACAAGCAACCGATTTCCGTATATGAAATCCTTACTGCATACTTGCATTAATCTCTTCTGTAATAGTTTTCATTGCATCCTCAACAGGAAGTTTAAGAGAGAACACCTGCGGCATGTATTCTTCCAGAATCGCACTTGCATCACTTGTACTTGTTGTAAATCCCGGGCTTGTATGTCCATACTCTGCGCAGGTTACAAAAGGAGACACATCTACTTCATATTTTGCGATCCATGGGTCCTGAGTACCGTTAAATGCAGGAATCGCAACACCGGATTCTGCCTGAAGCGTCTGTCCTTCTTCTGATCCTAAGTATTCTACAAGTTTCTTTGCAGCCTCAGGATTCTTAGTATTTGCAGCTACAGAAAATGCCATTCCGCTGCAGATCACACCTTTCTCCTTACCTGTCGGCAGTTCAGCCACTCCAAAGTTCAGTGTGTCTACATTCAGATATTCCGTGAGCATCCAGGAACCGCCAAAGTTCATAGCCACTTTGCCAGATTCAAAATATTCATCTGGTGACAGGTTTGCCAGATCCGCTGAATTCGGAGAATATCCTTTTTCAATAAAGGACACTGCATATTTCATTGCCTCTATAGCTTCCGGAGAATCAAAGGTACAGAGATTCTTTTCTTCATCAAATACTTCTCCGCCATTCTGCCATACCAGGTTCCAGTAAAAGTTCTGCCCGTCATTAGCTGCTGCGATACCGTAAATTCCTTTTTCTTTATCTGTGAGCTTCTCAGCTGCAGACATCATATCATCCCATGTCCAGTCTGCAGTAGGATACTCCACATTAGCGGCATCAAACAAATCTTTATTGTAATATAACCCTAATGTCCCGATATCTTTTGGAATACCGTAATATGCCTCGTCAACTTTGAAATCATCAACTACATACTGGGGGAAATTGCTGGCATTTGCCACATCTCCTGCAAGAACGTCTGATAAGTCCATCAGCATTCCGCCTTCTGCATAATTCTTCACTTCATCCGGATGCATGACCACAATATCAGGCATATTTCCGCCCTGTGCCGCAGCCTGCAGTTTTGTCCAGTACTCATCCCAGGGAACAGTTTCTACAGTCACCTTACAGTCTGGATTATGCTTCATAAAGCCTTCCGCCATCTTTACAAGTCCCGGCTCCTGGTTGGAGTCCCAAAAAATCATTTTCAATTCCCCGGAAACAGAACTTTCTTCTGCCGATGCATTATCATTCTCCGGCGCTGTACTTTCACTCTCTGCTGCAGTACTGTCTTTTTCCGCCTCTGTACTTTCAGTAGCTGCATTGTCTTTTTTTGCTTCTGTACTTTCGCTTTTGGCTTCTGTTGTGCCAGCTTCTGTTTTTGCTGTATCTTTTTCTTTTGCATTATCAGAACCGCCGCATGCGCTCATGGAAACAGCTACAGTTCCGGCCATCAGCAGAGTCATCAATCTTTTATACTTTTTCACGTTTTCATACCTCTCTTCTGTTTTTTTACGCACTGATTCTATATCATTTTCAACATTCTGCACAATATCACCGAGTATATATGTGCTTTTATTTACTATTATTGAGTATTTTATACAAATTCGAATTTGTTTTTGTGATTATATCTTACACTTTTCCCATTACCAATTCTACAGAGATTACTTGTACTTTTTTATATAAATCTTGCATTATAACGTGTTTTAATCTATAATATAAGTAAATCACAAGGAAAGAAGTTGTTTGCATGCTTGTATATGACCAGTATATCTATTCTGAAAAACCTGATTGTGACGATGATATTATTGTCTTTCATTCGGGTTTTTGTTCAACACTGCCGAATTACAGTTACGGAAAAGATACCAGGGACTATTATCTGGTTCATTATGTCACAAAAGGTAAAGGAACATATCAGACAGAGCAGAATACTTATCACCTGAAAGAAAATGATGGCTTTCTTATCCTCCCGGGAGATACAATCGTGCACACTGCAGATAAAAATGAACCCTGGGATTTGTGCTGGGTGGCTTTCTTTGGCAGAAAAGCGGAAAACTTGCTGAAATCTGCAGGTCTGGACAAAAAACACCTGATCTTCCATTATGATGAGGATGACTTTCTGGAAACATGTATTAAAAATATTTATAACGAAAGCCGCACAAATAAAAATATTTCTTATATCAACGCACATTTTTATCTTTTTATGGGCAGACTGGTGGAACAGTACAACAGGCAGCACAACCGTAAGCCTGAGCCTGTACGTTTTAATCCCTTTGATGACGCGATGATATATATACGGAGAAATATACGCTATCAGATTTCTGTGGAACATCTGGCAAATTATATGCGCCTGGATACTTCACAGGTTTACCGGATCTTCAAAGCCCACACCGGAAAATCTCCTCATCAGATGATCAGTGATATGCGGATAGAAAAAACATGTGAATTTCTGGAAAAAACAGACCTTTCCATACGGGAAATTGCAGAATGGATGAACTACGAATATCAGTCGCACTTCACAAAACAGTTCAAATCTAAAATGAACATGAGTCCTTCAGAGTATCGTGCAATGAAAAAATAAATTTAAGGAGGGATATCTATGAAGAAAATGGCAGCACAAAAAAAGGCCTGCATGATTATCGTTATTATCTGGATAGCGCTGGGAGCCTTGCTTATGACGTTATCACTGACAATAGGGAATAGTAATCCTGATACAAGACCTTTTTTAACAGTATTGAGAAATATCTATATAACTGCTGTTCCTGTCATCCTGATCATCGAGGCAGTCATACGCAGGGAACATGTAGTTATGACGGTTGTGGGGAGCGCACTTGTCTTTGCCCTCTCCCTGCTGCTTTTATGGTAGACAGTCAGAGCATAAAGATACCTGACGCGTTTCCCAGATGCCTGCCTGCTAAAAGGTAAGCTTTGGCCCTTTTTTGAAATGCTGTATCTTCCGGATAGTCTGCGGGGTCTTCCCGCACTGTCCGGAAGATCCTCAGCTCTGCATCACGGTCCGCTTCATTTACTTCAAATATATGAAATCGTTCCTGAAATCTGATGATATTTGAATCCGCCTTCATCAGCTCCTTTAATCCCGGATACAGCAGCCATGAATCGCACACAAAGTAATGGAAATCCGGGAACATTTTTTGTGCCTGTCTCAGAGAATCCTCACATGCATCAAATCTCAGCGGTTCTCCCTGGGGTATATGGATATTCAGGAGCATCTGGCCTTTTTTGATTTCAAATCCTCCTGTACTTATGTCTTCTCTGGCAGGATACAGCTCATACTGCAGCCTTCCCAGCCTGAACAGCTTCAGATAAGAGTGGCGCCAGAGCCATTCACACTCCCGAAGCCCACACTCCCCCGTCTGTGCATAGCAGTTCTCACACCATATCCTGTAATCTGAAAAAGTATCCAGATAAAGCTGCTCTGTCAGCCCCTTTCTCTGATAATCTTCATATGCTTCACATGCAAACATTACATAATAATAGAGAAAACGCCTGCTGCTCCCTTCTTCCCGGTTTACCTGCCTGTTAAATTCCTGCCAGTCCCTGAAAAATGTCTCCCGCACAGCCCTGTATTCTTTATCCTCTGTCTTAAGCCGCTCTTCCTCTATGATCCCGGCAGCCGCCTCCGGCATCTTCACCAGCACGCAGAATTCTTCCGGTGTTATTTTTTTTATGCTCACAGACATACCACCTTTCCTGTTATTCTGGATTCCTCAGCAGCCAGAGCCATCAAATGACTCTCTACAGCCATACTTGCCTTGGATGTGCTTTCCTCGTTACCCAGCCCTGCTATAAGAGCGGTAAAGTCCTTCATCATAGCTTCATCACTTCCGCTATGGCCTCCCTCAGTCTTGTGCAGGACGATTTTCTCATAATCGCCGGAAGCAAAATCCATGATTTCTATTTCTCCGCTTTCCATATTTCCCCTGATCTGCCCTTCTGTGCCCATGAGGTTGATGACGCGCTCACATTTATCCGTAAAAGCACACATTGTAAACGAGGCTGTGACCTGGTTCTCAAATTCTATATTTACCACCTGATGATCAACTACGTTGTTCCCGCACTGGAACACGCACCTTCCATAAGGGCCTTTTTCCAGAGCACGGTGCAGGGATTCCCTGCCGGTATCCAGGCTCACTGCGCGGTACAGATCACCTCTTGACGGATGCTCCAGATAGAATCTGGGTGCATAGTAAGGGCATGCATCCCTGTGCCTGCAGCCATCCAGACAATATTTGGGGGCATCCTCCGGGGCATTTTCTTTCTTAAAATATTTCAGGCTTCCAAACGAGCTGATCCTGGTACAATGGCTGTCTGAGAGCCAAAGCAGGATATCCATATCATGACAGCATTTCTGGAGGATCATGGGACTGGCTGTTCTCCCATCACTCCAGTTCCCCCGCACAAAACTGTGAGCCTGATGCCAGTACCCCACGCTTTCTATATGCTGGATACTCACAAGCTCCCCTATCTTTCCACACTCCAGAAGCTCCTTCAATTTCACGAAAAAAGGAGAATAGCGCAGGACGTGGCAGACGCTTAATATTCTGTCATACTTTTTAGCTGCCCTGCCCATCTCCATGATCTCCTCCCGCTCAGGTGACATGGGTTTCTCAACCAGTACATGATATCCCTTCTCCAGAGCCGTCATGACTGGCTCATAATGCATTCTGTCCTGGGTGCAGATAAGTGCGCAGTCCGCCATTTTCTCTTTTGCAAGAAGTGATTCATAGTTCTCATAGCAGTAATCTGTGCTGATACCGTGAAGTCCTGCCAGCATCTCCCTTCTCTCCCTGTTTGGCTCTGCCACTGCAACGATTTTCAGTTCATTTGGATATTTAAGTGCATAAGAAGCGTAGGCATCTGCTCCCCGCAAGCCTGCTCCGATCAAAACTGCCGTAACCTGCTTCATATTTTCCTCCCATTGGTGTTCCATGCAGCTTTTGCCTCTGGAATCACTTATAATCTTTAGGGGATATCCCCGTATATTTTTTAAAAAAATGCGAAAAGTATGTCGTATTTTCAAATCCGAGGGCATCCGCGATCTCATAAATCTTCATATCCCTCTGGCTGAGGTATTCCTTGGCCTTCTCCACTTTCTTCCTGTTGATGGCGCTGATAACTGTAGTTCCTGTACTCTCCCTGAATATCCTGCTCAGATAGCTTGGACTCGTGCCGATGCTTCTGGCCACATCAGAGACAGATATACATTTTTCATAGTTGTCCTGGATATATTTCTCACATTCACAGATCAGCACATTCTTCCTGCTCACAGCAGCGCTCACGAAATCTGCCGTACTCCTTATGATCTTTTCCATGATGCATACATATTCATTTACGTGGCGGCATTCATATATCCTTCTTGAAAGGCTACCCTGAAGCCCTGTCACGTCATAAACTGTTTTGCCGTATTCCGCCAGGATCTTCCGGCACTGGCTGCGGATGAGGATTCCCGAATTTTTAATCACGTTCGCCGTCTCCCCTGCGCATTTCTGCTGATCCAGAAGCACATCAAAGGCTTTCAGAGCTTCTGTTGTCTGCCCCCTGCGGATCAGATGCAAAAGCTCCTGCTGTTTTAAATCAGCTTCCTCTGAATAGTTATTTCCCTCCTTCTTCTCTTCTGAATAAAAATTGATTTTGCTCTTTTCATCCAGAAAGCTTTTTCCCAGCGCTTCCTCCGCCTCACTATAAGCCAGTTTCAAACAGGAAGCCCCCTTCTGTCTCCTGCTGACACCGATGTATACATACAGCTTCATGAAATTATCCATCATGTCTGTGATCTGGGCGCACTTTTCACTGATTTCTTCTATGTAATCTGCATCACTCTGCTTTAAATAGATGGCAAACATGTTTCTTCCCACTGCTAATCCACGGATCATTGCCTCTGCGAAAACCATTCCGAAAAAATTAAGAAGGCTGGCATGGATCTGCTTTCTCCTCCCGGATTCCACCTCTTCCCCCATTCTAAAATGCAGCAGAATGATAAGATATCCATCCTCCATCTGCAGTCCAAGGCCCGCCGCCCTGGCCTCAACCTCTGACTGCTCATACAGGGCGCCGTCAAAAACTGATTTCAGATAATTCTCCTGCAGGACCTGCAGATTCTCCGGCTTTTCCCTATCCTTTTCCCGCTCCAGCTCCTCCCTGGCCTTCTCCACTGCTGTGATCAGACCCTCAAAGGCGCCTGTCTTGGTGACATAATCCACCACACCGTACTTTATCGCTGACTGGGCATAGGCAAAATCGGCATAGGCAGTCAGCAGGATGATCTTTATGGGAAGCCGCCGCTCCCAGACCCAGCGTGCTATGGATATACCATCCTGCCCCGGCATCTTAATGTCCAGTATAAGGATATCAGGGCAGACCTTTTCTATATTATCCATGACCTCACAGCCATTTGAAGCTATATAGGCAGTCTTACAGCCAAGCTTCTCCCAGTCCACGAGGGTGGACATTGCTTTTCTCACAATTGGTTCGTCATCCGCTATCATTACTTTATACATGGTCCATATCTCCTAACTGCGCGCCGCCCTCATCCAGAGGGACACAGATATAAATACTGGTGCCCCCGTTTCTCCTGGAATATCCTGAGAGCCCGTATTCCTCTCCATACATCAGGCGGATGATGTTGTGCACATTGTTCAGTCCTACATGATTATGCTGCCTGTCCTCTTCCTGTGTTTCCATTGGAAATATCAGAGGACCGTCTTCTCCGAATCCGACGCCATTATCCTTTGTCTCTATGTAGAGCTTACCGCCTTCTTCATAAATCCTCACACTGACCACTCCATTTTCCATCATTGGTTCAATCCCGTGGATCACTGCATTTTCCACTATCAGCTGGATACACAGCTTTGGTATATAAAGCTCCTTCAGCTTTTCATCTGCTGTGACAGAATAAGAAAGCCGTTCCCCAAAGCGGTAGCTCTGCAGGTACAGATAATACTCCACATATTCCAGCTCCTGGCGTATCTTTACCTTCTCTGTATTTTTCCTGTATATCTTGGCCTGGATGAGCTGGGCAAAGGAGGAAATCATTTTGTATACTTCCTCGTCACCGTTCATTTTCGCCTCCAGCGCTATAGTATTGAGTACATTAAACATGAAATGAGGATTCATCTGCATCTGCAGGAATTTCACTTCCAGTTCCTTGATAGAGAGCTGCTTTTCATAGACCTGGTTTATCAGATGGCTGATATAAGCTGTCATCTCGTTAAAGGTATGGCTGATCTCATGGAACTCCTGGCTGGAATATTCAGGGAGCTTTGTCTCAAAATTCCCCTCCTTCACCTCCATAAGCCTGCCTGTCACTTCTTTTAAAGGTCTGGTCAGGTAATAGATCACCATTATAAACAGGACCGCTGCGGCTATCATAATCAATACAATGAGCATCACATACAGCTTTATTGAATTATTGAGCAGAGCCGCTGTCTGTCCGCTTGGCACGGCCGCCATCACGCTCATGCCAAGGCACAGCTCTTGCAGACAGAGCCTGTAGGATTTCCCATAGAGGCTGGCAGTATACGGCCTTTCTTCATATACAGTACGTACCTCCTGCCATCCCTGATCTTCAAAAAGCATGCGGGTACCGCAAACCGGCTCTCCCCTCCCCTCATACAAAAGCCACATGGAATCCTCATAGTTCTCCATATTTTCCATCATTCCCTCTATGGCATCCAGGTGTATCTCAAATATCAGCGTCCCCGTCTCCCTCATATTGCTGTCGAAGATGCCATAGGCAATATATCCTCTCTTCTCTTCCCCCGTATAGCATCTGGCATACAGTTCATTGCCGCTTCCCTCTGTTTTGAAACGGCTGAAAATATCCTGAAAATCCTTACTGCTTTTTTCAGCTTCAGAGTAGATCATGGCATAGTAGGATGCCTGTATAGAATCACCGCTTCTGTCAAAAAGACATACTTTATCAATCAGAGGCTGGCTGGGCCTCCCCGAATTCTTTGCATCATTAATGTCCACCCTCTTTTCGAAGTCAGCCTGCAGAGCCAAAAGGCCGCCTGGCTCATGGTCCTCCCTGCCCAGATAATCCATGATCTCATCCGACTCCCTGACACTGTATATGATCTCTTCCAGATAATCCATCCTGTTTGCTACATTATTGCATGTCTCAGTCAGGAAAAAATCCATATCATTGTTAATATATTTCCCCACGATAAGATGGATCGAGACTACCAGCACGATGCCGCCCAGAACCAGGGCTGCCAGTGTAATGCAGCAGTTGATAAGCAACATCTTGTTTCTCAGTGATTCCCGGCGGCGGCACTTTCTCCCCATAATTTTCCCCTCCCCTGTTCCACCTGTGCAAAACAGTTCTCGTACAGGCAGCTTTGCACTGCTTTTTCTCCATTGTAGCAATTATGGGAAAATACTTCAATGGTAAGAGGATGCACGGGAGGTGTATGACTATTTATTCCGCGGCCGTTGAGAGTTCCAGCTCAATTACAGTATCAGCCGTCTCCTCAACAGAAAATGAAAAACATTCTGGCGTTCCGTAGTTGATAAATTCACAGTCAGGGAATTCCCTGGCTACCCATGGGGTCATTTTGAGCATCTCAAAACCGTCTGACAGCCTCCTGGCTTTCTTCAGCCTGCCTTTTATCCCGGGCAGGGCTACAGCGCCAATGCTTTCCTCCATGATATGTGCATACAGGTAATTTCCCTTCCTGGTATATCTCCCCCACTCAGGTTTCTCTATACCGGAACTTCCGCATCCATAAATACTCCCGCCGTTTCTCTTCATCCAACGGCCTACTTCCGAGAGTACCATCAGCTGCCAGTCAGGTATCTCCCCCTTAGCTGTAGGAGATACATTTACAATCATATTTCCGTTTTTGCTGGTGCACTCCACCAGTTTCTTGATTATCTGTACAGCTGTCTTATGGTGAAGGTCCATAGGATTGTAGCCCCAGTTATTGTTCAGCGTAAAGCAGGCCTCCCATGGAATCTGCCTGCCGGACGGGGTCTTCAGGCCCGATGGCGGGATAATCATTTCCGGACAGGCAAAATCTCCCGAAAAAATATTGGGATCATCTGTCATCACAGACCCGTAATTCTCACCATTAGCCTCCAGTCTTCCATTTATGATAATTCCAGGCTGCAGGGCACGGACCATTTCTATCAGCTCTTCTCCTCTCCAGTCGTGTCCAGTATGGCCTTCATATGAGAAATCAAACCACAGGAGATCGATCTTGCCGTACTCAGTCATCAATTCATGGACCTGGTTATGCATATATGTAAGATAATTGTTAAAATCATGCTCTTTTCCCCGGCAGGCCTCATTATTTCTCTCGGGATGATACATATCACCATAAGCCGGATAATCCGGATGATGCCAGTCCAGCAGGGAATAATAAAAGCCCACCTTTAGCCCTTCAGCCCTGAAAGCCTCCGTAAATTCCCGGACAAGATCCCTTCTGCATCTTGTATTTGTGCTCTTGTAATCTGTATACCTGCTGTCAAAAAGGCAGAAGCCTTCATGGTGCTTGGCGGTGAGAACCGCATACTTCATTCCGGCTTCCCGGGCTGCCCTTGCCCACTCTCCTGGATCGTAACGCACCGGATTCCACTCATCAAAATATTTTGTGTATTCTTCCCGGGAAATCTGCTCATCGCTCTGTATCCACTCGCCTCTCCCCGGAATTGCATAAAGTCCCCAGTGTATAAACATGCCAAATCTGGCTTCCATAAACCACTTCGTCCGCTCACCGCGCTCTTCTATGATACCCATTTATTCTCTCCTCCCGGCTGTTCAGTAATTTCGCAGTTGCCTCTCCTCACTATTTGATTTTCAGCCTGCCGTGCTGCCTTCCTGTCTCTGGGCGCACTTATCCCTTAACAGCCCCAGCCGTAAGTGATTTAACAAACGTCTCTGAAAGCAGGCAGAATATCACGATGGTTGGCACCACCGCCACTATGATGGCAGAAAACATTCCGTTTAAATTCTTTGAGTAAGCTGACGTAAACTGTCCCAGCAGGGCCGGTATCGTCATCTTCTCAGGTGATTTAAGCAGAATAGAAGCAAAATAAAATTCATTCCAGTTATTCAGAAAAGCCATGATCCCGGCTGTTGCCAGGCCCGGCTTTGCTATAGGCAGTATAATCCTCACAAAGGTGCCGGTATATCCGCATCCGTCTATCTTGGCTGCCTCCTCCATCTCCTTTGGAATAGTGGAAAAGTAACTCTGGAGGATGAAATAAGTCACCGCTATGCCCAGCCCGGAATAAATAAAAATCACACCCGCCCTGGTGTCCTTCAGTCCCAGATCGCCTAACAGGCGGTATATTGGAAACGATATTGACACTGACGGGATAAAAAGTGTGGTAGAAAACATCAGTGTAACAAGCGCACGGCCAAAGAACTTCATCCGCGCCACCACATAAGCTGCCATAGCGACAATAGCAACACTGATAACCGTGGAAATGATCGTAATAATAAAGCTGTTGATAAAATAAGTCTGAATATCCAGCTTTGTGAAGATCGTTACATAACCGTCAAAAATCCACTCATCCGGCAGGGACAGACCCCCCGGATTTTTTTTAAATGATGAAATAAATACCCACAATATAGGATATACAGAAACTATCATTACAAGCAGCATAATGAAGTAGCGGAATATTTTTGCCCCCCTGCTTCCGCCTTCGCTGTGTTCTCCGTTTTTCTTTCTTTTACTCATGCCTTTGCCTCCCTATTCCCCATCCTTAGTATGGAACAGACGGTTGATGCAGCCTACCAGCAGGATACCCAGGAATATCTGTATCACCCCGGCAGTATTTGCCCTGGCAAAATTCAGCTTCTGACTCCCCAGAGCCGTCTTGTATATATAAAAGCTCAGGCTGTAGGTAGAATTATCGGGGCCTCCCCCGGAGATCAGGGCTATCTCATTGTACAGGAGCAGTCCGTAGTTAGCTGCTATGACTGACACAGTGCCTATCATTGGTCTTAAAAGGGGCAGTGTTATCCTTGTATCTATCTGGAGACTGGATGCCCCATCCACTTTAGCTGCCTCATAGATGCCCGGATCAATGGAAAATATCTGGGTCATCAGAAGCAGGCAAGAGGATCCTCCAAACAGCACAAAGCTAAATGTCACTCCCCAGAAAGCCCATTTCTCATTTGCCAGAACACTCACATTGCTGCCGGGCACTATCTTGTTGCAGATTTCGGTCACAATACCTCTGGCCGGGCTGTAGAGATTCAGGAAAATCAGGCCTATGGCCGCCGTGGAAATAATATTGGGGATAACAAAAGCGTTCCTTGTCATCCTCCAGCCCCTCTCCCGCTTTGAAAGAACAAGGGCTACCAGTACACTCCAGGGAATCTGGATGAGCATGGTAAGTATCACCCACTTAATAGAATTGATAAGAGCCCTCTGAAAATTGGCATCAACAGTAAATATTTTTCTGTAGTTGTCAAAGACGTGGTCCCACCCCAAAAATCTGGGGGCCACAAAGTTTTTGGAATTCCACTCACAGAATGAAGTAAAGAAAATATTGATCAGCGGGTATGCGTAAATAATAAGGTAGAGCAGGATGGCCGGCATCAGAAAATACAAAATAAAGCCAGTCCTCTTATTCAACCGAGATTTTTTCTTTTTCATTTTACCCTCCTTAAAACTTCCTGTCCGGGAAAAAGCGGGGACTATCCCAGGACAGTCCCCACTGCTGCGCGGCTTACATTTTATTGTGCTGCCTCCAAAGCCTGGTCGAGCTCTTTAATGACATCATCCACGCTCTTTGATCCATCTTTTAATCCGGCATACTTATTCTGGTATTCACCTTCCACATCTCCGCCAAAATTATTGCCCCAGCCCAGTGCTTTAATATCCGCTGTATTCAGCGTTCTGCAGGCCTCCACCAAAAGTTTGCCGGCCGGACTTTCTACTGTGCCGGCTGCCGCTTCATAATCTACAGCCGTGCTGGGAACCATTCCTATGCCGTTTTCCACTATCCTGCCCGCTATCTCCGGACTGGTCATATATTTAATGAATTCTACACAGATCTCTTTTTGTTCATCAGAAAGTTTATCAGATACTACATACCCGCAGCCCCCTGAGAGAAGACCTGCCTTTTTGCCGTCATCTGTAGGAAAAAGTGCCGGTTTGAGATTTTCGATCCCCGCTTCACAGTCTGTAAAATCACCTGCCGCCCACACGCCGTTAAAGAGCATAGCGCTGTCGCCGCTTGTAAAATCCAGCATATACTGGTTATCGTCATCTCCCCCAGGGCCGAAATGAGCCGCATCTATCTTCTCAAGTACATTTTTCTGCATAAATCCTGTTGTCTGGCGGAAAGTCTCATCATCAAAGCTCTCTATTTCCCTGCCCTTAGCGTAGAACTCTCTGGATGCCTCATCTCTCTGGGAATATCCTGCTGCCAGGATATTAGTGGGCCATCCTGCATTCATACTAAATGGTGAGATTCCTGCTGCCACCAGCTTATCCACAGCTGCATCAAAATCTGCCCAGGATTTCCACATATCAGGCGTTTCTGCCCCCGCTTCCTTAAATAAGGCTTCATTATACCAGAAACCCACACCCTCTACCTGCTCTCTCACAGAGTATATTTTTCCATCCGCGGTCATGTTCTGGTCGTAGCATACGCCAACACCTGCCTTTAAGTCGTCATCTGCATCCAGGTATGGTTTCAGGTCCATGATGGCACCCGCACCCGCGGCTGCTTCCGTGATATCCCATCCGCCAAAATCTGCAATGTCGTAAAAGTCACCTGAACTCAGATCATTCAGCGCAGTGTTGTAGATGCCTTCCGCGCCGCCCTGGTCAGCCACGATATTAAAGGTAAATTCATCCTTGTGCATATCGGCAAATTCCTGATATATCTTCCTCATCTCTGCTGCCGGCGCCCACTCTGACTCATCATGATAATAGCCGTGTGTAAATGTCACACTTGGAAGTCCATCTCCCCCGTCATCTGCTGCCAGAACTGTCTGTCCTGCGGCAGATACAAAAGATACTGTCATTGCAAGTGCAAGAATGGAACTGAATACTTTGTTTTTCATAGTGCGTCCTCCTTTTGGATAGCTCTTAATGGCTTAACATATCCGTTACCTATAATCTACTATAGCCTTTGTACAAATCCAATAAACAGAACTGCCCCTTTCTTACGCTTTTTTGGCCTCTTTATACCTTAAAGGCAAAAAAATGCACTTTTTTTACCTGTTCTTTAGGAGACCGGTAAAAAAAGTGCATTTGTAACTGTTCATCACCTTCACAGTTACGTGTATCTTTCAGCTCTGTTCTATTATTTATTTCTCTGCTATGCGGTTCAAATCCTCCAGCATGGGGGCCAGCTTCTTCTCATCCCTAGCCGCTCCCGCCAGCTGATCTGCCAGCACATCCCCATAGCTGCCCGTCCACACAGAACGCAGTGTCTTGATCTTCACATCCGCCCTGTTGGCAGCCTGCAGTCCTTTTCCAAGCAGAGGATACTCCTGGAGTATCTCTTCCCCGCTTACCTGAGGATTCACAGGAGCCTGCCCTGTCTTCAGGGCCAGCTCTGTCTGTACCTCCTCACTGAGCATATATTTCAGGAAACGGACACACGCCTCTCTCTTTCGGGCATCCTGATTATTATAAACCACATAGCCCGCGGAAGGTGAGACATAGGCCAGACTTCTGCCGTCTTCCATGGGGTATGCTGCATAACCTATATTTTCTGCCCCGCTGCTCTCCCTGAAATATTCACTGTCCCACACTCCGTTAAAAAATATTGCGCATTTGCCTTCAGCAAAAAACTGCCTGGCATTATCCAGATTATTAACATCATGAGAATAAGAAAGCAGCCTCCCTGTATCCTTCACAGTTTCTTCCACAGCCTTTGCCGCAAAGTCACCGGGTATCGTATTTGTCATAGAGAAGCCTTCTTCACTGCCGGCCAGCCTTGCAAAGAAAAAATTCTCTACGATCTGGTCGTTTTCCAGGGCAAAAGGTGTAATATCAAGACCATTCTCTTTACTCCACCCTTCAATCTTATCACAGTCCCTAAAAAACTCATCCCATGTATCAGGAAGATCCACATCCCCCTTCTCATCTGTTATCCCTGCTTTTTTGAAAATATCTTCATTATACCAGTAGCCGCTGACCTCCATTGCATCCGGCAGGGTGTACAGTTTTCCGCTGCTCTCCCATGCTTCAAAAACTGCAGGTGATATCTCCTCTTTAAATTCCTCATCAGCCTCTATATATGGCATCAGATCCATTGCCATTCCCCGTCTCACGGCATTCTCCACGTAGTAAGAAAATCCGTTAGTGCTGATAATATCAGGCATCTTTCCTACTGAAAGCATATTATTTGCTTCTTCCACTGCAATGGTCACATCAGGAAAGGGCTGAAATTCGAGAACAATATCCTCATTCTGCTCATCAAACTGCCTGTAGATATCCTGCATGGTCTGATGATTCTTCAGTGTTCCGCCCCAGCCATGCATCAGCGTAATTGTGACAGGTTCCAGGATCTCCTCTTTTTCCCTGCACCCTGATACAAGCATTCCCAGGCAAAACATAAGACAGACAATATACCATCGTCCCTTCATCAGCCATCCTCCCCTTTCTGTATTCGTCTCAGGCAGTCAGGAAAACTCTGACCAGCCGGAATAAGCATTATTTTTATGAGTAAAAGTGTATCATATTTCTCCTGACATTTCCACTTCATCTGCGCGCATCTGTAATCCGTCAGAGACTTTCAAAATAAAACAAATGCATAATATCCCTTGTAATCCTAATAATAAAGTAGACCTTATCGTGCGCAGCATGCCCATCCGTAGGATCTGAATTATGGGATGCACGGAGGTGTATAAATTATTCAGAAAGGAAAATATTTATGGATAATAAAAAGATTTACTGGGTCATAGGAATCATTATCGCAGTCCTTCTGATCCTGCTCATCATCCTGGGATACAGCTTCAACGGCAGGAGAAACAAAGCTTCTGAGACGGAAGACGGCAGCACTGAGAGCATTCAGACTGAATCATTACAAAGTACTGCTTCAGAATCTGATACAGCCGGTGAGACATCCTCAGAATCAGATGGTTCACCTGCAGATTCAGCCGCTCTGAGCCAGTACCTTCAGGAGCAGGATATTATCATGTCCGACATGATGGGCAACATGGAGGTGGAGCCCACAGGAAATGCTTCGGTAGATTTTTTAAAGGGAATGATACCTCACCACAGGTCAGCTATCGACATGTCAGAGAGCTATCTGAAGCTTGGGGGCGCTAATGCCGAACTCAAAAAACTGGCAGAAGACATCATAGACGCACAGACTGGGGAGATCGACGAGATGAACCGTCTGATAGAGGAAATAGAAGCCTCAGGTAAGACTGACACTGATAAAGAGCAGGGCTACCTGAACAGCTATAATAAAATGATGGCGAGCCACCAGCATATGCATCACGGCACATCCTCCGCAAAGGATGTGGAACAGGCATTTGCAGAAGGTATGCTGATGCACCACCAGATGGCTGTGGATATGTCAAAGGCGATCCTGGATTATACTGATAATGATGAGGTCCGCAAACTGGCGGAGGATATCATTGACGCCCAGGAAAAAGAAATACAGCAGATGCAGGATATAATAAATCAGTAAAATACCGCTTTCCCGGCACTGCTGCAAAATTTCGGGAAAGCGGTATTTTGATAACTGCCTTATCTGGCCATCTCATAGATTGCCAGCATATCTGCTTCATGGAGGATCCTGGCAGATCCGGCATTGTCATTTGTAGTTATGCTGCACATCCTGGCCATTGTCTTCATCTGCTCATCTGTGGGATCCAGCCCCAGTTCAGCAAAAGATGTGGGCATATCAATGGACCTGTAGAAATCTTCCATGGCTTCGATTCCCTTAAGGGCTGTCTCTTCAGGGCTACCGCCTTCCTGAATTCCCATCACATTTACTGCAAAGCGCACGAACCTTGGCAGACAGTCCTTATATACATACCTGGCCCAGCTGCCCCATACTGCAGCCAGTCCTGCTCCATGGGCCACGTCAAACATTCCGCCGATCTCATGCTCCAGCATGTGTGTGGCAAAATCTCCTCCGTCATTTCCGCAGCCAGTCAATCCGTTGTGTGAAAGGCTTCCGGCCCACATGATCTCTGCACGCGCTTCATAATTTCCCGGGTCCGCTTTCAGGACATGGGCATATTTCATAACAGTGCGCATAAGCGCTTCTGCAATGCTGTCTGTGATCTCCATATTTCCGCCAGATGTAAAATACCTCTCCATCGTATGCATCAGGATATCCGTGCAGCCGCAGGCTGTCTGATAATCCGGGAGGGTCATAGTGAGTTCCGGATCCATAACTGCAAATCTGGGGCGTGCCAGATCAGAATTGTAGGCTCTTTTAATCCATCCCTCTTCTTTTGTTATAACTGAGCTGTCGCTCATCTCACTTCCGGCAGCAGCAATAGTCAAAACAACACCTATGGGCAGACATGTATCCGCCTGTCTTTTCCTGTCATAGAAATCCCAGACATCTCCGCCATTCGCTACTCCATATCCGATAGCCTTGGAGGAATCTATAACACTTCCGCCTCCCACAGCCAGGATAAAGTCTACATTTTCCTTCCTGCACAATTCGATTCCCTGATAAACGAGGGACAGCCTTGGGTTCGGCACCACACCGCCAAGTTCCACATACGAGATGCCTGCCTCATCAAGAGATCTTTTGATACTGTCAATCAGCCCTGACCTCTTAGCGCTGTTTCCGCCATAATGTATCAGAACTTTGCTGCACTTCTCCTCTTTGACAAGCTGCCCTGTCTGCTCACTGGTTTTCCTTCCGAATACTACTTTTGTAGGTGCAAAATATTCAAAATTATACATAATACGATTACTTCCCTTCTCCTAGTTATATAACTCATTATAATCTGAAAAATATCGTAGTACAAGAAGGCACTATTTTTTCCCCAGGTTACTTTCAGGTTCCCTCAATTTCTTCTTACCTTGTAACTGTTCAGTACCTTCACAGTTACATGCAAAAATCCATTTAAAATCGCCTTCGGCGATGAGATTTTTGCACACTTGAATCATTTTCTTACGGTCTGTGCAGTAAATGCACAGGCCTGCTGAATAGTTACCTTCCCCTTATCATTGCAGGTTGCATGAGTCAGCTCATACTTCTCCCCAATGTTGGCATATCCCCAGTCACACATCAGATTCAGGATAGGGAAAAGAGTCTGCCCCAGGGCAGTAACAGAATACTCCACCTGGACAGGTACAGTAGGTACGACTGTCCTGTCTATGATTCCGTCCTCCTCCAGCTCCCGAAGCTGGGCTGTGAGTGTCTTTTTCGGGGCTGTCCCCAGAAACCGCAGTATCTCATTATACCTTTTTGTCCCCTGATGCTGGAGAAAATGCAGGATCAGGGGCTTCCATTTGCCTCCCATCACCTTCAGCGTGATCTCTATTTCGCATGATACGATCTTTTTATCTGACAATAGTTTTACCTCCTGACAGGCAATCTGGCACTTCCCGGACATCCCGGCAGAGCCGCTTCCTGCCACCTATTATTTTATCACGCAATCACGCTAAAATCATCTGATTTTATTATTTGTTTCCTTTTTCCGTCATTGCCTCCACAGCCTTCCAGGCTTCCTCATCAAATTCCCTGTCTTTATAATAATATTTTATATCTTCCTCAGTAATTTTCCTTATGACTTTGCAGGGATTTCCCCCGGCTATCACCCAGTCAGGGATGTCCTTCGTCACCACACTCCCGGCCCCGATTACTGTGTTGCTTCCGATATGCACACCCGGAAGTATTACTGTATTTCCCCCGATCCACACATTATCACCTATGGTCACTTCGATCCCATATTCATACAGGGTATTCCTGGCCGCCGGATGTACAGGATGACCAGCCGTATAGACAGACACATTTGGAGCCATCTGGCAGTTATCCCCAATCTTTACTTTTGCCACATCAATAATAGTACAATTATAATTTGCAAAGAAATTTTTCCCTACCTCAATATGTGAGCCATAATCACAGTAAAACGGCGGATTTATAAATGCCTCCTCCGACTTGCCCAAAAGCTCTTTAATTATTTCAGCAATTGCATCAAAGTCCGATCTGTCAGCTGTGTTGAGCTTCTGGAGTATCTTTCGGCACTTCATCTGCTCCTTCATAACTGCTTCATCTGATATGTATGCAAGACCTGCATCTCTTCTTTCAATATTATCCATTTATTTATCCTCCTGATTTATATTTCCGTGGGCCGCGTCTGCACACCAAAGTAATATTGTGCTCTTTTTTCAGCCATGATATAATAATATTATTTATTACTCTTATAATCTACCATAATCATCCCTGTTTTTTGTAATTATCGTATTTTTTTATGCCAGCGGGGATTTTTGTTGAAAGAAAAGCAAGGTGCAGAATATGAAAGAATTAGAAATCATGAAGGACGACTCTGAAATCGTTCACTATGACCGTTCAGGTGTTCCTCTTTATATAAGAAATGCCAGGTTATCCAGTTATCCAAATATGCGTGCACTATGCCACTGGCATGAAGACCTGGAGTTCATCCGTGTCTTCAGCGGAAAAATGAATTACTATGTGAATGGTAAGAGTATCCTTCTCAATGAAAATGACTGCCTTATGGTAAATGTGCGCCAGATGCACTATGGCTATGCCTCCGACAAGACGGACTGTGATTTTGCCTGCATTCTGTTCCATCCCAACTTATTTACCGGAAACAAATCACTTTATCAGGATTATATCCTGCCTATCCTGAACAACCAGAACCTGGAATATCTCCATTATACACCTGATGAGACCGGATTCCCGGATGTGCTGCAGCTACTGGACAGAATCATCTCTCTGAAGGAGCAGTCTGTCCCGGGTTATGAGATGGAGGTCATTGGGATTATGCATGCCTTCTGGAACAGGATCCTGCAGCATCCCGAGATCATACCTCCCGCATCCTCTGACAAAGACCGTTCAGACCTGGCGATACAGAAGAATATGGTCTCTTATATATACCAGCACTTTTCAGAAAAAATATCGCTGACAGACATAGCCGCAGCCGGAAATATCTGCCGCAACAAATGCTGCGTGATCTTCCGGCACTATCTACAGCAGTCGCCCATAGAGTTCTTAAATTCTTACAGGCTCAAGGTCAGCTGCGGACTGCTGAAAGAAACTGCTGACAGTATTACACGTATAGCGCTTTCCTGCGGCTTTAATCATCTCAGCTATTACTCAAAGCTGTTTTTACAGAATTATGGATGCACTCCAAGCGAGTACAGATGCTTATATACTGCTCCCGGAGACTGATTTATGAACTGCTTTGCCGATTCTGAAGGAATAGCATATATCCTTCCCTGCATCTATGCAGTACTCCGACTCCACATCAGATCCCCAGCTGTCGATCCCGCCCACACCTCTCACTGCCCCTGCTATGCACAGTACTGTGCGCCTCGCAGGCGGCAGTTCTTCATGATGCGTGGCATTTTCCAGTTCTTCTGCAGTATAGGGAAGACAGGAAAATGCAAAGTTCCCTTCTGCTGCCGAAAACCTGATTCCGCTCTGTAAACATTCCCTTTTCCTGTTATCCAGGACAGTGCTCCTGTATATCTCCACCCATCCTGTGTCCATATGCATACCGCACTCCTGGGGTACTATGTAAGGGGTGACCGGAAGCCCTTCTGTCTCATAGATTCCCCGGATACCCCCAGCCATACGGTCAGGATAAGTCTCTCCGGACAATCCCTCATAACAGAACCCGTCTGCTCTGGACGGCATCACAAAGCGCATCCCAAATACCGGAAGCTCAGGGAGCCCCGCCTTTCCAAAATAATGCACTGACACAAGGATCTCTCCACCCGGCTCTGTCAGATAAGAAACCGTAACTGAAGCGGAGGGCACTGTTATAGTCTCATATGTGAAAATAATTTCTACAGAATCCGCCTCAGCCCCTGCATGATACTGATTGTTGGCCGGAGCCTTCGGCAAGGGGATTTCCTCACCGTTTACCTTCACTTCTGTATCCGCATGTTTTATAAACATATCAGCTGCAAGCCACATTCCTGACCGTAAATGAAATTTACTGCCCCTGTCATTGTCGGTGAGCGCCCTCCAGAATGTAGGCTTTGGTGTGCGGTACAGCCACTCTTTTCCCTGGATCACAAGTGATTCAGGCCCGCCCGTCTGATAAGAAAATATATAATGGAAATCCGGGCCCTGCACTCCCAGGGTCACGTCTCCGTATACAAGCTTTAATTTATTATTTGTATAATCCATAATAGTATCTTACCTCCTGCATCGCTGGTTTCTCTGTCCTGTCCGCAAACACGATCCCATTTCCCGAAAATTCATAATCAGAAGGCCTGTCGTCAAAATCACCGCCATAACGCAGAACCCGTCTTCCTGTCACTTCATCCTCCACCCACAGGGCCTGGTCAATAAAATCCCAGATAAAGCCTCCTTGATACATCTCATACTTATCAATCAAATCTATGTAGGACTTCAGGCCCCCGAGAGAATTTCCCATATCATGCATATATTCACAGAGGATAAATGGTTTCTCGGGGTCCTGGGCAAGGTATTCTTCCGCCTGCCGGGGAGATGCATACATCCTGCTCTCCATATCCGAGATCCTGCCTTCATATTTACGGTTGTGGAATACTCCCTCATAATGTACAAGCCGTCCATTATCCCGCTGCTTATAATACTTGTTCATACGGGCTATGGCTTCGCCGGCATAAGATTCATTTCCCAGGGACCAGAACAGTATGGAGGTATGATTCTTCAGAAGTTCAAAATTGCTTTTGGCACGGTCCATGACAGCCCCTGTCCATTTTTCACTGTCTCCCGGCACATTCCAGGAAGGTTCCACTGCCCCCATCTTCTGCCAGGAGCCATGGGACTCCAGGTTAACCTCTGCCATCACATAGACCCCGGCTTCATCGCACATATAATACCAGGGTATCTGATCAGGATAATGGCATGTCCTGACAGCATTTATATGATTTCTCCTGATACACTCCATATCCCACTTCATCTCATCCGCACCGATGCATCTGCCGCCCCCGGCACTCCATTCGTGACGGTTGACACCATTAATGACAAGTCTTTTCCCGTTCAGGCAGATCACCTTATTCTTCAGCTCTACTTTTCTGAATCCAACCTGATAAGGGATAAACTCTGTCACTTCACCCTTCTCATTATATAAAGTGATGCCCAGCGTATACAGGTATGGCTCCTTATTATCCCAGGCCTTTACTCCCTTTAGCTCTGTCTGGCCCAGCTTCACCTCAGGCTGTACTTCCATTTCTTTCTCAAGGCACACGCATCCTTCCCTGTCCTTCAGCACAATATGAACTTTTGAACCTGCTCCCTCTTTCATGGAGGCGCCGTCTCCTGAGATTTTCATATCCATTGAAAAATATCCGGCTCCCGTATCAGGATCAAGCTCCGGCTTTGCCCACATATCTTCCAGATGAAGTTCTGGCTTCGCAAACAATGTCACGTTTCTGAATATTCCAAAGAACCGGAAAAAGTCCTGGTCCTCTAAAAAAGCAGCCGTACTTCTCTTATGTACCTCTACCGCCAGCAGATTGTCCTTCTCGCGTATGTATGGGGTCAGATCAAATTCTGACGGCGTAAAGCTGTCCTCCGCATACCCCACAAAACTACCGTTGAGCCATACATACATTGCCTGTTCCACGCCCTCAAAGCATATGACTGTCCTCTTGCCTATGAGTCCCTCATCCAGATCAAACCGGGTCACATAAGAACCTGCAGGATTATAATCATCTTCACTGAACATCCCTGCTCCCATGTGCTGATCATCAGGCACACCTGCCGGCCTGCGGTACCTGTGTCCCTCCCAGGGATACATTGTGTTGATATAATGGATCTTATCATACCCGGCCAGTTCAATATGACCGGGCACCTGGATCTCATCAAAGCCTGACCTGTCATATTCTTCCTTATAAAATTCCGCCGGACGGCTTTTTGCATTTTCTGAATACTTAAACTTCCATGTACCATTCAGGCTCTGCGAAAAAGAGCTCTGCCCTGACTTGTACTCCTGCTCATTTGCAAAAAATCTGTGGTCGCTGTGGGCAGGAAGCTGATTGACCCGGAAAACCTCCGGGTCATCCAGCCATTTGATATCTGCTTTCATCTGTTTCCCTCCTCTTCCTTTTTCAGAACTTAAATATTATTTTAAGATAAACTGATTATAAAATCAACGGAACTTTATTTATCTTCATCCAGTTTTTTAAGAAGCTGAGACATCTCTGAGAAAGGCGGCATACATTTGCTGCCACTGCACAGGTAATACAGTGCACCGTCCTCAGGTATTGGATAATCTTCTGTAAATGGAGCCAATCTGCCAAGTTCCTCCTGGTTTTCCCCTTTCTTCACTACAACAGACAGTCCCCGCACTGATTCTGCCAGGTATCCCAACTGTTTTATGATATGCTTCCGCTCCTCCCTGCCGCATGCAGATGACAGAGTACATACAAGCTCTTTTGCCGGATATAGGACATTCATCATAGTCAACAGTGCATAACTGTGCCCGGAAGGATACCCATCCATGGCACCTGCCAGATAATACAGCTGTTTTTCCAGAACTTCCTGCCACTTTATCTCCCCAGTGATCTGGTACAGCTGCTGCAGCACCCGGACAGCAGCAGAATTTCCTGAAGGCAAAGCGCCGTCATAAGTCTCTTTTGTCCTCACGATGAGCTGTTCCCCATCACTTGCATTTATATAGAATCCTCCGCGTTTCTTGTCAAAGAACTGCCGAATCATAATATCCGTCCAGACAGCTGCCCGTTCCAGATAGCTCACCTGAAAAGTCACCCTGTACAACTCCAGCAGTGCAAGGACATAACAGGCATAATCATCCAGTTTTCCCTCCCCCACAGCTTCCCCATCCCTGAAGCGTACCAGAAGGCGTCCTTCCTTTACAAGGAATCTGTTTATAAACGCTTCTGAGCGTACTGCCATATCTATATACCCAGGCTCGCCAAGCACCGCCCCTGCCTTAGCATAAGCAGAGATCATCAGGCCATTCCAGGATACCAGTATCTTGTCATCTTTATGCAGCCGTGCCCGCATAATGCGGTAATCATAGAGCTTTTTACTTGTTTCCCTATCCTGGTCCTCACAGACTTTCTCATAGTCCTCATTTTCCAGCAGATTCGGTATACTCTTTCCTTCAAAATTTCCCCGTACTGTGATTCCGTACCGCCTGCAAAATGCCTGCCCTTCCTCCTTCCCCAGAACCTTTTCAACTTCTTCCGGAGTAAATACATAGTATTTTCCTTCCACGCCGTCACTGTCCGCATCCTGTCCGCAGTAAAATCCGCCTTCCGGATCTGTCAATTCTGCTTCCACATAGTCAAAAATCCTTCTGGCTGCGTATTCATACAGTTTTCTTCCTGTCAGGCCAAATGCTTCCACATAACTAATGGCAAGCAATGCATTATCATAAAGCATTTTTTCAAAGTGGGGCACCAGCCATCTTTCATCTGTGGAGTATCTGGAAAATCCTCCTCCAATATGGTCAAAGATCCCGCCGCGGTACATCTGTACCAAAGTGGTTTCAGCCATGTCCAATGCTTCCTGCTTCTTCTCTCTCACTCCATATTCAAGCAAAAACATAAGGTTATGAGGTGTGGGAAACTTTGGAGCTTCTCCAAATCCCCCATTCTTTTTATCAAAACTGTCTGCAAACTGCCGGAAAGCCTTATGCACCAGATTTTTATCTGGCTTTATTGATACGGCCATTTTCTCCTGTTCATTTAAGTAAGCTTCTATCTGTCCTGCTTTATCAAGAAGTTTTTCTCTGTTCTCCTTCCACTGTTCCGCCACTATAGTCAGCAGCTCTTCCAACCCCGCTCTGCCGTATCTGGATTTTGGCGGAAAGTACGTGCCTGCAAAAAACGGCCTGCAGCCGGGTGTCATGATAATTGTCAGGGGCCACCCGCCCTGGCCATTCATAGCCTGACAGACGGACATATATACTGAATCCACATCCGGCCGTTCCTCCCGGTCTACCTTCACACTAATAAATTCCCTGTTCAAAAGCCCGGCTATTTCCTGATTCTCGAATGATTCCCGCTCCATCACATGACACCAGTGACATGTACTATATCCGATGGAAAGAAAAACAGGCTTATTTTCCACCCTGGCTTTCTCAAACGCTTCCTTGCCCCAGGGATGCCATTGCACAGGGTTATATGCATGCTGCTGCAGATAAGGTGATTTTTCATTAATCAGCCGATTAGGTATCTTTTTTTGATTATCCATAGAATATCCTCTTTCTAAAAAGAGGACATATTTGCAGCAGCAAACACATCCTCTTTGAATTATTTTGGTTTTCTTATTACTTTAATATTTTCACCTTTTCTGTATTTTATTATACTTCCTGATTCATCCTTCACCTGCCCCCATCCGGCATGGTTTCGAGAAAAGCGGCATCACATGAATATACATATCAGCGGCTTGGGCACCAAAGATAAGTGTTATATTGGCTTACAAGGTGCATTGTTAAAAAAATACTTAGTAGTTCTATACGTACTTCCGTACAGGAAGTGACGCAATCAACTCCCTATTCTACAAGGCCAATGGGAAATTTCAATCCACACTTCCACACAGGAAGTGACTCAGTCTGGACAAAATCCAGACGAGTCCGACCAATTTCAATCCCCACTTCCACACAGGAAGTGACTTAAGGCAGTACATGCTGAGAGCATTAATGCCACGATTTCAATCCACACTTCCACACAGGAAGTGACAGCTTGTATATATGTGTTATAAGTAATACATGATATTTCAATCCACACTTCCACACAGGAAGTGACCTCTGTCAGTTCTGATATGATCGGTGCCAGGACAATTTCAATCCACACTTCCACACAGGAAGTGACTGCGGAGGACACCGTGGTATTTATGATGCGGTGATTTCAATCCACACTTCCACACAGGAAGTGACAGCAAATATATACAATATTCTTCTATAAAAATTGTACCTTTCTTCTAAATTCTATCCTCTTTTCTCTCAAAATGCAACTATTTCTTAAAATATATTCAATTCTTTTGACCTAGTTCCAGGTTTTTATACTTTGTTCAGGTGCGAATCTCTCGGCAAATCTATGTTTACTCCATATTCGCACCTGACATTTATTTTTCTTTTTCTATGAGTCTATACAATGCTTTCTTTCGACTTAATCTGTTATTTGCATCATCTTCTGCAGCAGGTAAAATTTTTGAGAAATTTGGCTTGAAGTTGTCTTTTCCTTTATTCAGGCGGAACCACTGATGCGAGGCAGCTGCATTATTCTCTCCCTGGCTTTTGACAGTCTTGTCCTCTCCTATAGGATAATTAACATTTTCCGGTCTTTTTTCCCAATTAGCCATTATTTTCAAAGCTTTGGGAATTTCTTCACTAAATTGCCCAGATGACTTAAAGAAGTTTTCAAAATCTAATTTATTATCCTTCCCTATCGTCTTTATTTTCCAACACCCGTTGTCTTCGTTAATTTCCCGGATATTGAGTTTATCAACTATAATCTGCGCACTGCCAAATCCCAGCGGCTTACCTCTTCCTATTTTGTGAGCGCACTCAGGGCTGCCAAAGTCAAGCGCCCATTTCAACTGTTCTAACTGTTTTTTATTTAATTGTTCAAAGTACACGCAAAACTGAAACAACGGCTGTGAGTCTCGTTCGGTATCGGGTTTCATCGGGCGTATCCTCTGCTGCATAGCGTTTACTTTATTGTCTGTAAAAGCGTCCATATTCACATCTTTATGCCAATAATATTTCCGCCCCCGCAGTTTGGGCTGCGCTCTCCCCAAAGCCATTCTCGATACGTTAAACTTTTCTTTTCTCTCTTCTCTTTTATATTGATATTTATAATCATAAGTCCAATATCCCTGCTTATCTTTTCCACCAGTCTCTTCATACTCTTTATAGGGAGACTCTGTATAAAACTCAACTGCACTCGGACGGGGCTCAGCTAACTCAGGCAGGACAATGGGGTCTTCAAACAGAAAACTGCTATTTTTTACAGGTTTTATTAACATAGCGTCCGTAAACCTGACCTTCGAGCCATACGCATATGTCCCTGGCTTCTCTGCTTTTTCCATCATGCCAAATATCTGACATGCGGAACACAGTTTTTCACTATTACAAGGCTGGTACTCTCCATTACTCTTCAGGAGGCTGCCTACGGTTTTCAGAAATGTCTCCCTTCCTATACATGCCGGGCATAAATAAATACGACCTACTGAGTCTTTCGAATAGTATACAAGAATCCGTGTCCCATCTTTTGGTACTTCAAATTCTTCATACCACTTTTCATCTTGAACCTTACAATTTTTTGTACTGTCCCTATATTCTTTCAATATCTTTTTCAAAAGTTCTATATCCTCATTGCGAACTCTTATCAGCTTTTGTCCCCCCGATTCCCAAAAAACAGACTCATATTTTTTTCCGTCTATGTATTCTCCTTTGTGAAGATACCCTTCTCTATACACGTAGTTTTCTTTACCTTTTGTTTTCCTTCTCCCATTAATCAATCCATAATCATAAACTACGCCTTTGTTATCAATATATACCCAAATCTTCTGTCCTTCTTGCCAAGTGTCATACTCTTTTCTGGTTACTAATTTTCCTTTAGCCTTTCCCCTGCTCTGCTCCTCTTTTTGCTCCACAAGAAGTTTTACTTTATTACATGATTTTAAACGCCACCCGCGCTCTTTACAATCCCAGTATAAGATTCCTGGATTTTTAACCTCTCCACATCTTCTGGATATATCCCTGTTTTCATCTACTGATGACATACATCCGTTAAATGCTGCCTCAAATACACTCCTGACAGCGCCTCTGATCTCACTGCCTGGAATCACCGGATTACAGGGCGGTGCGGGCGGGTCACTAATATACGGCTGTTCTTCTGACAAGTCATCATATGAGAAAAAATCATATCCGCTGTATTTCTTATTTTCCTGCTTTCCCTTTTCCCATTCTTTCTGTGTTAACAGCCTGACGGATGAAGATGTATTTGGAATAAATAGTGGAGTCAGCAGCTTCACTCTGCATTCAAAATAGCCTGTAAAAGCATCTTGATCATTCGTTTTAGGAATATCACGCCTACATTCTTCTCCCAAAGGAATAAAATTATAAGGATTTACAAATCTAGCTGTAGTATCTGTATCTATATATGTATATGTCTTATCCATTTTTTACTGCCCTCCTTCCCTGGCTTCCTCTTTCCAATAGTCAAATCCCACCATACGCATATCCACTTGATAAACTAGTTCCTGATGATTCCATGTTGGGATACGCATAAACTTTCTTACCAAAAGGGCAGCTTCCTGCTGTACTCCTAAATTGATTGGAACCCATATTTTTGTTCCTCTGTCAGAAGTTAACAGACTCCATTGTTTTGAGTTTATCTTTTCTGAAATTTGAGCTTTCCCCCAAAGTTTCTGCTGTTCATCGATAATGTATTCTTCCGGATTTACATTACTATTATTATATTCTGGAATACAGCCTCGAAATCTACCAGCCCATCCCCCTTTTAACGGTACGAGACGCAGTTCTCCGTTTACATCAAAAACCCGGAGTTCCTTCAGATATTCCCACTCCAATGGTACATATTCCTTCTGACCGCCCATATAAATAAAAAAACTGCTATCTTTATAGATCCCAAACCCAACTGTAAAATCTAACACTGTATAAACCCAGGGCGTAGTCTTTCCAAAATATTTTTTTACAAGTTCATGTACTTCATCAAGCGAACTTTTGTTAAATTCTTCATACACTTCAACAGTATTATATTTTACACCTTTATCATTATGTTCTGTTTCTTCACATACTGGGACTATTTTATTCTCCTGCTGCATATTCTCCCCCCTTACACCACGAAGCTGCCATCTGCATATATTCTTGTGTCGTTTTCTCATCCAATGCATTCCCATCCAGCAAAATATCTGAATCCTTCTCATCAGGCCTGCAGAATATCCCCCTTCCAACTGCTGTCTCTCCGCCAATCGACAATATTCCCGCCTGCAAATCCTTAATGCTCCATAAGAGCATTCCACAGATTACTTTACTGCTGGGATCACTTATATTGCCGTATATATTGCTTTCTTTATCCTTATCTTTTTTCCACCGGATGCGAAGTAAAGCTGTTCCACCTGCCCATGGTACTTCTTCAAAAAGAGCACCTTTTATTGTCCCCCCTGTAAACCGGTCTATCGAATTCCTGGTTATCGGTAAACTATGACCGCCATTCACCAATACCTCCTCAAATATAACCCTTGACGATACCAGCTTTTCAACCCTTTTTTTCTCCTCCGTCCATGTTCCAAAAAAAGGTTCCAGCCTTTTTTGTGCTTCTTCCCAACTATGCAGATGTGCAATACCGTTTACAATCTTGGCAATATGGCTGCGAAATGCCCCCGCAAAACTGCTGCCTGGTATCACTGCCTGCTCTCCCTTTCCGCTTACTGTCAGCTGCCCGTAGTCCGGAACATCCTCAGCTTTTCCAAAGGTCTCGCTGTAAGTTCTTACCAACAGTGTATTAGGAATCCTCAGCGGTACTTCCAAAACATGTTCTGCCCGAAAATTTTTCGTTTCTTCCTCATTCATTTTGAAATCTATAAATTCTGCCTGTTCAAATGCATGCTCATGATCCCAGTGCCAGTCCAGCCAGGCCAAATATTCATCTTTTACTTCCATATTGAATTTTTTGACCCTGACTTCTTCTATTTCCAGCTTTCCAAATCCCCTGTTGCTCTTTGCACCTATTCTTAACTCTCCTGCTGCAAATCCCTGCGCCCATCTCCGTATCCATGTCTGTTCCGTATTCCACACTTTCTGAATGTCTTTATTTTCAGCCATACAGGCTTTACGCTCAATGATCTCCAGCCTCATTCGAAATTTTGCACCTCGTTCGATAATCTGCATCTCATACTTTGATTTATGCCGCGGCGTCTTCTTTTCTTCTAGTTTAACTCCATCCCGGATAGACATTTTTACTTTTTCTAAAAATGTATCATAACAAAATATCCTGCTTTGCCTGTCACTTTCTGAACCTGGATCTACATCATCTGGTGCGCCAAAAAGCTGATCCGATTCTCTTCCCAACCCCAGTTTCTTACTGTATGCACGCAGCGAACCAGCTATGGCGCTTCCCGGTATAAAAGGGGCCCCCCATGCGCTCAATATTACATCCGCATCAGTTTCTCCCTGCTCCCCGGAACCAACTGACAATGGAGAGCCGAGACATCCTGTTATTTCTATACACATCCGTCCGCATATTTTATTAGATTTTTCTGCGCTGTCATTCATCCTTTACCCTGCACCTCGCTTTCCATTTTGCATTTTCAAGATATAGTTTCATAAATTCATATGGTTTTCCCTCACAGGGTTCTATCAATTTTAAAATTTTATCCCTTTTATCCTCTTTTTGTATGCACATTACTTTTTCTTTAATCTGCTCATAAAAATCTTTGTTTTGGGCATAACTTCTCAGCAGCTGAGATAATAATGAGATTGCAGAAGATGGGGGAAGTTCATCCATTTTGACAATATCCAGTTCTTCTATCGTCTCATATTCACATTCCAATTGATGTTTCCGGAGACAGATAATCCTTTCAGCAATGCTATTGTGACTCTTTTCTATATTATAAACTGCGTCAGAATCAATAATAATTTTATCTGTATCTTCTTTATTCCACGGTCTGACCGCCACCTGCCCACACCCTCTGCCGGTGAGCTCTCCCCACCTGTTTTCTTCAAGTTTACAGGCATGTATCTCATGATCTGTTTTCAGGTAAAATGTGCTTCCCACATCTGCCGCGGGACAGGATACCATCGGCATTCCCCATCTGCTATTATACCCACTGTACACTGTACAGCTGCCTGCTATTTTTCTTAATTCTATCTTTTTGCACCCTAATATTTCCCCTAATTGTTTTATTAATCCAACCTCTTTTAAAGTATAATCCCCGGACTTTTCATCCCTGATAATCAACGGTGAAAGAAGCCACATCATCCATTCATTCCCGCCAGGTGATGGTTCAATCTGATTTGTTTTCAGATCAACCCTCACTATTTTAAAAGTACAATTTCCATATTCAGCTGTCCTTGATCTTCCAATCCGCAGTCTATAGTCATTGTCTTGCAGACATTCAGCTAAAACCCTGATATCTTTTGCCTTCCCGCGCCAGGTTCCTGCATATGTCTGGCCCTTCGACAGTGGGGTATACTCAAAAAACTCTCCTGTAGGAATGCTGCTATCTGCTGCCCGGTCATTAAGAGCATGGGCAATTCCCCGGTCAATTGGACGAGCGTGGTGAAAATGTATCTCCCTATTGGCAGATGCTATATGCAGTTCTTCGCCTTCCCAGCATACCAGGCCTTTTAATTCCTTCCTTTTCAGCTCCCTGTCCTGCTCTATGTTAAACCAATTTCCATCATTCTCCCGCATTTCTGCAATTGCTTTTGGGCATGGAACATATATCTTATCATTACGCTTCAAATATCCATAGCCAAACTGTACACCATCATGCAGAAAAATTCTGCTGAAATTCTCATCTTTATGGGCATCAGCACCCAATGAAAATTTTCTGATATACATTCCAGCCAGCGCCCCCAGCACCGGACCTGCCGGAAGGCAATCATTATTTCCGTCAATCATCACAGGAGAATCAAAATAAATCTCATAGGACATGACCACGTCCTCTTCTGGGTCATATTCTTTGAATATATCTGATTTTTCTTTCGTAAAGTCTCCCTGCTTTTTTATATTTGAATCAACTGACAATAATGTCTCTGTTGTTACTTCTTCTAATATACACTGTACCTCTCCCCAACCTCTGGTGATTCCTAATCCCATATGGCGCAGCCCTTTGGCGCATTTTATCAGTACTGCCTCATCCTTATCATTCAGTTCTCCCTCTATACAACTTACAAACTCAACTCCGGCCGGAACCACCTGCATCGTCCGCAAAGTATTTTTTTTTGCGGTTCCCGTCTGTGTATCTATCGCTGTGCGGGTACGCTTTCTTGTAAAAAATTCCTCAAAATAAGTCTTTTCAGATTCCAGACAATTCCGTATCTCCGACTGGAAAAGTTCATAATCCCCAATTTGAACAGGAACCCCTTTTCCTTCTCCAAACATATACTGTGGGATAGAATGCAAATGAGAATCACCTATGTATACCCCTTCTGTCCGTTCTGCCCCCGGTTTTCCAAATATTCTTTCTAATGTGTCCCCCTCAATAAGACCATTATCCCTCATCTCCATACCTGCTTCCAGCAGGCACCCCTTTATCCGTTTTGCAGGAATATAGGGAATCCCATTTTCCAAGGCGGTCTTAACATTTATTATGCCCGGTGCATCTTCACCCGTGGCTGTACATAAATCACTTTTCAAAATAATTTTCAGATTCCATTTTTTCATTGACCTGCTTCTCCTGTAAACCTAAAAAATCTGCCAATAGTTCCACTTTACACAATCCCCGAAGCTCCAATGCATCATATAAAGGAGAATCCTTCCATTTTTCCGTTTGCATCAGTTCCTTCATACTGTATCCGCGGGAAGTAAACTCCCTGTCCAAAAAATCCAGCTGACCTTCTCCGCCCAATATAGCGCGGTATATCTTATGAAGCCTGTTAGATGGCCATTCCTCTTCCATTTTCTTTATTGTCTCATATAATCTGACCAGAGCATCCAGCTCGATTCTCTGATCTTCAGTGTCTACACTATATGGACGCATATGCCATTGCCTATGTTTTAAAGTGCCCCCTGCCTCACTTCCCTTCAACACTCTAAAATCCAGAAAGCTCTTATCCATACTTCCTTTCTTTCCCTTTTTTTCCTCATACCACTTTCCTTTTGCTGTGGAACAAGTTTCTTCCGCGATACGATAGGCTTCATAAAACGGGAAATGGCTATGCACAAAAGCTATACCAGCGCATGCCGTTATCTTTTGTATCTTTTCTTTCTGACTCACAGATAGTTTTTTCAAAAATCCCGCTGCAATGGGAATTGCCAAATCCGCCGTGCACAAAAATGTAAAGTCATCTCCATCTAATACGATTGGCCTCAACGGAAATATGATATCCCCTTTGCTGTCTGTCCTTAAAAGTTCTTTATGCTCCCACAGCCTCATAAGCACTGCCTTATATGTATTTCTAAAAATACCGGATATTTCCTTTGATTTCTTTCTTAACAGAGGAACCGCTTTCTCATAAGCATCCTGCTCCCCCAATACCTCCTGAATCTGCCGCCCCATTCCATTCCCATCAATATGGACCACAGCAATATAACTGTCATTTCCAGGTTCCCGGCATAACGAATCCATATCGACCGGATAATCATAATCTGCTATCCCCGCTATTTGCGGATACAAATTTTTGTTTTTAGACGCTCTTGAGCACCTATATGCCATCCATTTTTGATACCTCATCTCAGTCATATTCTCGACAGCCTGCATATTCCCAGTATTTTCAACTTCCTCATTCTTATGGCGCAAACACCTGGTTATAGGCTGATGGTTGGAATTGTCCTGCTCAACTACCGGAAACGGAGAGTAAATTGGCTGACGAATCATATTAGCCTTATTTTCTGCCATTTTTTTCGCTAACTCATTTACATCATTTTTAAAACTATTCAGCTTACTGTTGACATACGCAACTGCCAGATAAATTCCCTGGCAGCCTCTTGCCACTTTCTCGCCCAGATTCTGACTTACCTTTTGGAATACCTCTCTGTCCCGAAATAATACCATCGCATTACCGCCGCCAATATAGATAATTTCAGCTTCGATATTCGCATCTTTGAATATTCTCAATTCATCCTGTATTTTCCAGTCTAATACATTTATTGATTCTGTTATGTTTTCTTGCTGCGGGGCCGTTGCTGCCTTAATTGCTTCTGGAAGATACTCTTCTAAAATTCTTGTCACCTGAAAAGATGCCCCAACATTCTCCCGAAGCCGGTTTGTAGCAAATATATATTGCTGGATTCCACTGACATCATACTTTGCCAGAATATATGTATTACTTTTGCTGTCCATCTTCTGCTCCTTTCGTTACTTCATTCAAAATCTGATTAAACCGTTCAGCGTAGGCTTTATGCGGAAAAAGCATCGGATTGTTCAAGACCATAAGGAGCTGATTTAGCTGAAAGATAAGGGATAGAAGCACATTTTCGTGTTTTTGCCCATACTTATCAATTTTCTCAACTTTTAAATTCTGAAGAAATTCGGGTCTCTGTGCCTCAGATACTATTTTCTTTTTTTTCTTACGCTGAACTTTTTCGTTAATAATATATTGGTTATCACAATCTTTTTTTTCCAATGCATTGTTGAGTGAATCATTCCATTCTTTTAAAGAATTCTCTTCTCCTCTTATGTATTTATTTAATCTTTTAACCTCTCCAATTTCCGACACTGACAATATGATATCAAACTCCTCTATTAAGACTGAAATCTTATTAATCGGTTCTATGGCGCATAATATCATAATTGGACGTGTCGCAGTCTGGGTAACAGGCATCGGCGTTGGCTCGAGATTATCAGTCATCGACGATGCCGTACGTGCTACAGAGTCCATAGATGTAAACAGGGCCTCTATGGATTCCCTCCAGCCGGATACATCAGCATAATCTACGCTTTTGCTTTTGCATTGAACCACAGCCGCAACAGCTTCAATAGGAATGAATTTAATCTCTCCATAATTAAAAATATAAGGCGTATACATTTCATCAAAAATTGCCAAATCTACTTCTTTTGACTTGTTTCCATAGGAATCTATAATAAACACACTCTGCTCAATACAGTATTTTTTTGGAACAATCATTTCAAACAAAGATTTCCACACGTTCTCTCTATAAGCCCCCTGCGTTGGGTAGTGGTTCGACACGTTCAATAATATCTGATTAGCAATAGACTGTTCCAACTTCATGTAATTATCCGCTAACATTCTTATAATATCTTCATATCCAACCGTTTTTTTCTCATCTTCCATTTCACTTTCCCTCTCTATTTGTCGTAAAACACCTCATAGTGGCCAAATCCAATTGTTGCACCTTTTCCAATCCGCAGATACTTACCTGCCTCCAGGATCGGCACAAAATCTGTCAAATCTCCCTCGTATAAAATCCACCCTTCCCTGGACGGCAGCTCAAGTTTGCCTTTTTCCTGATTCATCGAATACCTGGTAAAAGGAATTTCCCTCCAATATTCATCTACAGTTTTGACTTTCCTGGCCTGCTCCAGCAGTTCTTCCTTGTCCCACTCCAGTTGATAATCTGTATAGGCCAATGTTAAAAGAGATATTCTGCGGATCAGAAACTGTATCAGCATTTCAAATGAAAGCTTCTCAAACAAATGCTTTCCAGATACGATTCTGAGCGGTGTATCAAAGAGCAGGTTTGCATAGGAGACATTTCTTCCTGTTATCTGCAGTGGTCTGGAGACAAGATTGCAGATCCAGCTCTTGCCCCCGGTATAAATTATCTTGCCCGATTCCGGATCCGACACCTGTATCAAACGAAATGCCAGCCTCGATGCTCCCCACCCTTTCAGCTCCGCTGCCTGCAGCGCATCCAGATAAATTTCTGCCTGTTCCGTACCTGTTCCAAACAGCGTAAGATCAAATATACATTGATCCCCCTTTTTCCACCTTTCCCTGCCTGCTCCATGGACATACAGGGCGTATGGGTTCACCGCTCCTGCTTCTTTGCCAGTGTTGCTAAAACAGCGCACATAGAGACATGTCTCTTTCTTCCTGCAGCGAAAACATTTCTCTCCTTGATTCTCACAGAAAAAATCCCGTATACAATGTCCCAATATCCCCCTTATTGTAGATCCTAAATATGAAGGCAGACTTCCTTCTTCCTGACATTCGTACGTTGCCCGCAATGTAATAATCTTAATAAATTCAAACATATATCCTCCTGGACTGCTTATTTTTTGTCTTCCAACGTAACCTTGTCCGGCACAAACTGATCAGGATAAATACGGCTGCCCTCGTATCCACAAACTCCCACTCTCGGAGAATTACAAACAGGCAACAGCATATCCTCTTCTAAATCATGCTTTTTCCTGCAGTCATCACATAAGAAAGCGCCATATTCAAACTCTGGGCAGAAAACGGCTGCTATTTTCTCGTGGCATATGTCACACAAAATTTCTGGCGGATTATTTCTTGAGAGAATAGTAACTTTTTCCTTTCTCCATGAAGAAACTATATAGTCACGGACATTTATGACCAAATCTGTTGTAGATCCAAAATCATATTCATATGTAACTGTCATACCTTTTTCCAGCACGGAATTCAGTTTATAATTCATACTTTTCGCCGGCTTTCCCCAGTAGTAATCTTCAGACGGAACAGCATCATAGCTGGTGCCGTTTATATCAAAAGCACTCAAATGCCCACAGCATTCCAGCCATATGTCTCTAAGGAAGCTGTCAAGATCCTTCAAAGTTGCATCTGCACGAACCTCAATAATCAGCCAGTATTCTTTGTCACGTTTTCCAAAGATATCAAGCTCATAATACATTCCTTGTGTATTATTTAATTTAGCATTAACGCTGGATTTTCGTTCCTGGCAATTGGCCAGGTGTCTGAGCATGTACGATTTCGTATATTCTCTGCCACAATATTTACATTTACCTTTTGACTGTGTCCTCATAATCTCTCCTTCTATTTGCACTTTAAAGAATAGCAAATATATCTATATAATTTAGATGCAAACACAATAAATCCTCTTCAAAAAGTATAATATTTTTATTCTATATTTTCAAGTTATTATTCAATTTATTATTTTCCAACAAATTTATTTATATATTTTTATTTTATATATGTTATATACACATGGTGGCTGCACGCACTTCTCAATACAGAAAACGCCTGATACTCACTTCTTCATGTTTGAGTACAGGCGTTTTATTCTTACCTCAGTTAATCTTTTCAGCATTCCACTTTAAAGAAATAATCAATCTGCTTCTCCCCCTCTGTATAAACATAGCAGCCATACATGGGTATAGTGCAGCACATTGTCCTCCTGCCGCCGGGAATAAATATCTGATAACCGCTGTTGGACATGATGCAGGCCGGCCTTCCGGGTCTTTCGCTGAGAGAGATGTATTTTGCCGTAGACTTCAGGTCAGTCCACCGCTTGTCAGTCGTCCCTCTTGCCTTTAATACTTCCTTTTTAGACCAGTCAAAATACGTCCATGTCTGGCTTTTTGCAGAATTCTCTATCTGTCTGGGCATCGAAGCGCTTTCTGAAAGGAGCTTTCCCTTTGGAGTAATGAATGAGATCCCGCCGTTTTTCTTGTCGATCCGCAAAAGGAGCTTTTCTGTCATTACTTCCACCCTGTCTTTTCCTTCTCTGCATTTCCAGGCTGGCCTCGCAGTTTCCATAAGCTCTGACGGAATATCTGCAAGATTGCCAATAGGCTCTCTGCTAAAGCTGATCCGCATTGTATCCCTTGAGACAGGTGTGATCCGAAGTATACCGTATGCATTTGTGAGTTCCACGTATTCTTTCTTTTTGGCCACCCAACGGATAGTTAAATTTATATTGGAATGTCCTAAGGGCCTCAGGCTGGCAGTCTCCGGCATGGTACCGAATTCGGAACCCTCCGGCATACTTTTTGCTGTCTGCTTTTTCTCTGACAGCTTTTCTTCCTTAGGACTTTGGACCACAATCCTCTTTGGCCCTATCCTGTTGCGCAGCTCCATCTCAGCATGTCCCTCCCGGGCCCTCTGCAGTTCTATTTCTCTGTTGGTTTTAAGATCCGGTTCAGGCATACTGCGTACAGCCTTCTTGGGTGGTACCACAAGATACTTCTGCTTCTTCTCTTCTGACACTGGTGCAGCGATCAGATCTGTCAGCTTTCCTGTATAAAGTACTGCCAGTTCATGCAGCGCCCTGGTGGCTGCCACATACAGCAGCCTTACAAAGCCATCGTCTGCCGGATAGTTCTTATCATCGGCTCCCCAGAGAAGAACTGCATCAAATTCCAGCCCTTTGGCATATTCGATTGGAAGAACCATTACTCCGCTTCCAAACTCCTCTGTTTCTGCATTAAATTCACGAAGTTCCACACTTTTTCTCAGCTGTCCGGATAGTTTAAATACTTCTTCCTCATCCCTGCAGATCACTGCAATTGTCTCATACTCTTTTTCCTGCCATTTTAAAATTGTATCAATTGTCTCCTGTATCAGCTGTTCCCCGTCATTACACCCTGCAATCCTGACTTCATTTCCATGACGTATAATCGGCTCAACAGGATAGATTGGAAAATTCCCATGCTGCAGAATATTTGTTGCAAAATTGGAGATTTCCACAGTATTACGATAGCTTTTTCTCAGTAATCCAAAATAGTCAAACTCTCCGGGCAGCATAAGACTCCTCAGCTCTTCCCAGTCCGTCAGCCCATAATCAAAGTAAATATTCTGCGACACATCCCCCATAATGGTAAAGGTGCATTTACTGAGGCAGTATTTTAGCGCCCCATAGGCCATCATGCCGAAATCCTGCGCCTCATCAATGACAACATGGCTTGCCTCCTGAATAACTTCTGTCTCTTTGATCCTTTTATACAAATACGCCAACGCCGCCAGATCATAGAGATCAAATTCCGTCCCGGGCAATAAAACAGAATTCCCCTTCTCATTCTGTTCCTTTAAAAAGTCATTATATAATTCGAAAATGGATCCCTTCCACTCTCTTTTTCCAAAATATGTCTGGTAATACTTGAGAAGCCTCTTCTGCTCATCTGCCGGGTAAGTATAGTATTTCCCATATATCTCATTCTCCAGTTTTGCCATCAGATGCTCTGTCAGCTTATCCAGCTTGTCCGGAAGCGACAGATAATGAAACTTCTTAAGCAGGCTCTCAATCAAACTGCTGCTCATCAGGAGGTGATGAGTCTTTTCTGTAATGACGTCCTGCCGTGGTATATAGTCCCACTCATAATGCTCGCAGAAATTTTCCAGGTCGTGAAACCATGAAAAGCTCCCCTTTACACAGGATGTTTTGTCCTCCCTGTTCAGTTTTTTTACAGTAAAATTCTGTATATCCCAGTCTTCATACAAGAGACGTATAAAAAGCTGCTCCATTGTCATCTGTGATATGCCGTATACATCCAGATCCGGTAAAACTCCGGTTATATAATTCAGGAGGATCCTGTTGCTCCCAATAATATAGAAATCCTTGGGCTTAAATTCCAGCTCATAATTATAAAGGATATAAGATATACGGTGCATAGCTACAGTTGTCTTACCCGAACCCGCCCCGCCCTGCACTATAATATTGTGCTGGGGCTTCATGCGGATAATCTCGTTCTGCTCCTGCTGGATCGTGGCAATAATATCATTTAAAACAGTCCGCTTGCTTCTGGCCAGGTATTTCGTCAGCAGTTCATCATTTGCCACCACATCTGAATCATAAAAGTCCTTTAATTCATCGTTTTCTATCTCATAAGTTCGCTTTCTGGAGAGGTCAATCTGAAATGCCCCTTCTCCCTTTACCGAATAGGTACATGCACCAAGGGAGCTTTCATAATATACCGATGCGATCGGCGCCCTCCAGTCAATGACCGCCAGATCTGCCGCATCTTTCGTGATGGCAGCCTTGCCAATATAATAGCACTCCTTTTTCAGCAGATTGGAATCTGTAAAATCAATCCTTCCGAAATATGGCTTCCGTCTGCTGCGCTCCATGCGGAGGAGCTCCTGGCGCACCTGCTGAAATCTGGCATCAGTATTGAACCACAGCGCCAGACCTTCTTTATCCTCCACATCATATACTTCCTTCAATTCGTGCAGTTCCTCTGCCAGACTCTCAACAGATGCCCTTGCCCTGTTCAAATTATCATCCGCGATAGCAAGAACATCTAAAAGCATTTTTTTCTCTTCCTCCAGGGTAACTCCCGGAATTCTCCGTACACTCTTTGTCTGATCCTTCTGATTCATGCCTGTCTCCCTTCTTCTTTCATGTTACAGACCGCTTTCCCTGAAAAGCAGCATCCCTGTTATTTATCTTAACAAAAAATATAAAAAAGACTAGACTTGTAATAAAAAAATATGTATAATGGATAATATAGTGTACCCTAAAGTATGTCAGGGTCTATATTGTGTAAGCAAAATACCGCCAGGATATGAATCCTGACGGCTTTTTATTAATCTTTTCTGCTACGGCGTCCTCTGCATTTCCGTAGATAGCTTATTTTAGGATATAAAACTTTTCTCTATTACATTCCCGAGACTCTTTTCAATATTAAACAAATCCAGGAACTGTACTCTTATGTCTGCACCGTCCCCGGATTTATACATGATCTGCCTGTCCGGAACAGCTAAATCAGTCAGTGGGTAAAGTACTGTCACATTCCGGGCATTATACTTTTTCTGGTATGCATACATCTGGTACATATCGCTCTGTGATATTCCATAATTGGCCTTGTTCTCTGAGAGCAGCTTCCACTTTGTATCCATAATAAAAACTGCATTATCTTCCTTTCGCTTTACTGCAATGTCTGGTTTTATAAGAAATTTCTTACCTGGTTCATCAAATAAATAACATGACTTATCCTGTACCGATACAATGTAATCTGCAGTGCCTAATGCCTTCTTTAATTTAGACGCAGCATAACTTTCAAACAATCTCTCCATTGGAAATAATAATGCCGCGGCTATCTCTGAACCGGAAAATGAGGTGAAGCTCTTTCCCGTCAAAAATACACGGCACCACAATAATGCAGTTTGGTAATCAGCCATATTTCTGCCGGGAATAAACTTTGAAAAGTCACCTTCATGATCCAAAGATACATCTACATCACAAAACTCGTTTAATAAAGTCTTTATACTGCTTTTATTCTTCACTGAAGATGATTGCCGGTATAGATACTTTAAAGTGGACTTTATCAGCCTGTTTTCCGGCCTGTTGCTGTTATACTCATCAAATTCAACGTAGCTTCGTTCCTTATGGCAGTAATTTCTTTTTATATGCTCAGAGAAAAGCAGTTTTCCCCTGAATATTTCTTCGTTATTTTCTACAGTTATGTAATCGCATTTAAGCCCGCGTTTGACAATCTGAAAAACCTCATCCACAAACATTCTGATGAATATTTCGAAAATATTCATGGTTTCAATATTTACATTTGATATCTGCAAAGTCTTGTATGGAGATACTCTGAGGGTCTTCAGCATATCTGTAAACAGCTTTTTTACCCTCTGTTCTGAAGCCTTCTCCGGCGAATATATCTTTGGCAGGATCTCAATGGTTGTCCCATCGGTCATTGTAATAACGCCCACATAATTTCTTGCCGTGATGACCTTGCCTGCGCCTTTTCTAGCACTGATCCCCATCAGCTCCAGAGCATCTGTGTCTTTGCTTTTATTAGTTAAAATAAATTTTTCCAGCTGCTCAAAGGTGTGCCTGGGCAATGGAGTATATCCCGGAATTTCTTTTTCAGCTATAAAAGAACCATATTCTGTTATCTGATAGGATGCTTTCATCCGGCACACCTCCTCTGCACTAAATTGAGCGGTATGATTCAATATTCATAAACGCCTCTTTATTAATTTCATATATATTGTTCTCATCAAATTCATAATCTGTATTTCCAAAAAGCTCACTGTAATCTATACTTACTGCTGATATGAATTGAATACCAGGATCCTGTTTATTATTATCTCCAAGTATAAGTCTTATTTTCTCATAATCCTCATAAAAATACTCCTGCAGCAGCGGTATAATGCTGTCAGCGAAAATTTCTGCCAGCACCTCAATAGTCGGGCTCTTCTTCAGAGGCATAAAATAGGCATGTCCAATCGTATGCTCCCTGTCATAAAGGACACGGATCCTTCTATTCATTCTGATAAGCATATCTTTGACAGAAACATCTTCCACACTGATTCCTTCCAATACATCTGCATCCGGCTGCATTTCTTTAAATTGAAACCTTCTGCGCAGCGCTGTATCAATTGTGGCAATGGACCTGTCTGCAGTATTCATCGTTCCAACAAGGTATACATTGTCAGGGACCCCGAAAGGCTTCTTAGAATAGGGCAGCTTTACCGTGGTTTCTTCCGGCTGTCCTATCCGTTTTGAGTCCTCTATTAAAGTAATTAACTCTCCAAATATTTTAGAGATATTTCCCCTGTTTATTTCATCAATAACAAAGACATAATTATTACCGTTTGGCCCGATTTTATTTGCGGCGCCTGTGTGCTTATTGACGATACCCATTACATCGGCAAGTGAAACAGACATCTTGTATACAGCGGAAAGTGTCATTGTGGTTCCGCCATTTACTTCTGTAATATCTTCCCTGATGCCTTTAACTAACCAGTCCACTTTTCTCAAACGCTTGTATTTATCATATTCTTCATGCCATTCATAATCACCGGTAATAACACCTACTGCATCTATAGTCGTGCTGCTGTAACAGGAAAGAACAATATCTCCCACTCTCATCTTATTAATAAAAGCATTTACGACTGTCTTCCCGCCATCCGTAAAATCAGTCTCGCCTGTAATATCAGGTCCATAATCATCATAACCCAGGCGGATATGCCCGTTTTCCAGACACTCTGTCCTTGTGGGATTATCATATGTGCCTTCGAGGGATACCTTCCATACAACAGGTGAAGTATTTAAACCTGCATCAGCAGCCTTTTTTATAACTGGCCGCAGCGCTCTGTCACAGAAACTTTTAAACAGACCGGAGGCTATCTGATATTGAACCTCTTCTTTATTTTCTTCATCACTCTCATCCATATTTGGCCTGATACCCTCAATAAACTCCTCATAGCCATAGGATTGATGGAATGTGGTTGTTTCAATATTTCCATCAGTCTTATACTGATTATACCTGGCCAGAACATCGTCGTAGTTTTCTTCCTTCACATCCTCCAGCAATTTTTTCTCAATTATAGCTACTGCATATACTACCGTGCTGTAGGTTTTTCCTGTTCCGGGAGGTCCATAAAGAATTGTATTCTTGGCCACATCAGTCGTCTGGTCTTCTGTATTATCAATATCAATCTCCGACAGGTCCATCTTCTCCAGCGCCGCCTTCAGCTCCTTCCGCAATTTCCAGGAATAACGTTTCCTTCCGTTTTCAATCACACTTCTTCCGCGAAATGCAATCGGATAGTATCTGAAGCCCACATCATCTATACAGTCCGGGCAGTTATACTTTTTCTTTATCTTTTCACAAAAGCTGCTGCCCAGCTTATTATAATAATTATGTACTTTCCCATACACATCTGCAAGATGCCTGCATGTGCTCTCTCCGCCTTGTTCAATAAACATCTTCAGCATAACAAGGTTTTCTTTAGTCGTGACATCAGAATCGTTTAAAGCCTCCAGCCACACCCCCGGCGTAATCCCGGGATCATACTCATCAGGTGAGGGCCAGTATGCTGCTTCACCTATGCCTTCTTCTTCCTTTTCCTTAGTTTCTGTCCGGGGTTTCATCCTGCTTCCATAATAAACAACATCCATTGCCGTCACATAACCGTCTTCATCCTGAAAACATTCTTCTGTCAAACGCGCTGCACTCATTGCCATTAATTCTTTGTCCTGCTTAACATAGTTCCATACTTGTGAACACATTTGATTACAATTTTCTATCTTCCAAACCTCAGATTTGGCTTTTCCCCGTTTTTCCGCAAAGCCGATCAAATTCTTAAAAGCTTCATAGACTTTTGCTTTATAAAAATAATATTTTCCCGGATATTCAAAAGTTAAATATACAGAAACTGCATGCAGATCCTGAAAATGTGACAGAGCCTTCCCTTGTCCAGCCTCCCCCTTCAAATGCTCACAGTGCAGCCGGAATCCTTCTCTAAAATCACTATATCTCTTTCCTAAAGGAATACTTTCATCATACAGCTCCCTGAACAGTTCTCTAACTGCTTCCGGATCACTTTCCGCATATTCGCAGAGCATTTTATAAGCATAATACATACCGGAAGTCAGCAAATTAGCAGCTTTACTAAAAGAAACCGACAGCATCCTTGAAAAATCCGAAGCCTCAATATCCCAATGCTTTTTGTACCATCCAATAGCTTCCCATTTGTATCTTTCTTCTGCATCAACTTTTTGAAAATCTGATTTATATGCGGATATAATGGCGGTAATATCAATACCTGTATAGTTTTCACCAACATATTCGTACTGGCCATTGCCCCTATTCAGAAAGAAATTTGGCTTATTATCCAGATCCTCTATCCCCTTGTTTGTCATATTATAAGAATAGTCACTGGGAAGAATACTGGAAGGATTAGTGCCATATTTATCCTGCAGCAGCTTAACGATCTCCTGTCTTGTCATTTTAGTTCCAAGGGCAAGATCCTTTAAAATTTCTCTGTATTGTTCTGTAATTGTCATCCATTTTTCCTCCGTCAGCAGCTGCTTTTTACCTTCACAATTTCATGCATAAATTCATTTAAAATTACTCCCGGCCATGAGATATCAATCGTCTTCATTTGAAAAAGAAGGCACATGAATCAAAAGATTATCTGAAACTGAATTATCTTGTGAACCACTAACAATGACATCAACATATTTCCATGATTCCTCTTCCAAAAATAAAGGAGCCAGCAATGAATCCCACCAGTCCGCAAATTCTGTGACAGACTCAACAGTTCCTCCATTTTCCCCATTGGCAAGATCTCTCTTAACGACACGCTCCCTGGCAATCTCCGGCTCAGTATCTACCCATATGGAATATGCTGCAATATCACGCAGCGTTTTTCTGCACGCTCCCATCCCCTCTATGATAAGTGCCCTATTGGGGTCAACTTCAATAGAACCCTGGCGGCCCTCTTTAACCCATCCGGCTGGTCTGTACGCCACATTTTTTCCATTGATCCAGGGATTTACAATACCCTCGAGCATTTCATGATCCCAGTGAATAGGATCAGCACACCAGCTTACATCATCTGTATGAACTAAATCTGCATTCAATATATCAGCCAGTTTTAAAGCTAACGTTGTCTTACCTGACCCGGCAGCTCCATCAATAAGAATAAGTGGTTTTGACACATTATCCCCTATCTTTGCTGCCAGATCAGACAGAGATTCTTCTGACCACGAGTTTATATTTAGGGACGGCAACGCTATAGGTTTCATATTTAAATACTCTCCTTTCCGTGAGGGGTGCCGTGCGCCAAACAATCTTTGACATAATCGACGGGAACATCCATCCTTTCTGCAACCTGTTCTACTGTCATCCCCTTATTAAAAAACCGCTTTGCAACCATTGAAATATCCTCTGCAACTTCAATTATATGGTGATTGGGATCATAAAAACGAACAACCCTCTGTCCCCAATTATGCTCCAGCAACTCATGAACATATTCAATATTGGCCATTTGCAGTTTTCTGTAAAATTCATCAATATCTGAGACTTCAAAATATAATTCTACAGCATTACTTTTAAGATATACTTCTTTATCATTAATAAAACTGCTCCATGTCTCAATTGTTTGCAAAAACAATCCGCCGTCCAGCTGAACATTCGCACCGAAATCACCTATCATCTTGATGCCCAGTATATCTTGATAAAATTTTTTACTTTCTTCCATATTTTTAACTGCAATTAAGGTACCCTTATACATTCTAATCATCCTTTCCCAGCTGAGCTGACAAACGGCTCACGCTACTAGCCCCTCACAGATGTGTACGTGCGCTCTTCACGCATACATCTCCTCTTAATAATATTCTTATAAATGCCGATTCAATAACAATTTCTGCTCTACACCATTTTTATAGATATACAGCCGTTTTTGCCTGTCAAACACAGGATTCGTATCATGTATAATACTGTGGTGATTTGGACATACAATAAGCTGATTATTGGCATCATTATTCAGGCTAGACACGAAATAATCAATATGATGTGCCTCAGCAATATGAGATCCATATTCTTCTCCAATAAGACAACCACAGAGTTGGCATCTATAGTTATAAAGTAACTTTAGATTATCTCCGATTTTCTTGTTTAACTTACGTATCTTTACAATGCATTCTGATTCCAATAATGCAGAAGTTGCATCCTCTACATCATAATTAAATTCTGCCTCTAAGATACGTTCTTTCTGACCAGAAACCACCTGTTTCAAGGCAGCAATATCCTCTGAGACAATGGGATCCAGTACATAAGAATCATCATATTCTGTAGTGTAGATAGCCAGATACTCTTTTAAGTCTTCTGGCAAACGTATCATTGTACGGTCGCCTGGCTGCCGCAGCTCTCTTGTTTTCTTTATAAACTGATAACTTGTCATAAAGCAGGCCTGCAATTCCTTAGCTAATTCTCCGCCTTTAATGTATCTGATCTGGAGAGTATCCTTTTTCCTCTTAAACTTGGGATCAAAATTCACATTTGTTATTTTGGCTTTATAAGAGTGTCCGTTAAGATATAGTGTAATATCTTTCGATTCTCCTCTCTTTAGAAATCGGCCCATGATCTGTCCAAAAACTACTTGATTATCAAAAGGCAAGGTGAGACCTTCATTGAGCAAAGACCAGTCTACTTCTTTTTTATAAACATAATTTTCAGTTGTCATTTAATATCACCTAATAATATAAAATTTTCTTTGCAGCATTTTTTACAGTTGCCTTAGTCTGATCTGCGCTTTTCACTGTAACACCGCCATGTACGATTCTAACTCTTCTATGGTATAAAATAATTTCAGTCATACCATCCCCACACCGTATATCTATTGACTTCAATTTTACCACATTCAAGTCAATATGCACACATATGGTTGTCAGTATAACTATATTTTTTTAGTTCTTTTAAAAAAATCCATTATGCCGTAATAAATCACTCTCTGCTCAAGTACATTTCGAAGAACTTGCATATTTTTTTTAATAAATACTAACCGCATCACCAGATTTTTTATAAAACTCATTATGTATCCAAATCTTAGACTTCAATACCTGTATTTAAAAATCATTTCAATTATCATCCATAATTATACATGGTATAGATTTACTTCAACTACAAATAATATCCTTAATAACAACAGGAGGTATCGGAATGAAAGCTATCGTATATGATGGGCTGCAGAAAGTTGAATGCAGAACCGTGGAAGATCCGAAGATAGAAAAAGAAGATGACATAATAGTAAAAGTCACTTCCACTGCTATTTGTGGATCAGATTTACATTTAGTGCATGGTTTGGTAAAAGGAATGTATGATGGATATGTATTAGGTCATGAAACAATGGGAATTGTCGAGGAAGCCGGAAAGGAAGTTAAAAATCTGAAAAAGGGGGACAGGGTTGTAATCCCCTTTCCTGTGGCATGCGGACATTGCGAATTCTGTAATAAAGGAGAATTCAGTCAGTGCGATAATTCAAATGATTATGGTGAATCTGGTGGATTATTCGGTTATAGTAAATATCATGGGAACTATGCCGGGGGACAAGCAGAATATATAAGGGTTCCGTATGCCAATGTGGGGCCAAAAAAAGTGCCGGATGAATTGACAGATGAGCAGGTCTTATTTGTAACAGACGTCCTGCCCACCTCCTATTGGGGCACGGAAATAGCAAATGTGAAAGCCGGAGATACCGTCGTAGTTCTGGGCTGTGGACCTATAGGATTGATGACAATCAAGTGGTGTATTCAAAAAGGAGCAGGCAGGATCATTGCAGTCGATAACGTCAGCTACCGCCTGGAACATGCAAAAGGCTATGGGGTGGAAGCCTTAAATTTTGAAGAATATGAACAGGTAGGAGAGCATATAAAAGAGATTACACATGGAGGAGCTCATTCTGTTATTGATTGTGTCGGACTGGATGGTAAAACTTCGGTTATGGAAAAAATTGAAACTGCACTCAAATTACAGGGAGGATCAAAATCAGCTATAGAGATAGCTTCCCAATGTATTAGAAAAACCGGTACAGTAGCTCTCGTTGGAGTATATGGCAATAAATATAATAATTTCCCTCTTGGAAACTTCTTTTCCAAGAATATCACTTTAAAAATGGGACAGTGCCCTGCTACCAGATACGTTGACTTGATGTTACAAAAAATCCAAAAAGGTGAATTTGATGCAACAGATATTATAACCCATAAGCTTTCCTTAGAAGAAGGCAGTCACGCTTACAGCATTTTTGATAAAAAGGAAGATAACTGTATTAAAGTAATTTTAAAACCGTAAGGTGATGTATTACTATGGAATATGCGTGAGATTCTAAGCCAATCTTCATATCTTTAGCGGAGATTGGCTTTTTCCATTAAAATCGAGTGGGATAAGATTTTCTGTTTATTTACCTCACTTACCTCTTTAACGTGAGAATTACCCCTTTATGAAGATTTTACCCCCTTTAATAATTTTCTTTTTTCTTATCATATTCTAACGCTTCATGCTCTCTCTGCACTTCTCGTAATAGTTCCTCTTCACTTGGCAAATAAAACTTATATTTTGAAGCGGAAATTTGTGTTTCATTTTCTGGCAATGTATACTTAACTACAGACCCACTTTTATCCGCACACAATACAATTCCTATTAGAGGATTATCTCCCTCATTCATCAATTCACGTTCCAATCCGAAGAGTTTCGCAACAAGTATAGGAAAAGAGTACCCTTTTCCATAAAAATAGCTTGTTTCTGTCTGCGACAGTAAGAGAGATTTTTGCTTGTTTAAAAGATCTGAAACCCTATAACAAACCAGATGTTATAAAATACTACTTATAAAAATTTTCTCTAATTTTTCGCATTTCTTTCCACACATTATCACCATAATTACTCACTAAAACAGAAATCATGCCATTATTAGGATTATATTCAGAAATAAAACTCACACCAGGGTCACACCCCTGAAAATATACTAAATCTTTACCACATGGATTGTCAATAATCCATACGCCATAGCCATAGTAGCCTTCTTCGGCGTCCGTCCCGTCTCCGCTTTGTTTAGTAAACATCTTTGAAAGAAACTCTTTTGAAATAAGTTTTTCATTTAATAAGTTCGTCCAAAAATTGACTATATCTTTTACTGTTATAAAAGCTCCTCCTGCCCCCGTTCCTTTTGCATCAACAGAAAAGATATTTGTACGGAAATCATTTGTATCAGAACAATAAATATAATTATTTGCACATTTCGACGGTAATCTATCCAGCTCATAGTAACCCGTTCCATTCATATTGCATACATCAAAAATATTTGTTTGCAAATACTTATCAAAATACATTCCTGTTACTTTTTCAATTATCGTTGCCAATAACACATAACCCGAATTGTTGTATTGAAACTTTTCACCTTTATGATACATCATAGGCTTATCTATGAACAAAGGGAACAGATCATTATTATGTCTAATCTTGTAATTAGGATACTCAAACCATAATTCCTCATATTCGTCCATAATACTTTCATCAAAATAATCTGGCACCCCCGAAGTATGATTTAACAATTGTTCTACTGTCACATCAACATCTATATCATATAAATCAAAATCAAGCAGTTTTTCTAATGTATCCTCAAAGTTCAGTTTTCCTTGCTCAATCAACTGTAAGATAGCTACAGCAATAAATACTTTTCCTGCTGACGCACTGGCAAATTTTGTTTCAATTGTATTTGGTATTTCATTTGCCAAGTCAGCCAGTCCGGATACATGTTCTATTAGTATCTCACTATCTTGTACAACATATATACCCCCTCTAAAATTACTGTCTATGTTCATAATCTACCTCGCTGAATAATAAATGCGTTCGCCCCGTACAGTATAATATTTTCTTATATCTGCTCGTATCGTTTTATATCCCATAAGAAGTTCGGGCACTAAAGAATTAAAAATTATTGTTGTTCTGAATACCTCAACATGCGAAAAAGCCTGTATTTCCAATGACTTTCATCGATTAATACCCTTTAGCAGCTCAAATTCAAATACTATTTTTTATTAATCAAATCCTTGATTTCATCTACCAAAGGCTGATATCCAATTATTTCTTCCAATATCGTTCCTCCATAACTCGCACCAGTGGTGCGAGAATTAACATTTTCATTTTACCCTATAATGCAATTTCAGTGATCACACCTAAATTCTTCAAACATTTTCTTTAATATCTGAACATTACGATATTTCTCTTTAAAAGCATCCATAACATACCCGTCTACTTCTTCAAAATGCGGCATCCTTATTTCATCAGCGTAATCTTCTTTTCTATTCCAGTTATTATAAAGAAATTCCTCATACGCCATAAACTTCTAGCAATAACATTTCGTTAAATTGGCAAAAATCCAACATTCCGTCCAAAACACATGCTTTTTCCTGCTCATCTGTAATCTTTATTAATAAAAAGCGACTTCAATAAATTGAATCGTATTATCCTTTCTCTCACGATAAATAATAATCATCTTCTTATTAAGGAGCCTTTGCCGATATTGCTTTGCGCAATTTAACACGATTCTTTTTGCAGCTTCCTTTGTAAATTTCATAATTCAGGTTATTCTCCTCTATAAATTTAAAGAGAGAGTAATAACACCACTGTGCTATATACTCTCTCTTTGTGGCTAATTTTAGTGTTGTCTGCCAACGACCAGTCAAAGACTGGTAAAGATATCGGATTTTAGTGTTGTCCGCCAACGACCAACCACTTGATTGGCAAAAGTATCAGATTTAAGTGTTAGCCCACTAGAAAAGCACGCTTTTCTTCTACTATTATTATACGCAAATCCTATTTTTATGTCAATAGATTATTAGTAGGTGCCTTTATTAGCTATTGCCCTTTCAAATAATCCGACAAATTTTCTACATAAGTAATATCACAACTCCATTTTGCACTAAAGATCCCGCAAATGCCAGTAAAATCAATCTTTCCGCACCAGAAACGTCACCGTCTCCACATGTGTTGAGTGTGTGAAAAAGATTTCCAGAAGGCATAATTGGGCCTTGGCGGAGGTATTTAACTCCAACCGAATTCTCAAATTTCCCCTTCCTTTTTGGTTCTTCTCCTTCACCTTTGTATTAGTAAAAGTATAGCATAAAATTTCGTGTTTTGGAGGCTTTGCTACACCGGATAGAGAAATATTTTGTCAGCAACTTTACTGCCAACAATAAAGTCCTTGAGTTCAATTCTCAAGGACTTTATTCTTAACAGCTTAGTGCTTTCGACGCTGCACACTACCACCGTAATTCTCGTCGTCGCTCTTGTAGTCCATCTTTCAATAAAAACGATGATGGGTACGCTTTATAAAAATCATTCTGTCTGCTCCGATATCGTTGAGTCCCATTCATTATGAAACAAGCATCTTTTGCGCGTGTAATCCCAACATAATGAAGATTAAGCAACTGTTCAATTTCATCCGCTGTACCATACTCATCAGATATAATGTATTTGTACATATCCATATGGAACACAATATTGAACTCAAGACCTTTTGATTTATGTAAAGTCATTATATTTAATTCATCTTCAGCAGCGGGCACATAGCTATTTAAAGCTGTGCTATCTGACAATACGTGTTTTAGTAAAGCAACGGTTCCAGCATTATATCCTTTGGGATAAACCAATTCCGCTATCTCGATAAAATTATCTATTACATTAATCATCTCCCCAAACGGACAGCTAAATATCTTATGACACACTTCTAATGCCTTTCTGTATCTATCTGGCTCGATTTCTTCAGAAAATAATTTTTCGGCATAGTCTACAGCATATATACTTTTATCAAATCGTGCATTCAACAATTCACAAAATATACGTCCCCAATTTGAATTGTCCTTGTCTAATGGACTCTCAGAAAACACTTTATGTTTCGTTTTTAAAACTGTATCTAAAAAATGAATTGTTCCATTTCCTCGACATAAAATAGCCACTTGATTATTACTTACAACTTCATAAGTCTTTTTTATCGCCTGTAATTTCTGATCGATTTTTTTTGCTATTTCCCTTTCTGATCCCTCAACACATACACGAAATACCCTTTTATCCTCTTGAATTTGCTTTGAGGCGTCAAATAGGCATAGCGAATACTCCGCAATACTAGGATGACATCTATGATTTACGCTGAGCTCGTAATGCTTAAAATCTTCTCTGCCTATAAGTGAAAGCAGATATTTCGGGAAGCGATTGCTAAACCCATATATAGCTTGATTAATATCACCAACAGCAACTCCTATAAGTCCGCTTTCACACAACATAATAAAAATATCATGCTGTATTTGTCCACAATCTTGATATTCATCTATAAACACAGATACATATCGGGATTTAATATATTGAAGCGCTCCAGGAACTTTTTTCATGATGTATAATGCTGTTTCTCCTGACACATCCAAAAAAATCTTTCCATTTTTCAATGATTCTAATAGCAATATTTCTTGGTCATTTGTAACATCCGAACCCATTCCAAACAATCCAGAATATATTGGATCACTTTCCGATGAATTTACAACTTCATATTCAGGTAAAGTGTACGTTAAATGACTTGCAAAAGGAATAATTATTTGCGAAATATAAAATTTATCTATCGTACCAAAAAAGGAGTTCTTGTGTTCTATACCCCTCTGTTTGCAACGACTTTTTAGCTCATCACTTGCCTTGTTTGTAAATGAAATAGCAATAATTCCTTTATAATCCGGCAATTCTTTCAAAACCAATCCTATCTTCTCAACAACAGTATATGTTTTTCCAGATCCCGGTCTTGCTGTTACAACAACATTACCATTTTGCTCTAATATGCTTATTTGTTCCTCTGTCGGCTTTTTAATCATGAGCAGGATGACTCCCTTCTTCGACAGTCTTTTTTAGCGCTAAAAGTGGCGCACAAACTTCTGCCCCCTGAATCTTACCTAATTTAGTATGTTCAGACGTCAAAAAGCTCATCATATTTTGTGCCTTATGCGTCTGCATCGCCTTTACCAAAGTAGTAACTGTACGCTTTCTATAATATGCCTTAAGATCATCATACAAGTCACTCTTTGCCAAGTCCATCTCTAAATCAACATCTGACACATATAAACCATACACTGTTGCCTGTGCTCTAAAATAATCATTTAAGGCTATTGCTGTTGCCGGTATAGATTTCTGATGTCCCCATTCATTTTCATCTTTATGTTGCTGCCAATATTGATTAATCGGCTCATCAGCATTTCTTATCTGCGAAAGGATTCCTGCTATTCGAGAGATTCCTGCATAATAGTCTTTTGTAGGCGCTTTATTTGGTTTTGAAAAGATATCATTATCTGTTCTTAGAACCCATGGTATCTTCAAAGCATCACATATTGCTACATATGGTTTAAACCCTACTCCCTCTACCGCTAATATTGAAATATTTAATCGGTCAAGATCAACACCTATTTCCTGCGCAAGTGCGGTATAAAAAAGGACTTCTGATACGCCTTCCACGAGAAATACACCATCCGAAAAAAATATTTCCGCCGAAAGTGCATTTAAACGATATCCGAATTTTTCGAATTCCGCCTTCAACAGTTGACTACATCCTCCGCATGCAACATGCGTGTATTTGTTAACAGTATGCAATCTAATAATACTGTCTGGCTCAAACTTAGATGCAATATGCGGTGAATGCGTTGTAATTAAAATCTGATCATTGAAATTTGATTGAATGTATTTTGACAGTTTTCTTTGCTGATGTGGGTGTAAATGCGCTTCTGGCTCCTCAACCGCAAAGAAAGTAACGTGATCAATATTCTTCTGAATATTTTGTTTTGCAATCCATGTTGCAAGAAAAATTTGATTATTTCTCCCATCACCACCAATTGCTAATGGACCTTGATCGGATGAGTATGATAATATTAAGTTATCCAATAACTTTTCCGCATCGCTCTCTCCTGCAACAAATTTTACTTTCTGATCTTCATTATGAATAGATAATTGTGCCAACTCTGTATTCACACTTTCCAAAGCAGATGCAACATAATTCAATGAGCTAACCTGACTGTTTATATCATTTAATTTACTTTGAATTTCACCAGTCTTAACATCATCTGCTTCTTTTGCCTCCTTATCCAAACGTTCTTTAGCCATTCGTAATATCTGAATACGCTCTCTTTTCAAAAAGCCAAACAAATCTCTATTTGTATCAACACATTGCATATTCAATCTTTTAATATACTGGCGGGTAGACTGTTCTTCAAGGACTGTTTCATCATACCCTATCCATATGCTGTACTGACCATTTTTACTGTTCGTATATCGAATAACTGTAGTTTCATCCTTGATACTACCACCAAAAGTACTTAATAAGCATTCTTCAGTGATTCCACAAATTGTAACTGTAATCTCTATGCTTTCAGCGCCCGAATAAGCATTATAGTCACTATCTGTCAATTCTAAGTCGTGTTCATTAAGTGATTTGTCAAACAGTAGCCTAAGAGCATACAATAAATTGGTCTTTCCAACATCATTTGCTCCGATAATAAGTGTTTTGGGTTGAAGAAAAATTTCTGCATCATCGAAATTTCTGAATCCCTTAATGCGTATTTTCTCAATTCTCATCAAATGCTTCCTCCGCAAAATACGATTATTGTATTAGATTAAATATTATAGATATAGCAAAAGCAGCATGCCACCTCTTTGTGTATGTATTTAATAATATTCTACCACCATTTTTCCTTAAAGCCAACCACTATAGCTGTGTTTTCTACTAACAATAAAACGCTCGAACCATCAAGGCTCAAGCGTCTTATTCTTATCAATATTGTTCTGCATATCTGGATTCTAATAGTGCCACAGGCTGTGGCACTATTACTCCAGTTCTTTTTCGATTTCTTCAATAGACGGCAGGCTGCTGCGCAGTTCCTCCGGCAATGCCTTGGCAATCTGATTTTTCCACTCCGCAACACCAATGGGATTCTTGTATCCCGCCAGAGAATACTCTACCACCGTTTCATTCTTGCCTTTTACCAACAGCAGACCGATTGTCGGCTGATCATCTGGATGACGCAAAACATCGTTTACTACATTTTGGTACATATTCAATTGGCTGATAAATCCCGGCTCAAAGTCGCAAGCTTTCAGTTCAATCACCACATAGCATCGAAGTTTTAGGTGGTAAAACAGAAGGTCGATATAAAAATCATCGCCGCCAACTTCCAAATGTACCTGTCTGCCTACAAAAGCAAACCCCTGTCCCAACTCCAGCAGAAAGCTCTGAATATGTTCTGTGAGCTGTCGCTCAATCTCAACTTCTCGCCGGGGCATATCCGTACCAAGGAAATCAAACAAGTACGGATCTTTAAACACTTGATTGACCATATCTGAATCCGCTGGCGGAAGTGCCGCAGGAAAATTATTCACACTTCTTCCTGAACGCTCCATGAGACCGCCCTGTATTTGCAGGTCAAGCACATTGCTGCTCCAGCCATTTTCTATTGCTTTATTGGCATACCAGATACGGCTCTCCATAGAATCCAGCTTATCCAACAGCATCCGATTTGTTCTCCACGGAATTTGTGCCACAACCCGTTGCACAATTTCAAAGTCAGGCCAGCTCTCTGCAAACTTTCGCATATATTTGATATTTCTCGGAGAAAATCCAGACATCTCCGGGAATGCACCCTTTATGTCCTTGGCCATGCGGTCAATGACTTTTGCGCCCCAGCCTTCTTCCTCCTGTTTTTTCAGAATAGCTCTACCAATGTTCCAGTACAGGCATATCATGCTGGAATTTGCATTCAGCACAACTGAAATCCGCTGCCTTTGGATTTCTGCTTTTACTTCTTCAATAAATTTCAAATAAGCATCACTCATCTCGGAAAGATTTGGAGCAACAGGGAATATCACTCCATCCTTATTCTTTCCCATTTGATTTCGATTATCCAAATTTTTTCACCTCGCATTTTGCAGATTTCTTTCATAAAGTATATCATGTTCGACAGTAATTTTCTATCCTAACCGCTCATAGTCACAACGCTTCTCACTGCCAAGAACAAAATCCTCAGCTCTATGTCTGAGAATTTTGTTCTTATCAGTGTATGTACTCGGCAAGAGCGCTCTCTTTTTCCGGCTCCTGCCGCTCTATTTAGTCCTCAAAGTCAATCCGCTGTGTCATAACGATGCCAGACTTAAACTGTATTTCTATCTTGCTCTCATTGATCACCCTAACCGTCTGCAGCAGCCTGCGGACAAGGTCATCGTCAAATTCCCGCTTCAGGTAGCTGGCTTTTTTCATATAGCTCTCCATATCCTGCATCCGCTGGTCGTAGGATTCGGCAAGCTGGCGTTCTCTGATTAACTTGGCCTTTTTCTTTTTCAGCTCCTTGATTTCATTGGCGATGACGCGATATTCCTTGTCAAACATCTCATCCGCGCATTCTGCCTTGGCGCTGTCCTCAATGAGTGCCATCATCCTCTGCTGGAGCTGCTCGATCTGCTCATCATATTCGGTCGGTTCGCTCTTTGGGGAGTAGCTGCCGATGATCCGGATGACGTTCTCCCGGAACGCCTGCACAAATTCGCCCTGATCCTCGACTACGCTGTTGATGGCCGCCATGATTGCTTGGTGCAAGGTGTCCTCTTTGATGGTCGACGAGTGTTTGCAACGCTTGGAACCGTATTTCAGGCGGTTGTCGCAGCGCCACACTGCCCATTTCTGTCCGTATTTTGACCATACCTGTCTGCGATAAGGCTGGCCGCATTCGGCGCAGATTAAGATATCCGACAGCACATACTTGGAGCTGTATTTTCCCTTGACCGGTTCGGCCTTTTTCTTGGCGGCTGGGCGGTAGATGGCGGAGCGCCGTGCTTTTTCTTCCTGCTTCTTCCTGACTTCTCGGCCATCGGAGGCGCCCGGCTTCAATCCGCTTATAAAGCAGGCAGAAGCCATCGCCCTCCCATACCAGGCCTTTGAACCGGTCAGTGCGGCATCCGCAGAAAAGAAACAGAACATCCTTTTGAAACGGATCCAGATGGAACTGTTCCTTTACTAACGTCGCCAAACCATCAATCCCTTTGCGAAGATCACATTTTCCACAGTAGATATAGATGGCCTGAAAACCGTTGAGTTCAGAGAGCACGGAACATCACCTCTTTCAAAAAAGAGAGGATGCGCTCCGGCGCATCGCTGCTTACTTCCATGACAGTATCACCACGGCGAATGCGGATTGCCACATTTGAAGTCTGTATAGCAGAAGAAACTGAAATCTGCGCAAATGTGCCGGAAGGAGCATGATCCTTTGCGGGATCCGGTGTTTCACAAGCATTCCATGCCATTTTTCTCAACCGGTTTAGCCGATAATAATAGACCGACTCCCGGATTCCGTTGGCGGCACACCATTCTTTGATGGTCAGACCGCTATCATTGCGTTGTTTGATCATTGCGGTCCAACCGGCCGCACGAACCTGCATTACTTCATTCATACTTGAAATCTCCTTTGAAACTTAGAAAACTCCAATCAAAGTTTCTGGAGTTCTTTAAGTAGATTTGATGAGATCATCATCGCATAAAATCAGTCATAAGTCAGCCCACGAATTATGGAGCATTTACTGTCATCTGTGGAAAGGGCAAAAAATCGGGGCAAAAAACGCTCGTTTTTTGCCCCGATTTTCGCTCTATTTTCGCTTCAAAGCCACAACATCTTGTGGTTAAACCTCTCTATTTTCGCTCATCACCACAATACGTCATCTGTATCACCACCTCAACGTGCCCTGTAAACGGAAACAAATCCACCGGCCACGCCCCCCGTGCCCCATACCCATGCCGCGTGAGATACTCCAAATCTCTGGCCTGTGTCTCCGGATTGCAGGAAATATAGATGATCTTCTCAGGCCCCATCCTGACCAGGGATGAGAGGAATTTCTCATCGCTTCCGCTGCGGGGTGGATCCATAAAGACTACATCTGCCTTCTCTCCCTGTGCCGCCATATCTTCCATGAATTCTCCGGCGTCGGCACAGTAGAAACGGATGTTTTTCGTATTATTCTGCTTTGCATTTACGATGGCATCGCGGATGGCATCCTTGTTTAACTCAACACCTGTCACGCTGCCTGCCTGTTTACTGGCTATCAGGCCGATTGTACCGATCCCGCAGTAGGCGTCAAGGACCGTCTCTTTGCCTGTCAGTCCGGCCAGCTCTATGGCTTTTCCATAGAGGACCTCTGTCTGCACGGGATTGATCTGGTAGAAGGACTTTGATGAGATCCTGAACCTGCAACCGCAGAGCACATCTTCTATATATCCTTTGCCGAAAAGGATCTTTTCCTGATCTCCCAAAACCATGCTTGTGCCCCGGCCGTTCACGTTCTGGATGATCGTGGTGATTTCCGGATATAGGCGCCTCAGGGCATTGACAAAATTATTTTTGGACGGAAAAACAGGAGATGCAGTCACCAGCACCACCATGATCTCTTTTGTGGCAAAACCTCGTTTTACCAGCACATGGCGCAGGAGTCCGTATCCCGTGTCTTCATCATATGTCTTTATTTTAAATGACCGGAGAAGCTCCCGGATAGAGACTATTATCTCATCCGCTTTACGATTCTCGATCATACATTCATCTACCGGCACAACATAATGTGTGCCCTTCTGGTAAACGCCGGATATGGCGTTCCCTTTTCTGTCGTGGTCGAAGACCGCGTGGACCTTGTTTCTGTAATGATAAGGCTCCTCCATACCCACAATGGGATATACCGTACAGTATTTCTGGAGAAGCTTTCTCACTTGTTTCTCTTTTAGCTTCAGTTGTTCCTGGTATGGAACACCCTGATATTCACAGCCTCCACATTTCTTATAAACCGGGCAGACATCCGTCAGAGCTCCCGCAGTTCTTCTGCTTCTGTTGACAGCCCCGTATGGAATCTTCGTCCCACTCTGGATTCCACTCTTCTGCTGTCTTTCTCTGCCTGACCTGGCATCGCTTCCCACTTGCAAAGCCTTTCCTTCCGGTTTTACTCTTCTTCCTCTTGAATCGGCAGATTTTCTTGCTCTGCCTTTTTCTTCCTCATATTGTTTTTTCTCAGGTCTTGCTTTTTCAGTTCTCTTATAATCTGTTCTTTTCTTTTCCATCAGTATCCATCCTATCCGCTTATTGAGTGCAAACGGCCGCCGGCCAGTTTTTTTCTACATCCATACTACCATAAAGCGCGGAAGAATACTATATGAAACCTGCAGGCACATTAATTACCTGCCCTGTTATGTTCTGACAGAAACCCCACAGTTTCTGTCCCGGGCGGCGTCCGCCCAATAGGCTCGTATCAAGTCCACGGGTCTTCTCTATTATAATACCTTAGATTCTGACAAATTTCTCCACAAAGAAATTTTTTATTTTTGGTGAGTTTTAACCGTCACAAAATCGTCACGCTGACGTTGTGCACTTTTACCATACTAATTTCTGTGCTTCTGTTCACATGTTGGTTGTCTGTGTAATGTTTCTTAAAAAAAACTAAAATATCTATAAACTTCCTATTGACTTTTTCATGGTAAAGTACTATAATCCTAAATCAAGTGATAGTTAATATGGTTATATGCTTTGACTGGGAGCCATTGATATACATCCTTTCATCACAGAGAGCCGCAGGCGCTGGGAAGCGGTATGAAAAGTACATCAACATCACCCATGAGCATTTGACCCAAAAGCCGCAGTATGTCTTATGCGGCCCAGTAGGCTCAAACGGCTGCTTTCCGTTACAGAAGCGCCTGTTAACCCCCTTATGCAGATATTTATTATGTTTTACCTGCATTTTCAGTATTACTCCGGGGTGATGGGATTGAGTGGCTGCTTTTTCAGGCAGCAAATAGAGTGGTAACGCGGACGGTCCGTCTCTGTAATGATTTCTCAGGAATTCATTATGGAGATTTTTTTATTTCCGCAGTTATTCTCCCGGCTCGCAGCAGAATATATCCATACCGGCTGTCTTCTGACACATTTCAGGCACACCACAGTGTGCCGCCATTCCGGCCGCAGCTTCAGCTTCATCACGCTTCCGGAATACACTAACATCATGCTTAGGAGGGAATCATTATGAATGGCTTAATAATCATCGTTATAGCGGCTGTCGCACTCATTGCAGCATACCTGATCTATGGCCGCTATCTGGCAAACAAGTGGGGGATTGACCCAAAGGCTAAGACCCCGGCTTATGAAATGGAGGATGGAGTAGATTACGTCCCCGCTGACACAAACGTAGTGTTTGGTCACCAATTTGCATCCATAGCAGGCGCAGGACCTATAAACGGACCTATTCAGGCCGCTATCTTCGGATGGGTGCCCGTTCTTCTGTGGGTTCTTCTTGGAGGTATCTTCTTTGGCGCTGTCCAGGACTTTGCATCCATGTATGCCTCAGTAAAAAACAAAGGACGTTCCATTGGATATATTATTGAAAGATACATAGGAAAACTTGGAAAACGACTTTTCCTTTTATTTACCTGGCTCTTTTCCATTCTTGTCGTTGCCGCATTTGCTGATATCGTGGCAGGTACTTTTAATGGATTCGATGCACAGGGGCAGGTGGAAGCTAACGGCGCTGTTGCCATGACATCTATCCTGTTTATTATCTTTGCTGTTGCACTTGGATTTTTCCTGAAATACTCCAAATTTAATAAAGCGGTTAATACAATTGTAGCCATTGCGCTGCTTGTACTTTCCATCGTTATAGGTGTAAATGCACCAATCTATTTTTCACGTGACTTCTGGCTGTTATTTGTATTTGCTTATGTCATCATAGCGTGCGTGACCCCTGTCTGGGCGCTCCTGCAGCCGCGTGATTACTTAAACAGTTACTTATTGCTTGCCATGATGCTGGCGGCCTTTGTAGGTATCATCATTTACAATCCTTCTATGAACCTGCCTACATTTACAGCATTCAAGATTGAAAGCGGAAATACGGTATCCTACCTGTTCCCGTCATTGTTTGTCACGATCGCCTGCGGGGCTGTGTCAGGCTTCCATTCACTGGTGGCTTCCGGTACTGCCTCAAAACAGATCAAAAACGAAAAGAGTATGCTTCCTGTATCATTTGGAGCCATGCTGCTGGAAAGCTTCCTGGCGGTCATCGCACTCATATGTGTGGGGTTTGCGGCTACTTCCAGCGGGCTTCCTGAAGGCACACCGCCCCAGATATTTGCATCTGCTATTTCCACATTCCTGACAAAGGTGGGGATTCCGGAGAATATCTCTTTTACATTGATCACGCTGTCAGTTTCTGCATTTGCACTCACAAGCCTTGACTCCGTAGCACGTATCGGACGTCTTGCTTTCCAGGAATTCTTTACAGATGATTCTGTTGCGCCAGAGAAGCAGTCATCCGTAAATAAAATCCTGACAAACAAATATTTTGCAACTATACTGACCCTGATACTGTGCTTCCTGCTGGCTAAGGTAGGCTATTCAAGCATCTGGCCTCTGTTTGGCTCAGCTAACCAGCTCTTGTCTGCACTTGCCCTTATTGCATGCGCTGTCTTCCTGAAACGTACTCACAGGAAGGGCTTCATGCTCTGGGGACCTATGGTGGTCATGCTGGGCGTTACCTTCACAGCCCTTGTATTGAAGATCATTGACCTGGTCGGCACTTTCTCAGCCGGTGTCCAGGCCGGAAATGTCCTTCAGCTGGTATTTGCAGTGCTGCTGCTCATCCTTGGAGTGATCGTGGCTGCCGAAGGTATACGCAAGCTGCTTTCAAAAGATGATACTTCAGATGACAATAACGCACCGGAAACTGCTGCTGTATAAATGCCCGGATAGATGCATTTGGCGTCACACAACATTTGTTGTCACACAAACTATACTAATAAAGGTCTGCCCATTATTTTAGGGCAGCCTTTTTAGTTAATCCAAATAATAACTATTCTGCAGGTAATTGTGAGATCACAGAAAATCGCAAATGAAATAAATAAGGAAAAAAGCATACACAGTAAAGCCCTGCCAGTCCTCATATGGTATACTCCAATCATAAAACACAGGAGGTGCTGCGATGCATTCATGGGAAGCGATAGAAAAAACTTTAAACTTTATAGAAGAGAATCTGACCGGAGAAATACAGACTGATACACTGGCAGACTTAGCCTGCCTTTCTCCCTTTTATTATCAGAGGCTGTTTAAACGGCTGGTGAAAAAGCCTGTGCAGGAATATATCAAACTCCGGCGGCTGGCCAAAGCAGCTGATATTCTGGATAATCCAGAATGCAGGATCATTGATGCTGCCATGGAGTGCGGATTTTCAAGCCATGCCGGCTTCACACGCGCTTTCAAGGAGGTCTATCATATCACACCTGAAGATTACAGGAAATCCTCCGTAATGCTCAATACGTTTAATAAGCCTGAAATCTCTATGGGATATGTGCTGATTGATGAAGGATTCCCCCTGATTACAGGAAACATTATCCTGGAGATTTACAGAAGGACTCTTACAGAACCTGAAATTTACCTGGGGTACGAAGGTGCTGTAAATATCTCAGAGCAGATCCCGGCGGGCGAGAGTACAGGAATCGACGTGCCGGGGCAGCTCTGGCAGCAGTTCCACGATAAAAAAGATGATTTGGCCGGCCTGTTTCAGGATAACACTGAACTGGGCATGTGTTATGGCGCAGACCCAGGATCAGGAACCTTCAAGTATTTTGCCGGCGGTTTGGCAATCCCCTCAGACATCAGCACATACACAGCGGATGGATTAACAGTACAGTCACTGGAGGCCGGAGAATATATTGTATGCAGGGTAGAAGCGGAATCTTTTAAGGAGCTTGTCACCAACGCTCTGGATCAGGCCAGCAGGTACTTATTTTCCACATGGCTTCCAAAACACGCTCTCACCACCCGGCCCTTCTCTGCAGAAAAATACTTTACAGCTGATAAAGATATAAATTCTCTGGAAATCTGGGCAAGCCCCATTGATACAATTGAAAAAAGCAGCTGAATTTAATCAGGCGGGTAAGCCCCATCCGGAGCATACCCGCCTTCCTTATAATTCTACCCTGCCTTCCAGTGCACGCAGCAGAGTCACTTCATCTATGTATTCCAGATCCCCGCCCACGGGCACTCCGCTGGCTATACGGCTGACCTTGATCCCTGTAGGCTTAATCAGCTTGCTGATATACATGGCTGTCGTCTCGCCTTCCAGACTGGAATTTGTAGCTATAATTACTTCCTTTATATCTCCCTGAAGCCTTGTCATCAATTCCTTCAAACGTATGTCGTTTGGACCGATGCCAAGCATAGGTGAGATGGCTCCCTGAAGCACGTGATAGACCCCTTCAAACTTCGCAGTCTTTTCATAGGCAGCCAGATCCCTGCTGTTCTCCACAACCATAATAGTACTCTGGTCGCGCTTGGGGTTCCGGCATATTGGACAGAGCTCTTCATCTGTCAGCGTACAGCACTGTGAGCAGTACCGCACATTTTTCTTTGCTTCCAGGATGGCGTCTGAAAGCCTTTTTACATCTTCCAGAGGCTGATTGATAATGTGAAAAGCCAGGCGCTGCGCTGATTTCGCTCCCACGCCCGGCAATTTTGCCAACTCTTCAATTAACCTGCTGATTTGGCTGCTGTAATAATCCATTAGAACGGAAACCCTCCGCCCAGGCCCCCAAGACCGCCTGTCAGCTTAGACATGGCTGAAGCCTGCTCCTCTTCCATCTTGCGGAGAGCTTCATTTGTAGCCGCCATGATCAGATCCTCGAGCATCTCTATATCGTCCGGATCAACTACTTCTTCTGTAAGCTTCACCTTAGTCACTTCTTTTTTTCCTGAAACAGTCACCTCTACTGCTCCGCCGCCTGCTGTTGCTGTAAATTCCTTTTCTTCAAGAATCTTCTGGTTCTCTTCCATCTGCTTCTGCATTTTCTGAGCCTGCTTCATCAGGTTGTTCATGTTGCCAGGCATTCCTCCGCCAGGAAATCCTCCACGTTTTGCCATTTCTATCTTCCTCCTTAATCTTCTATCATGATTTCAGTGTGTATTGCTTCTTTTAATACTCCTTCTACATCAATATCTGCAAGATGTCCCTTAGACAAATGCTCATCTGCCTGCAGCACCATCTGTACCTCCACATGTTTTCCTATCTTGGCAGCTATAAGCTGCTCCAGTTCTGCTTTGGCCTCTTCATTATTAATATAAGGTTCCGCCAGAAAATCTGCAAAAGCCACAAAAAGCCGCTCATCCCCGCCTGATGTATTGTACTTTGGCTCTGCAGATGAGAGGACTACCCTGAACCTGCCGTGTGTCTGAGCTATAATACTCTTCCACAGTGCTTTGACCTGCTGAAGGTCCTTTGGCGCCGCCTTGGGCAGATCTGCAGGGGATATTCCCATTCCTGCCGCACCCAAAGGCTGCCCCGCCGCCGACATTCCCGAAGCAGCGGCCCCTGACTGACCTACTGACGCCTGGTTTCCTGCCTCCGCTCCTGACTGGCTGCCCCAGGTTTCCCCATAGACTGCCTGCCCTCTGGCACCCCCAGAAGACTGCAGCATACCCTGTGGGACCATTCCCGACTGGAATGCAGCCGCATACTCTTCCAGCTTCTTCTCTAATATGCGTACCCGCTCTGTCAGAGATATTTCATCCCTCTCCATCTGCGGTCTGCACAGCTTCATAAAGGCCATCTCCACCAGAACGCGCCTGGAGGAGGAGTACCGGATCTGATTGGACAGCTCAGAAAGCACTCTGATATAGCGCATGAGGGTATCCTCCCTCACCATAGCCGCCTCTTCCTCCAGCTGCCTCAGATTCTCAGTAGATACGTCCAGCACATCTTCCATATTCTCCGAGGACTTCACCAGCATCAGGTTTCTTATATACCAGGTAAAGTCAGATACCATCTGGCCTATCTCCCTGCCCTGCATAATGAGCTCTTCTAATGTAGAAATCACCGATACTATATCATTTTTCAGGATCTCGCGCAATAGTTTACTGAATACATCTGTATCTACAGCCCCCAGCACCTCCAGCACGTGATCATAAGTCAGCTTCTGGCCCAGATAAAATGCGATGCACTGGTCCAGGAGGCTCAAGGCATCACGCATGGAGCCGTCCGCCTTTTTTGCGATATAACGCAGCGCCTTCTCCTCCACATCCACCTGCTCCTGATCCATCAGGTCCCGCAGCCGCGATGCAATTGTTTCAATATCTATCCTCTTGAAATCATACCTCTGGCACCTGGACAGGATCGTAATTGGAATCTTGTGTGCTTCTGTCGTAGCCAGGATGAAGATAACATAAGAAGGAGGTTCCTCCAGCGTCTTTAAGAGTGCGTTAAATGCTCCTATTGACAGCATATGAACCTCATCAATGATGTATACCTTATAGCGGCCTTCTGCCGGAGAATACGCCACCTCATCCCTTATCTCTCGAATGTTGTCAACGCCGTTGTTGGAAGCGGCGTCGATCTCAATCACATTCATGGAGGTTCCCGCCGCTATGGCCCTGCATGTATCGCATTCCCCGCATGGATTGCCATCCACCGGATGTTCACAATTCACCGCTTTTGCCAGTATTTTTGCTATTGTCGTCTTTCCGGTACCTCTGGTACCGCAGAATAAATAGGCATGTCCGATCCTGTCTGCCTTTATCTGGTTCTGCAATGTTGTCACTATGTGATCCTGTCCCTTGACATCGGCAAAGGATGAGGGACGGAACTTTCTATATAAAGCAGTATAGCCCATGACCTGCTCTCCATTCTATCTTTAATGCCAGACAGTGCAGCATCAGCCTGCTGCACTGCATTGACCAGCCTTCGTTTACTTAATCCCCAAAGCTGAGGCCCATTAACTTGGCTTCCTGGATGATCTGGTCATCAGGTGAAACCATTTTCAGCTTGCCTGCCACCTCACCCAGAGGAACCTTCTTTACTTTATTATTCACAATTCCAACCATGTATCCATAATCATTATCCAAAATTAATTTAGCTGCCGAAGCCCCGAGCCTGGAAGACAGTACCCTGTCATACGGACATGGTGTTCCGCCCCTCTGGGTATGCCCCGGAACGGTGATCCTGATCTCAGTGCCTGTCCTTTTCAGGATCTCATCTGCAAGCTCATAGGAAACTGACGGATATGAGTAATTCTTCATTTTTTCCTTTAATTCTTTCTTGGACAGCTTTGCATCCTCCTTCGAGATGGCTCCCTCAGCCACAGCCAGGATCGTGAATCCCTTTCCTGCCTTTGTACGCTTTTCGATAGCCTCCACGACCTTGTCAATATCGTATGGGATTTCCGGAATCAGGATAATGTCAGCGCCGCCCGCAATCCCTGCGTGCAGAGTCAGCCAGCCGACTTTATGTCCCATTACCTCCACTATGAATACCCTGTTGTGTGATGCTGCTGTGGTATGGATGCAGTCAATGGCATCTGTGGCAATATTAACAGCGCTCTGGAATCCAAAGGTCATGTCCGTGCCCCAGATATCATTGTCGATTGTCTTGGGCAGATGAATAATATTCAGCCCTTCTTCCCGAAGCAGGTTTGCTGTCTTCTGAGTCCCGTTCCCGCCAAGGATAACAAGGCAGTCAAGACGCAGCTTATAGTAATTCTGCTTCATGGCCTCTACTTTGTCAAGGCCATTTTCATCAGGCACACGCATCATCTTAAAGGGCTGTCTGGAAGATCCCAGGATAGTTCCGCCTTTAGTAAGGATACCGGAGAAATCTTTCGATGTCAGCATCCTGTAATTACCATAAATCAGGCCTTTGTAGCCATCTGCAAAGCCATATACTTCCAGCTCGTCCAGATTAGCGCTCAACCCCTTTACAACTCCTCGCATAGCTGCGTTTAATGCCTGGCAGTCGCCGCCGCTCGTTAACATACCGATTCTTTTCATGACAACTTCACATCCTATTCTATTTTATTTTTATACCATTACCAATACTTCTATTATATAATACTTCGTGGATTATCACAATGTTTTTATCTGAATAGCGGGATGGTGACGTGTGAACAGTAACGGGTAACCGTTCAGAAGAAATAATTTCAAAAATCCATTGACTATCTTTCCCTGTATAGTTATAATTATAGCGTTAGCCCGACAGATACATGGGTTATCAAGACAAGGAGATGTACCCAAGCGGCTGAAGGGACCGCACTCGAAATGCGGCAGGCCGGTAATCCCGGTGCGAGAGTTCAAATCCCTCCATCTCCGTCAGAGGCCTGACAGCCTGAAGCTGTCAGGCCTCTGTTCGTTTTATGTTCATGAGAACATCAGTCTTTTCTGCGGAGCCACTTCTGCAGTACAATGTGTATCTGCTCCATATCCAAAGGTTTTGCCAGGAAATCATTCATCCCTGCTTCACGTGCCATATCCCGGTCCTCCTGGAACGTGTTTGCCGTGAGCGCAATAATTGGAACAGACTGGGCGTCAGGATGGTCAGAGGCCCTTATAGCCCTGGCTGCATCCAGCCCGTTCATATTTGGCATCTGCACATCCATCAAAATCAAGTCAAAATGTCCCGTCTCACTTTGTAAAAACCGGGCCACAGCCTGAACACCGTCAGTGGCCAGTTCAACCTGCGCTCCTTCAAAGGACAGCAGATCAGAGGCAATTTCAGCATTGAGAACATTGTCCTCCACCAACAAAAAGCACATACCTTCAAATGAATTTTCCACAGTCTCTGAGGGAACTGCTTTAGTTATCTCTCCAAATGGCATGGAAATGCTGAAATAAAACTCACTGCCCTTTCCGGGCTGGCTTTTCACCTGCAGTCTTCCCCCCATACACTCCACTATATTAAGGCTGATAGGAAGTCCCAGTCCTGTTCCCTGGCTGCGGGAATGATTGCTGCCAACCTGCTCAAATGACTCAAAAATACGGGACATATCCTCTTCGGCAATCCCTACGCCTGTATCAGAAACGCTGAACAGATAAGCCGCTTTTGTTCTGTCTGCCCCTGTTTCTTCTACAGTCAGGCACACCTGGCCGCCTGCAGGTGTAAATTTAATGGCATTAGAGAGCAGGTTCATGAGTACCTGCTTGAGACGGATGGCATCCCCCAATAAATCAGTGTGGTTCAGGCTGGTCTTACTTGAAAGCTTTATCTGCTTGCGCTGGGCCTGGGCCTGCATAATGCTGCAGATCTCATCAAGTACCAGGCTGAGAGAAAAGTTTTCACTTGCAATCTGCAGCATGCCGCTGTCAATACGGCTCATATCCAAAATATCATTGATCAGCCCCAAAAGATATTGAGACGAGGTATTGAGTTTAGTCAGGATTTCTTTAGCATCATCAGGAACATTATCCTTCATGGAAAGAAGTGTGGAAAATCCCACGATAGCATTCATGGGTGTCCGGATCTCGTGACTCATGCGGGAGAAGAACTCACTTTTTGCCTTACTTTTTGCCTCCGCTTTTGTAACGGCCTTTTGCATGTTGGCTGCCTGGATCCTCATTTTGGAAATGATTGCTATGGCAATAACTATAAGCAGGGAAAAAGCAGCAATGACAAGTACCGCTGATATGGGGTTTCCTTCAATGAATTGGCGCAGCGTAGTGGAAGACTCTCCTATGGAAACAAAATTATGATCCACAATAGCCATTTTTTCTTGTTCAGAGAGACTGTTGATGCCTTTATTGATTATAGTTAGCAAATTGGGATCTGCCGGCATTGGCATGGCGAAGCTGAACTCCACACGTGTCTCCGACTGGCTGACAGGAACAACATTGTTAAATATATTATCCTGCATTACCTGCTCCATATGAGCAGCCAGGCCACAGGCAAAATCCACCTCACCAGTATTCACGGCGCAGAGCACCTCATACACTGTTTCATAATATTTTATATGGCTGGCCCTTGCATACTCCGGCATCTGACGGCCTTTGAGCAAACCACAGGTAAGGTCCTCTCCCGGATAGGTCACTGATTTATTGCGGACGATCAGGTCAGTTAGCGTGGAATAGGGAGCAGATGCAGCCAGCTGGCTCTGGACGTCATCACTAATATCATTATAGAAGAAGCCTGCCATATCGGCTTCCCCCTGTACTACCATCTGCAGTGTCTGTGCATAGCTGTCGGCAAAAACACAGGAAAATTCCAGACCGTACTGCTGGTTTATTTTATCAAGCAGCTCAGGGACTATGCCATCGTGCCCGCCATCTTCTGTATCTGCACAGTAAAAAGGATGGAAGTAACTGGGAACCGCCACTGTTACTGTTCCTTTATTTTGAACATATTCCCACTCTTCATCGGTCAGCAGCAAATTACGCGCGCTGGTGGCATCAAAATATTTACTATAGAGCTGGCTGGAAAAATCAGGATTCGCAGACATGATTTTGCTCATGGCCCAATTGAGCTGTTCCAATATCTCAGGGTTGTCCGGCTGCGCTACAATGTAGTGGAGCTGTGCGTCAATATAGGCCACTGCACGGAATTCCCCGGTATCATCCGTTATATTCCCCAGCTTGGCATCGATGATGCCATCTGCCAGATCCTTGTCAATCTGGCCCGCTGCGACTTCCTCAGGCCCATATTTCCTGATGGTACAGTGCAGTCCATTTATTGATAAAAATTCCTCCAGCCGGCGCACATGTTCAGCCGCCCGTTCAACAACCCCGATGATCTTTCCTTCCAGATCTTTGTAATCATAGCCGCGTATGGATTTGTCATCCCCTCGTGCCAGCAGGACAGATTTTGTACTGCCACAGCTATAATCCGGGTATGCGAAATATTGCTCAAGTGATTCGGCGTAATAGGTGCCGCCCATCAGGTCGTATTTTCCAGCTATAAAATCATTCACCATGTCATTTCCCGAGGTGCTGATATAATCATATGTCCAACCGGTGTATTTGGCAATCTCATTTAAGTAGTCCACTACCAATCCATAATGATGTCCCTGTTCATCAAGCATAGTAAAACCTGGAACCTCCGGAAAAGGCACCCGAAGCACAACCGGTTCTGCCGCAGCGGCTGCTGCCGGAAAAGCGGGAATGGCTATCATTAAAAATGCTAAACATACGCCTAAAAATCTTCTCTTTAATATTCCCCTTTTTGTTACAGGTTTCATACAAGACCTCCTTATATATTCCATTTTATCATGAACCGTGCTTGTGAACCGACACATTGCGTTTTACATACTATTCTCACACCTGAGAGTCCTTATAAGGCTCCAGTGCTTCCAGATAATTTAACCGCCTGTATTCCGATATGGTCTGCTGCTGCGTATAATAAAACATCTCTGCAGTCTGCTTTGCAAATTCTTCAGAATGTCCATCCAGCAGAGCCTGCACCGCACTGACACATCTGCGGTGCAGCTCCAGCTTTTTAGAAGCATTTTGAGGATTTACAAGGTTTGGGATCTTCCGTCCAATGTGGTAGTTTTCCAGGAGAGTCATATAAACTGCACGCATTCCCCCGCAGGGCAGATTATCTGTTAAAAACTCAAGAATAACGATGGGTGCAGGCTGATACAGATTGCTGACATCTTTCATTTCCTTTACATTTTGCAGCAGGGCCTGCACCTGTTCACGAGATACAGCCATTGCTGTATGGAGCGCCGCACCTCTGACCGTAATAGTAAGCAGTTCTACAGTCTCCAAATATTGTTTACTATATTTGACGATGAGCCTGCGTGGAATAGAGATATTATCCAATGCCGGGAGGTCTGCTGATACAAAAATCCCCCTCCCTCTGACCGTCTCTACCACTCCCTGTTGTTTCAGCATCTGTATCGCCTGCAGTGTAGTAGTTACACTGACGCCATACCGCCTCTGCAGAATTATGTGCGAGGGCAGCTGATCTCCGGGACGGTAACCGCCTGCCGCTATCAGCCCAAGTATATCCAGATACACAGTCATGTAATGCTCTTCGGCAATCTTCTCCCATTTTTCCGTATTTAAAATGCCTGTTCTGAAAGGAGAATCTTCGGGAACAAAACTCTCAAAATGTTTTGTCGTTACCGGTGTTAAATTAAAAAACTCAGAAAGTAAATTTTGCAGCTCCGCCTCTGTGTAAGGATAACTTTTTACTTTATTCACAAATTCCAACAGATCATTTTTATAGTTGATGCGTATACTGACGGAATAGGATTTATACTCCAGATCTAAAAAACCAAGGCTGTCCACCGCGCATAAAGCCAATTCATTATTGCATTTGGCAATAAAGAATCTCCAGAATAATTTCGAGTTTTTCCAAAAAAGGCTGGGAAACGCGGGATCCATCTGGCAAATCAACTGTTCAGAAATTGTCCAGTCATCTTCACAGCATAAAGACATCCCCCTGCATATCAAAGGATGACAAAGTAATTCCCCTGTTTTGAAAACATCTGTCATTGCAGCGGGGTCTGGCTCTTTTAAAGTCTGTACCGGTGGAACTGACATGGATTTATCAAAAATAACAACAGCACGCTTTCTTTCCCTTGTTTCTATCAATCCTTCATCAGTTAACATGGCAAATACACGCCGTATTGTTTTATCAGATACTTTGTATTCCCTGCAGAGCCTGGCTGAAGAGGGAAGAACACATCCTTTTGGCATTAACCCGGACTCAATCTTATATTTTAAGGTCTGAAATATTTTCTGATACTGAAAACCTTCATTGCTCATATAGTCACCTGTTTATTTGCCTTCCGTTCTTGCAGATAAAATTTCTGCAGCAGTCATTTATTGCCCTTTAAAATCTGCGTACCTATAGTATATAATATTACTGTAGTTTTGGACAAAAGTCAATTTACATGCCACAATTTTTAGTGAAAGCTGCTCTGTTTTTGAAAAGGGCGCTGCTAATCCATCAATGTAGATGAATAGAGCAGCGCCCTTTCCCTAAAACCCTCTTTCTCTGCAGTTTTAATTCTTTGTTACCCCCTTATACTGCTGTGCAGTAACACCCGTATACTTCTTAAACAGCACACAAAAATACCTGTAGTTTTCATATCCCACCATCTGGCTGACTTCAAACACCTTATACCCTTCATTCAAAAGCTGTTTGGCTTTTTCCATCCTCACCTGTGTCAGATATTTTATATAAGTTGTTCCAACCTCCTGCCTGAATACGCTACTGAAATAAGCCGGTGTCATCCTGGCCTTTTCTGAGAGGTCAAACAGCGTAAGGTCATCCCTGTAATGGCTGTGGATATAATTCTGTACCTCCTGGATCTCCGAGCGTTTCCTGCCCCCTGCCCTCACATTCTCCATAGTCCTGCTGATGTCACAGAGCTTCTGGAAGAAACAGCTTCTTAATTCCGGATAATTGGTGCATCTGCCGACCTCCACATGAGCAGGCGTTTCCTCCCCGTCTGTGAATATTCCTTCTCCCATGCCGCCTGTCTGCTCCTTCATAAGGCCAAGTGCGCTGTATATAGTCTCCAGAACAAAGTGCTTGACCAGTTCCGGACCTGTATTCTTGTCTCTGCACTCCATAATAAAATCAGATACGGATTCTTCAATCTCTTCCGTGCGGTTCACCCTGACAGCCTCTAAAATTGCCCTCTCGCATTTCTGGATATTATCAGGCAGCCTTTTACTCTGACGGAGCATCTGATAATCTACCGGCTGGGTATTTCCCAGGAACTGTCCATATGCCATAGCCTCCTTTGCCTGTGCAAACACCTCCGGTATCTTTGTCTGCACTGCCGCTGCGTAGGAGAATCCTATATATGCCTCTTCATAATCCTGCTGCCAGATTCTTAAAACTCCCTCCAGACTCTTTTGAAGCTCTTCCTTATGGCTGTTTACAGCTGCCAGGCACATGACCATCTGCATCTGGGGATAGACGCTGTAAAATACTCCGTATTTTTTAAGTCCTGTGCTGTGATTAAGAAATTCCCTTATCCGCAGGTTCTGTACGGGCACACTGCATACCAGGATCATGCACCCGCGTATATCCTCAATAGAAATGGGCATCCCGGCTGCATCCCAGTTCTCTTTTGCCGCTTCACCTGCCCGTATAAGCTCCTCCTTCACCAGCTCTCTTGTCTCTTCACTGCTCTTTAGAAGACCGAGATTTCCCAGGGCCTTCCGCAGCGCTTCCTCCACCTTTGCCGCAGTGACAGGCTTCACAATATAGTCCAGCACTCCAAGGACGATCGCTTTCTTGGCATACTCGAAATCTGTGTACCCGCTGAACAGTATAAACTGGATACCAGGATAGATACATTTTACTTTTTCTATGATGGAAAGTCCGTCCATCCCCGGCATCCTGATGTCTGTCAGTACGATCTGCGGACGTTCCTTTACAATGAGGTCAAATCCACTGATGCCGTCCATGGCTGTGCCCGCTATGGTAATCCCGTACTTTTCCCAGTCCACCAGGGCCTTCATTGCATCGATGACCAGATATTCATCATCCAATATTACTGCCTTTACCATTTGTCTCAGTCCTCCCATCTCATGCCCGCCGTCTGCACTCCTGCAGGCAGCCTGACTGTGATCCTCGTTCCCTCACCGGGCCGGCTTTCTACCTCAAGGTCATATGTCACTCCATAGTAGAGCTGTATGCGCTGCCGTACATTTGTCAGCCCATATCCCTTTTTCCAGTCATCCTTCTCCATTCCCACGCCATTATCCTCTATCTCAAAAATAAGCTCTCCATCTGCCATACGCCCACTTATCCTCACAGTCCCCTGCCCCAGCTTCGGCTCCAGCCCGTGGTAGATGGCATTTTCTACAATGGGCTGCAGGATAAGCTTCAGCATCCTCTCTTCCATCATATCATCTGCCACATCAATCAAAAAATTCAGCTTTTCTCCATATCTCATTTTCTGTATATAGAGATAGTTTGTCACATGGCTTACCTCTTCCTTGACCTTTGTAAATTCTCTTCCATGGTTCAGGCTCAGCTTAAAGATCTCCGACAGGGCCAGTGTCATATCCCCTGCTTCCTTTGGCCTGCCCATCTGCGTCATCAGATATATGGAATCCAGCGTATTATAGAGAAAATGAGGATTGATCTGTGCCTGCAGAGCCTGCAGCTGAGCTTCCTTCTGCCTCATTCCCGTCTCATACAGACTGTCCTTCAGGGCGAGATTCTGCTCTACCATTCTTTTAAAACGCCGCCCGATCTGGCCAATCTCATCCTCTCCAAACTCTTCTGTAATTTTATAGTCTCCCTGCTCATCTACCTGTCTGATGGCATTTCCCAGCTTATCCAGCGGGCGGTTAATGATATGTGTAAGCAGGACGCCAATAAGCCCTACAATGACTACAAGCACAAGACAGATACCCAGGGTTGCCATGCCGATCACATTTGAGCTCACAGCCAGGACATCTTTGTCCAGTACATAGAGGATATCCCATCCGCTCACGCTGTTTGTCATTTTTCCCACCTGCCAGCCATCCCTCATATCCAGTCCGCCTCTGTAGTAGTCCCCAATGACTCCCTTCAGATTCTCCACAGTCCCGGCTGAAAACACTACTCTTGGCTCTCCGCCTGCTGTGCTGTCCACTACTGCATAAGAGCTGCCCTCCAGCTCTTCACCTGTTGGAAGGACTGTTCCCAGCAGGCCGCTGTCTATAGTCATTGTCAGGTAGCCTACAGGAGCAAAATTCCTCAGATTGTATATCAGCTTCACACAGTCAAAAAGTCCCGTCTCCTCACTCCTTCCCAGGAAGCATTCCTTTCCGTTGGCTGCCTGAGCCGCCTCATATACCCCCTCCTCCAGAGGTCTGTCCGTACCCAGATAAAGAGCCGGCTCTGTACTGACCACATAGCTCTTTGTATACCGAAAGCCGTTCTGGTTATCAAGCACCAGCCTGTTTACCATCAGGCTCTCCGGAATGACGGAAAGTGTCTTTTTATCCAGTTCCTCCAGGATCTCATGCTGGCGGTATGCACTGAGCTCACTAAAATATGAGGGATCCTTTCCCAGCAGCATGACAATGGAATCAGCCCTTATGTTTGATGCAGAGTCATAAATGAAATCTCTTGCTGAATGTCTGATGTTTTCAAATAATACTGTCAGGTTTTTATCATAGGATTCAATATTATACTCATGTATTTTTACAACCTGCTGCATAGTAAGTGTCCGGGATACGTGATAAGAAATAATTCCCAGCAACAGCAGCGGCAGGATTCCAAGAAGGGCCATATAACAGAGCAGCCTGCCCCTGATCGTCTTAAACTTCACAAATTTTCTCTTTTCCATGCCGCACCTCCGCTTATCCCATCTATGTCACCGGGGTTTCTTACCTCTCGTTTATCTTACGTATCTTCTTGGCATCCGCCTTAGATATCCGGAATTAAACTGAGGATCACAGTCTTTATCTCAAAAGGTGTAAATGCCAGCCTGACCCTTCTGCCGTCTTCCTCCAGCGTCAGCTCCTGCTCTTCTCTCTCCAGCATATCTGAAAGGACTGCTTTTTCAGCCGGCAGTCTTGTCTGGAGTGTACAAGAGACGCTGGCTCCCATACATTCGTATAGACGCAGTACGGTTCCCCGTCCATTCTCGGCTTTTTTTACAGTCTCTATCACCACATGTTCTGTATCCAGCACAAACCAGGACTCCCGGCTGCACTGCCCTGCAGCGGCGGTCACAGGTACATTCAGCTCATATGCCTCCTGTACAGTCCTGCTGGACATGAAACTGCCGTTCCAGCAATAAAAAGCATATGTAAACTCCTGCAGCCCCATATCCGCAGACTCGTCCGGGAATGTGGAGGATTTCAGCAGAGTAAGCGCCATGGTATTGCCTGACGCACTTATTCCATACTTGCTGTCATTTAATATGGCACACCCCCTGTTTTCCTCTTTAAGCGCACTCCATTTGTGACCGCATACTTCAAATCTGTCTCTGTCGTAATTCCTGGAAGCATGGTTGGGCCTTTTCACATAGCCAAACTGGATCTCACTGACAAGCTCATCTGGTTTTATATTTACAGGAAACTCTGCCTTCAAAAGGCGGTGTGTCTCCTTCCAGTCTATTTTAGTCCGGAATTCCACACGTCTGCTGTCATGGTAAAGACGGATCTCCTGAAGCATTTCTGACTGCCCTATTGTCCTCTCCACACAAAGAGATGAAAATACAGGGCCATTTTCTACTATGGTGATTCTGGCCTCCCCTGATACAGGCACAGGCACTTCTCTGTAAATACTGTCAATGTCCCATGCCTCAAAATGTCCCGGTATATCCTGATACATTGCCAGATGCCCGCACGTTCCTGATGTCCATTCAGACTGATACTCTTTATCATAGATGCCAGATACTTCACCCGCACTGTCCAGCCGGACACACAGGAATGCGTTTTCAAGTCCAAAGACTCCATTTTCCTCAAATGCGCAGCAGACAGCATCCCCTTGCCCGCAGCGGGATGGCTCCGCTGACCGTCTGCATTTCTCTGCTTCTTTCCTTTCGGGCCGGAGCATATTCATACCACATGGCGGCAGCACTGCCTCCGCAAATCTGCCCTCTTTTCCCTTCTGCACTAATACCTCTTTTCCCTGTGCATCCCATACTCCATCCCAAGAGTCCGGTATGCGCACGACTGCACGTCTTTCCCAGGACAGAGAATTAAAGAGGCTGATCCCCTCGCCGGAGCATTTTTGAAAAATGCTTTCTGCTGCATTTTCCTTGATTTTCGACAGCTCCTCCAGAACCTCTGCATAGTCCTTCTCAGCCCTCTCATATACCTTGTGGATAGAAGAGCCGGGCAAAATATCATGGAACTGGTTGAGCAGGACTCTCTTCCACAGCTTTTCAAGCCGCTCCTGGGGATAGGTTTGCCCCCGGACAGCCGCCAGAGCTGCCGTCATCTCCGCCTCCCTGAGCGCAAATTCACATTTCCTGTTACCCCTCTTTGTCCTGGCCTGGGAGGTGTATGTCCCCCTGTGGGCCTGATAGTACAGCTCACCCACATATTCCGGCTTTGTCTCGTAATCCTGGGCAATCACATCAAAAAAGTGGTTTGGATCATCAAACTGAACACGCGGGGCCCCCTCCACATCTTTTAATAAAAGACAGTTTTCTATATGATCCCGTGAAGCGCCGCCTCCCCCATCCCCATACCCGAATGGAAACAAAAATCTGCAAAGCCCCTGCTTCTGCGCCCTGTTCTTCCAGCGTTTTATAACTGTGTCTGCATCTGTGGCAGAGCTGTATTCTACATGTATAAATGTGGGGATCGAAGTGCCGTCTATTCCCTTCCAGTTGAAATAGTGATACGGAAATGGTTCTCCTCCATTATAAGTCCAGAATATCTTATGTGTCGAGAATCTTTCAATTCCACACTTCTTCATTATCTGCGGAAGGGCGGCGCTGTATCCAAACACATCAGGGAGCCATAACAGGCGGCTGTCACATCCCAGCTCTTCTTTAAAATACTTTTTGCCATATACCAGCTGTCTGATAAGGCTCTCCCCGGATGGAAGGTTTACGTCAGCCTCCACCCACATTCCGCCCTCACAGATAAGCTGTCCGTTCCTGATTTTTTCCTTCATCTTCACAAACAGCTCCGGGTATCTCTCCCGGATCACTTCATAGAGATAAGGCTGGCTGAGGAGCATCCTGTACTCAGGGTACTCATCCATATGCCGCAGCTGGGCCGCCATAGTCCTTGCACATTTCCTCTGCGTTTCTTCAATGGGCCACAGCCACTCCAGATCAATATGGGCGTGTCCTACCACATGCATGACAGGAGCCGTGGAACCATTACGGCACTGCAGCCAGGGACGCAGAAATGCCCTGCAGTCCTTTATATTTTTATCAAGTTTTTCCCCGCTCTTCTCAAAATCCAGCATCCTTGCAAATCCACAGAGCGCCTGCTCCAGTTCACAGGCCCGGAGGGAGTCCGCCGGTTCGTTCTTCCATATATCATAGAGCAGCGCCGCCTCCAGCCACAGGTGATATGCCTCTTCATTCCAGACTCCCGCCGTACTTGTTCCAAGTATACGCATGGCTTTCTTATCTTCCCTTTTCCATCTGATCCCTCCGGGAAGAGGCCCGGACGCACATTCTCCCCTCTGGGGCGGTCTTTGATGTCCTCCGTAGCACTCAGCCAAAATCTCATACTCATCACCTTCTGTTCCATCTTTTGTGACCGTGTTGTCACATAAAAAATGGTGACGTTCCAGTATCCAGTCATCCCTTCTTGTCCCAAAGCATTCTCCATTCACAAAAAGAGTTGCTTCACCCCCCAGATTCAGGTCCATGACAACTCTTTTTCCCTCCGCCCAGCTTCCCAGCACCAGCTTAGCGCGAAACCATCCATATTCCCACTCCCGGCCCCAAGGCATCCCCTCCCCTGCCGGGGAGAAAGGATGCTCTGCCGCCTCCTCATGACTCAGATGCATACTTGTTGTGAAATAGCTAAATTCCAGACGCTGCACCGGTGTATAAAAACATTCCTTCAGCGTATCCAGCCACATGCAGATACGGCTTTTCCATTCATTTGTCATATTTACCACCAGCTCCTAGATCACTTCCAGATCATTTGCCGCACCCAGTCCCGGAAACGCTGCATGGGGCTCTGTCTGGTACCAGTAGCCTACTGATGCTATATCATCCTGAAGCGGAAGATAACGCATACCTGAACGCCAGCCAAGTGCTTGTATCGTTACTTTAAGGTCCTTCTCAAACCGTATGGGATCAGTGATATGCCATCTGTACATGCCAAATCTCTGCTGTGACCTGTAAAGGCCGTCCGGCTTTATCACCTGGTGCAGTCCTGAATACGGTGTGGAAAAAATACCATACTGTCCTGACGGGAACTCAAAATTCCATGCTCCACCAATATAATCCTCCGTCCCTGTACCGCATATTGTAGGATATTCGGTGTCGCCGTCCATATAAAATTTAATTTCCCCTTCTCCCCACCAGTTACTGTTGTTTACACCCCATGCCAGATACGTTCCCACGTAGTGCCCCCTGCCGCTCACATTATCCAGCACGGTATGGACTTCCTTATACTTCAGCGGATTGTCCCTCCGAAACTGTGCGTGAAAATATGCAGAATCCTCCGGAACCTCCGTGAGGCAGTATGTCACCTGGTAGTACAGCACACTCTCTGCTTCTGCCAGATTCTCCATAGTTATCCTGGCTCTCCTTCTGAAGGGCATCTCCCAGTAACAGTTCAGTCCTCCTGACGGGTTTACACATACTGCCAGCGAAGACAGGTTTGCTTTCTCACACCATCCCTGGCAGAAGAAATCTCCCACGGGTACTTCCACCGAGGGTGTTTCCTCTCCGTCCCAGTAAAACCTTATGATCAGACTTCTGAAATCTGTATGGGGACAGGTCAGCCATATATGCTGGATGGCTCCTGGTCCTTCTATGTCTGCCATTACCGCTGTACTTTTGCCCGGTATGCGCACTGAAGGCGATATTTTCCATCCCTGTCCCAGCTCTCTGGCGCATTCCGCGCCCGTCCCCTCAACAGCCCTTGCTCCGTTTCCCTTTTCCCCTGTAAAATTTTCAGGGCTGACAGAGCGTGTCCTGGCATCTGACAGCCTGGACAAATTCCCCATGCCGGTTCCTAATCCATTATAACTCATTCTTATTTCCTCCTATACATTTAATTCTCATAATCGTTCAGTATCCAATGTCACTCTTTCACCGCCCCCATAACAATCCCGGACACAAAATATTTCTGCAGAAACGGGTAGATGGCCAGAATAGGAATCATGGAGACCACTATCTTTGCGCTGTTAAATGTCAGCGTGGACAATTGCTGCTGTCTCAGGATCTGGTCATACGTCATGTTGGCATAACGCCTGGACGTATCTGCCGTCAGAGACTGTATGTATGTCTGCAGGGGCAGCTTTTCCGGTGAATTTATATAGATCTTGCCATCAAAGAATGCATTCCAGTGATTTACGATTGCAAAAAGTGCAATTGTGGCGATCGCCGGTTTTGCCAGCGGTACAAAGATCCTCCACATTATGTACCACGGGCTGGCGCCGTCCATGGCGGCCGCTTCTTCCAGGCCTTTCGGGATCCCTTTAAAGAAATTCATCAGGATGATCACGGAGAATACAGGCACTGCGCCCGGGAGCACCAGGGCCCATATGGTATCCATCAGCTTCAGCTGATTGATCAGCAGGAATGTGGGGATCAGCCCTCCGCTGAACAGCATGGTAAACACAACGATCCACATATAGATATTCCTGGAGGGAAATGCCGTCTTATCCTTAGACAGAGGATAGGCCATCATAACAGACAGGAACATATTTATGGCCGTACCCAGGATCACCCTTACCACGGAATTCAGGAAAGAACGGAAAAACTGGGTCTCCTGGACCAGGGCCTCATATGCCGCCAGTGTAAAGTTCTTTGGGATCAGTCCCACCTTTCCGGTAAGCGCGCTTGTCTTATCGCTGAATGATATGGCCACTGTATTCAGGATCGGGAAGAGGCAGCTGGCGGCGCTGATGATCAGGATCAGCCATACAACAGCATCAAACAGGCTGATATGTTTTCTCTTTTTCATATCGTTCTCCTCCTCTCCTAGAAAATGCGGTAGCCGGCAAACCGGTCCGCCAGTTTATATGACAATACGATCAGCACAAAGCTGACTGCTGATTTCAAAAGCCCCACAGCCGTACCAAAACTGTACTGCAGCTGTACAAGTCCCATCCTGTACACATAAGTGTCAATAATGTCACCCGTCTCATATACAAGAGGTGAATACAGGTTAAATATCTGGTCAAAACCTGCGTTAAGCACATTTCCCAGGCTCAGGGTCGCCATCAGGATCACCGTAGGCATAATAAGCGGGACAGTTATCTTTGTTATTTTCTGCATCCTGGACGCTCCGTCTATATCAGCAGCCTCATAAAGTGAAGTGTCAATATTCATAATTGCCGCCAGATACACGATGGCGCCATAACCAAAGCCCTTCCAGACATCTGATCCTATGATAAGGGGTCTGAACCAGGTATTGCTGGCCAAAAACAGAATCGGTTCATGGCCGAACATCCCAAGTATGCTGTTAATGAAGCCGTTGGGTCCAAACATATTGCCCAGCATGACTGCCACGATTACCCAGGACAGGAAATTCGGCAGATATACAATGGTCTGGACGCATCTTTTAAATATTTTTCTCCTGCACTCATTTAATACTACCGCAAAGAAAAGGGGCACTATAATATTCAGGAGCATCTTGAAAACAGCTATGTAGACTGTATTAAATATAATCTGCTTCGAATCCGGGATCAGAAACAGCCTCTTAAAATTCGCAAGCCCTACAAACTGGGAACCCAGTATTCCTTTGACAGGCTCAAATTTCTGGAACGCGATCACCGCGCCAAACATGGGCACAATAGAAAATATGAGAAGGAACACCATTCCAGGCATCAGCATCAGGTGGTAGGGAAGCGTATGTCTTTTCTTTTTCACAGGCAACCTCCATTTTATAAAAATGGGGTCTTAGCAGCTCCGCCTAACCCCATTTCCATGTCTATTCTGTTCACTCTGCCCTTACAGCAGGGTACTTAACTATTTCTGGCTGTCAACTATTTCCTGGACTTCCTGCGTCAGGATGTCACCTCCCAGAACTCCCCATGTTTCAACAAATTCATCAAAGTAATCTACTGTCTCTTCTCCTGTAATGATCTTCAGATACATCTCATCTTCTAATTTGTCTAAATCTGCCTTATAGTCCTGAGAAGATTTAGTCGTATAATAAAATGCTGAAGGAACCCCTACGCTCTCCGGCGCATCCAGGATAGTGGACCCAATATATCTGGCATAGTATTCTCCCCAGCCTGCGCTGTTTACATCCTTTGACTCTGCATACTCCCGGGCATATCTCCAGCTGGTGCGGTCCTGCTCCGTGGTTGTATCATCTCCCTGGAAAGTATCGTCCTTCAGATATTCTGCTATATAATGTCCTGTTTTTGGTACAATATCGTAATATTCAATATTGATATCACCTGTAGGATACTGTGCCACCCAGTTGGTGCCTGCGTCTTTATAAGGCTTCATGGCCTCTGTTCCTCCTTCCATATAACCCCGTGCCATGTCATTTTCCAGGTTCAGCATCTTGATGATTGCTTCCGGGTGCTCATATCCCTTGCGCACACAGAGGAAGTTGGCTGTCGGTGAAGGCTCCATATGTTTAAACTTACCGTTTTCATCCAGTGGTGCATTTACGGCTACCCACTCTGCCTCCGGGTGTTCCTTGGCCAGATCCTGGCGCTCAAAAGCTGTCCACCATGGGCCAAAATACATCCCTACCTGGTTGCTGTTAATCAGGGCGCTGACTTCCCCCGGATTTGTTCTTACCACAAAGGATTTATCCAGAAGCCCCTCCGCATACATATCACTTACTACTTGCAGCCCCTCTTTCATCTTCTCTGAGGTGGAACCATAATAAACTTTTCCGTTTTCGTCTTCCATCCACTGTCTTGGCCAGGCATCCATCATATTAAATATTGGCTCCAGCCCGGCATATGTCCCGTAACCCCCCACAGGCCTGACGGCATCCAGTGCGATTCCGATCGTGTTCCCTTCCCCGTTTTCTCCTGGGTCCTTTGCAATAAATTCTCTTGCAATATTCTGGATATCTTCCAGCGTCCTGGGTTCTTCCAGGCCCAGCTTATCCAGCCAGTCCTTCCTGATCCAGAGTACATCGTGGGCATATCCAAGGCTGGCTCCCGGTATTGCCATCAGCTTTCCGTCGAATGTAAGCGGCTCCAGATTCTTCCCCTCAAACGACGCATGTGTAGCTTTCATATAATCTCCGGCACAGTTTTCATAGGCATCTGTCAAATCTGCCAGCATATCATTGTCAACAAGTGTCTTTAGCAGGTTATAGTCATTGTTCCCGATCCAGATCATATCCGGAATCTCGCCGGAGGCAATAGCCAGGGACAGTTTATTCGTATATTCCCCTCCGTCTGCTTCCCAGAGGATATCTACGTCTATATTCAGTTTTTCCTTCAGCCAGTCAAGAGTGACATTGTCGCTGGAGGATTTCCCTTCGGGAAAATGAGGGTTCGCCATGGACACCTTTGCTGTAGTGATGGTTATTGGTTCATCATATTTTCCCAGGGGGGTCAGATCTTTATTTTCAGATGTCTTTACCACTTCAGGGGTGTTTTCTGTAATACCTGCTGTTTCAACCGTGCTTCCGCCATTCCCGCTGCATCCTGCAAATGCTGAAACCATTGCTGCCGCGGCTAACAGTACCGCTAATACTTTTCTTCTTTTCATGTCCCAACAGTCTCCTTTACTGTGTGTTTCCCACAGGGCGGCGCCATGATCCCGGGGTATTTTTGTTTCTGACTATCCATACATGTATTTGATAATCATATTTTAGACTGTGTACCTCTGTCAGACAAGTTCACATTTTTACGATAGTGTTTATTTTTCCCCACAGGCTTCATTCATATTGATTTATCCAGTCAGTGATGCTATACTTAACTGGTACAGGTACCAAGTTTTATCAAAACATAAAACTTCCAATTTATTATAGAGAAAGGTTCACTAAAATGAAAAATAATAAGAAGAATTCTGGCAGTAACTGGCAGATTTCTTTTTCTCCCATACTGCGCTACAGTGCACTGTTCTGCCTGCTGATCCTGGCTGTCATCATGCTGGGGGGCGGTTTTTTGTCCTTTTCCCTGATGAATGCCCGCGCCCACGCTTCATTAGCCAGCACACATGCCCAGATCTCACAGCGTATTGACGAGTCTGTCACACTTCTGGAATCGCTGGCAGGTCTGCCTGAATTCTACGATCCTTCCATACCCCCTATCGATAAAGTGAAAAAGCTGGATCAAATGGCTCCCCACTTTGGGTATCTGATGATTTGTTACGTAGATTCTGACATTGTGGTATACTCTGACGGTTCTGAGCCGGCAAGTCTTGCCAGCCGTGATTATATGCAGAACCTTTTTTCCACCGGGCAGGTCCAGGTAACCGACAGCTTTGCCGCAGGCGCTGACGGTGTTACACTTAACTATACTGTAGCCGTTCCCCTGTTCGGCCAGCAGGGAGACATCACAGGATGTCTCTTCTGTGCCATCTATTTTGACGAGGTAACACAAATATTAGAGGAGGCTGACAGTGTAAATAACTCTTCAGCCACACTCATCGGCACCAGGGGGCAGGTCATGTCCTCCACTGCTGGGCTTCCATATGGTGATCCTGTCATGGATACACTGAGAAGCTCCAGAATATTTGGCATTACCCCGGATAAACTTGAGGAACAGTTTTTAGCTGCAGTTCCGGGTTCATATTGGAGCTACCAGAATGGAAGCTTATTTTATACTGCTTACCAGAGGGTAGAAAACACCGGGTGGGACATCCTGTGTTCCGTCAGCTTCTGGAACATCTTCTTAAGCGTCCTTCCCAGTCTGCTTCTTGTAGCATGCCTGACTGTGCTGCTCTGCATTGGACTGCTGCTTTTACTCCGCCGTTATATTGCCGGGCAGATGCAGGTAGTAAATATTCTCGTCCATTCTGTGGAGGAACTTGAAAAGAAGATCTACCAGGATGAACAGCCGGAGGACAGGGATTTTAATGAAATCATCCGTTTGACAAGTAATGGCCTCTTAGACAGTCTGACAGGCGTCGTTACCCGGTCTGTATTCCTCAATCAGGCTGCTGCCCACCTGAAAAAACTGGATCCTCAGCTGGTCAATGCCCTGTGTTTTATAGACATGGACAATCTTAAACATATAAACGATACGTATGGCCACAGCGGAGGGGATGTAGCGCTGAAAAGCATTGGCTATATCCTTCGGGAATATGAGAAGAAATATGACGGAGTTGTGGGACGGTATGGAGGCGATGAATTTATCATGCTGCTGACCGGTCTGGATGATGAAGCTGAATTGCGCAGCGTACTGGATGAACTGGTCCTCAGGCTCCATTCCGAAATAGGTTCCGCCGGACAGAATATTCCCATACAGTGCAGCGTCGGCGTATCTGTCTGCCTCCCTGAATCCGACCTGGAACAGCTGATAGCGCAGGCTGATGAAGCACTGTATTTCGTCAAGCAGAATGGGAAAGGCTACTACAAAATCTATGAGAGTTGAGGGACGTATGAAGATCCATAACAGACGGTACTTAATATATGCTGCTATGGTCCTGCTGATACTTGCGCTGACCATGGCGCTGGAAGTCAAACTGCAGAATAAATATACCAGTTCCGGCAAAAGAGAAGCAGAAAATATCCTGCAGTTTTACAGTGAGAATATGATGCTGCAGCTGAAAGGCAGCCTGAATGAAGCGGACTCCCTCGCGCAGACCGCCCGCATCATGCATGGCAGTGATCCCTCCTGGTTTAAGACAGCTGCCGCACCTCTCCTGGAAAAGGAGGAGGTGCGGTATGTATGTCTGATAGAGGGCGATATAATATCCGCAGCCCTTCCTGAGTCTGAATTCAGCGGACAGGACGGACAGAATCTTAAGGATTTTTCATATATTTATACATTGGCTAAGGTTGTAAAAGACATCGTGGTTGAGGGACCGGTTGAACTTGATTCAGCTGCGGGCACCCGGGAGGTCTTTTTGTTTTTACAGCCTTATTTGGAAGATGATGCCTATATGGGTGAGGTAGTGGTTGCGCTGGACAGCAATTATGTCCTTCAGGAGCTGGGGTTAGATTATCTTGTCAGCCAGGGATACGAGTACGAGCTCTGGCGGGTGGGGCCTCAGAATGGCAGCAAAGAAGTCATAGCCGTCTCACAGGATGATATAGATTTTTCCCATGCCGCCAAGTCTTCCTTTTATCTGCCTACCCAGTGGAATCTCAGCATACAGCCTGCCGCCGGATGGGTCAGCCCTGCACAGCGCACCGGTATACTGCTTTTCTGCGGCCTGTCCGCCGCTCTTGTGCTGGGCCTTGTATTCTGCCTGTTTAAGCTTACCAGGCAGAGGCATATGCTGAAACAAGTTGCCTGCAGAGACATACAGACAGGTCTTTTTAATTATTCCGGCTTCACAGATTCACTTGATGCATGGCTCTCCCAGGGAGATTCCTCCATCCAGTTGTTTTATCTTGTTTTTGAAGGATATACTCAGATGGCCCAGCAGATGGGGCATGATCAGGAGACTGCTTTCCTTCAGAGTATACGGCGCCGTCTTCGGGAATATATTCAGAATCCATTTATTGCCGGACGGCTGGACAGCGGGATTTTTATCCTGGCTGTACGCGAGGATATGACAGAAGTCCAGCAGGAGGACTTTGCAAAAGGCCTGTCTCTGGAGCTCATGCTGAAAATCCGCCTGAAAAACGAGAAAAGCTTTCTTACTGCCCGTTACCACTACATGCGCTGCCAGCCAGGATCTGGTGCTGCTGACGCTGTTTCTGCTGTTATCGATGCCTATTATACGAAGTGTTCCAAAGAGTCACCTGTATATATGCTGACTCAGAAATGCAGGCAGCTGATCGAGGGCAAGAGCAATGTTGTCTTTGATGAATACACAGACCCGGGCATGATGGAGCTCTCTAAAACCTTTAACCAATACCGTAAGCAGGTAGAGCAGCTGGCATACTCTGATCCTGTGTTCAGTGTGGGAAACCGCCCTAAATATCTGCGGGATACAAATATGCTCATATCCTATGATAAAAAAAGACGGTTTGGGCTTTTTTGCGTAGATATATGCTCCTTCAGCCAGTATAACGAATTATTCAGCGCTGATATTGGCGATGCGATTCTCCAGGAAGTGGTAAACCGCCTGTCACGTCTGCTGGGCACTTACCTGTACCGTATAAACGGAGACGTCTTCTTAGGCATCTCCCTGTCAGATGAGCCTGAAGAGTCCTTTGCCAAACGTCTCCAGCAGCTGCTTACGTCCCCTGTTACTGCCGGGAATGCTTCCTTTGCGCTGCAGGTGCGCATTGCAGTTTGTCAGTATCCCGCCCACGGCAGCAGCCCTGAAGTACTGCTTGACAGGATACAGTCTGCACTGCGTTTCTCAAAAGAGTCAGGCCAGAAGATCGTTATTTACAATAATAAGCTGAATCAGGCTATCCGCATCGAGGCTGACATCCTCCGGAGACTAAAATCAAGTATACACAACAAGACACTTGAGGTTTGGTACCAGCCTCTCTCAAAACTGTCAGCAGACAGCTATACATCACTGGAAGCGCTGGTCCGGCTGCCTGACGGCAAAGGCGGTTACCATTCAGCCGCGCTTGTTATTTCCCTAGCTGAACGCAGCGGCATGGTGGAACTGTTGGGAGATTATGTCTTAAAACGGGCCTGCTGTTTTATGTACTCTCACGGCAAAGAACTGGGCCTTGAACGTATCTGCATAAACCTCTCAGTCCAGCAGCTTCTTGTTGAAAACAGTGCGGACCACCTCCTGCGCCTCATACAGGAATCAGGTGTCGCTACCTCCCAGGTGACTCTGGAGATCACGGAGAGTATTCTGATACAGTCCATCGAGCGGGCATCCGCCACCCTGGATACCCTGCGCAGGGCAGGACTTCACATCGCACTGGATGACTTTGGAGTGGGGTACAGCAGCCTGAATTATCTGTCGAATCTGCCGGTAGATGTCATCAAGATCGACCGCTCCCTGACGCAGCAGATCCTTACAAACCCGAAACAGCACGCTCTGCTCAAATCTATTGTGGAGATGGCCAAAATCAATTCTCTGTCCGTTGTGGCAGAAGGGGTGGAGACTGAAGAGGAGCAGAAAATGATCTCCGCTTCCGGCGTCCAGTATATACAGGGTTATTATTATGCCCGCCCCATGCCGGAAAAGGAACTTATCAGTTTTTTTAATGGAATTGAAAAGAATACGAAGTAAAATAACCCTCTGAACTATTTACAGAGAAATGCAGTAATGCCGCACCCGTAGAAAGGCGCGGCATTAAATTTTATATTAGGATTTTTTATTTACCAGATACCAAGCAGGCTCTGCATCAGAAGGCTGACCCCGGTGATCCCTATCCAGCAGACAAGCCCCATCAGGATTGGTTTTCCACCGGTCTTTATAAGCTTCACAATATTAGTATTGATGCCAATAGCTGCCATGGCCAGTACAATGAAAAATTTGCTCAATTCCTTAATAGGGGAAAATACTCCGGCCGGAACCCCCAGGGAAAGTGCAATCGTTGTAATGATGGATGCGGCAATAAAGTACAGGATGAAAAATGGGAATACCTGCTTTAACGGAACATTTCCGGCGCCGGTTCCTTTCTCCCTCTTTGTCCTGACTAATGCCAGCACAAGAGTGATTGGAATGATAGCCAGCGTCCTGGTAAGTTTTACAGTGACAGCCTTATCCAGGGTAGCGGACCCCAGCTGGTACATATTGTCCCATGTGGAAGCGGCTGCTGTGACTGAGGATGTATCGTTTACAGCAGTTCCTGCAAAGATCCCGAACGCTTCGCCTGATGTCTGGGAGAATCCCAGCCAGGTACCCAGCGCGGGGAAAAGGATGGCTGCAAGCACATTAAAGAAAAAAATAACGGAAATGGCCTGGGCAACTTCCTCGTCATCAGCATCTATGACAGGCGCCGCAGCTGCAATGGCAGAACCTCCGCAGATAGATGAGCCAACGCCCACCAGTGTTGAAATCTTTCCGGGTATATGCATAGCCCGGTGCAGTATATATGCCAGGACAAGTGAAGTAGTGATCGTGGACAGTATGATAGGCAGGGACTGTACCCCTGTCTTTACTACCACATTCAGATTCATGCCAAATCCCAAAAGCACAACTGCGTACTGGAGCACCTTCTTTGATGTATACTTCACACCGCTCTCTATACGGCTCCTGTCTTTTATAAACATTGTGACTACCATGCCCGCCACAATGGCGATCACAGGTCCTCCTACGATAGGTACCGCCTTGCCCAGAAACCAGGCCGGTACAGCTATCACAATGCACAATAACAGTCCTCTGTAATTCTTCTTCAAAAAATCCATCTTCTCTCCTCCATATTTCTTTTCATATTTCCTTCTTTTAACTCCGCAATACATAATAACAGTATATGTAAATACTGTCTATTTATGGTTTTTTATGTTATAATAAGTTATGCTTATGATTCATCCCAAAGGAGGATATTATGCTGGATTTAAAAGTACAGACATTCCTGACTGTCTGCCAGGAAATGAATTTTACCCGGGCAGCCAGACGGCTGCATCTTTCTCAGCCCGCCGTCACGCAGCATATACACAGCCTTGAAGAATACTACCACGCTCCGCTGTTTGAATTCGAAGGCAAACGGTTCCGCCTCACCAAGTACGGCCGGCTCATACATGACACCCTGCTTGCCCTGAAAAATAATGAAAATTACCTGATGGAACAGCTGGATATCTTAAAGAATCACCACCCTGTCATAAACATGGGGGCTACCCTGACAGCCGGGGAATTTCTTGTGGCAAAACCTATCAGCAGGTATTTAAATTCCAACCCGGATACGGAGCTTTCTCTTACTGTCACCAACACAAGGGAACTGCTTCAGAAACTGGACGATGGTGTTATTGATTTCGCAATTCTGGAAGGTGATTTTCCAAAATCCGCCTATGCCCATCAGCCGCTGTTCTTTACAGAGTTTATTCCGGTATGCTGTCCCTCTTATAAGTTTACCCGGAATATCTCCGGTATACACGATCTTACAGGAGAAAGACTCATCATCAGGGAGCAGGGTTCCGGAACCAGATCCATACTGGAAACAGAGCTGGACCGGAACAGTTTAAGTGCAGATGACTTTCGGAGGATAATAACGATCGGGAACATGAACGCCATAATTGATATGGTCGCATATGGCTGCGGAATCACATTCCTTTACAGAAGTGCAGTGGAAGACAGGATCAAAAATGGTTCCCTTACTGTGATACCCCTGAAAGATTTCCGCATTTACCATGAGATCTCGGCTGTATGGAAAAAAGAAAATCTACAGGGAAATTATTTTGCACAGCTTGTCAGTGACATATTCTGCTCCGACACTACACCTCCCCTTTTTTGAATTTGATTATCATTTCATTTGTCAGGCTCAGACTAGTCTCCCGGACAGGGATACTCTCCCTTTCAAACCACTCTGCCATGGCCAGCTCTTCCCTGTCCAAAGTGATAGTTTCGTCCCCGTCCAGCTCAGCAAAGAAGCCAAACAGGAGTGTGTCGGTAAAAGACCATGGCTGGCTCTTATAATACCTTATATTTTTTACCTTCAGCCCCACCTCTTCCATGACTTCCCTTCTCACAGTCTCTTCAATTGTCTCCCCAATCTCAGTAAATCCCGCAATTAATGCGTACTTATTAAAATCCCGGTTGGCATATTTAGACATCAGCAGTTTATTTCCGTGTGTGACTCCCACAATTACTGCCGGAGAAATTTTCGGATACTCTGTTATACTGCATTCCGGGCAGTACATCATGCGTTCTTTCTGGCTGTGCACCATTGCTTTGCCGCAGTGCCCGCAGAATTTTCGTGCAGAATACCATTTATACAGCTGATATCCGGTTATCCCTGCAAATGCCAGAAACCGCGGGAGTGCAGTCCGGAAAATTTCTGTGTTTTCCATTCTGTATTCTTCTGTCAGGGGATATGTAATGTCTTTAGCCAGATAAAATCTGACTCCGTCAATGGCAAACAAGTACGTACATCCTTCATACAAGCCTGCATTCATGTCCTCCAGATCTTTAAAGCACGGAAATCTTATTTCTTCCCCGTCCCACCTGATCAGAACTTCCCGTCCTCTGTAGTACAGAAGACAGCTGCTCTCATCCGGCGGCACTGGTCTATATTCATTTGAAAATTTATGTGGTTCTATATCCTGTATCATATCTTCTCCTTCCACAAAATCAGCCATTTCCAGCTGTCTTTAAGACAGCACCGGGTGGGTTACCGGACGCACAGCATACAATAACTCAGGCGCACAAGTACTGCTCACAGATCATAGCGGCAGTTTCAGCTGCCCCGTCCTGACCGGGACAGCTGTCCTCTGTGTGATTATCTCATCCCCCCTGGGCCAGCCGCCCAGCATAGGCGACAAAGGGGCACAGGCTGAGAACCTCTTCCTCACTGCAGCTGCCCTTGTGTTGGCATAACAGTATGTACAGCCAAATGCGCAGGTGTCATAAGCCCCTATGTCCACGCTGGCTATACAGCCGCATTCCTTCCGCTGTCCCGTATCCTTCTTTACATCTATGCAGCATCCCAGGATCTCTTCTATTTTATCCTGGTCTATGCAAGCACCCTTTTGTATCCCGTACCGGCTCAGGTCACTGGCCTCCGCACATGTATACACGGGTATTCCATAATGTTCTGCCGTCTTTCCAATACTCAGGGCTATATCTTCTATCTCATCCGCTTCAGGGGCGCGTATACTCTTCCCCAGATGCGCATATTCATCCACAAAACTGATGATGCATCTCTTTGTGCGGCCCTGCATTTTCTCACACATGGATGCGAACTGCTCCTTATGCCAGGAGGCCGGATACTTATCAGTGATAATTATGGGATCGAAACGCCAGTCCACCCTCTCAGGTCCTGCCTGTCCGCTCAGCCTGCAGAAAATATCCCACAGCCTCTCCTTGTCCATAAGTCCCGGCTCCAGGTCCGTCCCGTATCCTGTCAAGGTAAACTCAAAATAATAGGAAAATCCCATCGCCTCAATCTCTTTAAGCTTTCCCAGCATTGGTTCCGGATTCTTTGTCCAGAATACAATACAGTCAGTGACCTCCGGCGACAGCTCCACCCGGCCAAGCCTTCCGGCATTATACGGATTGGGAATAAGGGCGTACCCTTCCCTCAGCCTGTTCATCATCCATTCAAAATGAAAGGCCGGTATATCTGTTCTTCTGCTTGCGCTGATTATCATTCTGCACCTCCCCGGATATGACTTTTTACTATTATAACAGCTTATGGGCCAATAAATTGAGTATTTTAATAAAATTTAATATTTTATCCATGAATTCCTTTACAAAATGTTGTAAAATAAATTGACTGCCAAAACTGGGGTATACTGGCAGCCAGGAAAAGAATTGAAGAAAGGGGTTTATTCATATGAAAAATTTAATTGTCGGCCAGTCTGGAGGCCCGACCGCTGTGATCAACAGCAGCCTGTACGGTGTTATCCAGGAGGCATTTTTACATACGGATGAAATTGAAAATGTATACGGAATGATAAATGGGATCGAAGGATTCTTAAAAGGAAAATATACCGACCTCAGGGCCGAGATGCCGCCTGAGACACTTCAGGCACTGCGCATCACACCCGGGGCCTATCTGGGTTCCTGCCGCTATAAGCTTCCCGAAGATTTAAACGATACAGTCTATCCTGAACTCTTTAACAGGTTCAGGGAACTGAACATCGGGTATTTTTTCTACATAGGCGGCAACGACTCAATGGACACTGTCAGCAAGCTTTCCCGCTATGCCACAGAACACCGGGAAGAAATACGTATAATCGGTATCCCTAAAACTATCGATAACGATTTAATCAACACCGACCATACTCCCGGATTCGGCAGCGCTGCTAAATATGTAGCCGCTTCTGTCTGTGAGATCGGCATTGATGCTTCTGTCTATGACACAAAATCAGTCACTATCGTGGAAATCATGGGGCGCCATGCAGGCTGGCTGACAGCAGCGGGCGTATTAGCCAGGAAATTTAAAGGCGATAACCCTGTCCTGATCTATCTGCCTGAAACCGACTTCGACCAGGAACAGTTTATTGCTGATGTTCAAAAGGCATTCCAGTCTAAAAATAACCTGGTTGTCTGTGTATCTGAGGGTATCCACGATAAGACAGGCAAATTCATATGTGAATATGAAAATGAGGCCGGCACTGACACCTTTGGCCACAAAATGCTGACAGGCTGCGGGAAATACCTGGAAAATCTTGTTAAGAGCCGCCTGAACGTAAAGGTGCGTTCTGTGGAGCTGAATGTCAACCAGAGATGTTCCGCTTTCGCCCAGTCCCTGACTGATTCCAGAGAGGCCGCCAAGGCGGGAAGCTTTGGAGTCACCGCTGCGCTTAAAGGTGAGACAGGCAAAATGGTTTCCTTTATCCGGGACAATTCCGTCTCCTATGATATATCATGCGGACTGGTGGATGTGGATGAAGTCTGCAATAAAGAAAAATGTGTTCCCCTGTCCTGGATTACAGGAAATGGAACAGATATCAGCCAGGAATTCATAGATTACGCACTGCCCCTGATCCAGGGAAATCCTGCGATCCCCATGAAAAGCGGGCTGCCTAATTATGCGTACAGAAAATAGCTTATGATACGAAAAACCGCTCTCCAGAAGTAAAGCCCCTGGAAAGCGGTTTTTATTAGTATTAGTATGCCTTGCCCCAGTAAACCATCTGTTTCGCTGGTTTGCCGCAGTGTATGCATGTGCCATTTATCTCTTCCTGCTCGAACGGGATGCAGCGTGATGTCACTCCTATCTCTTCTTTCAGAGCATCTTCACACTCCTGGCATCCGCACCACATAGCCTTAATGAATCCTGGCTTGTTATCAGCAATATCCTTCATCTCTTCCATGTTGTGAGCTGTATAGGTGTGGGCATCCCTGTGGGCTTTTGCCCTCTCATACATATCATGCTGCATAGTCTCCAGCACTTCTTTCACTTTCTCCAGCAGTTCTTCCAGAGAAGACTGGATCTTCTCCCTTGTATCCCTGCGCACGATCACTGCCTGGCCAGCCTCGATATCCTTTGGTCCAAGCTCGATCCTGACAGGTATGCCGCGCATTTCCTGCTCAGAGAATTTCCACCCCGGACTCTTGTCTGTATCATCCAGCCTGACACGAAGCCCTGCTTCTGCCAGTGCTTTTCTGACTTCACATGCCTTATCCAGGACACCTTCCTTCTTCTGCTGGATAGGTATAACCATCACCTGGACTGGAGCGATCCTGGGAGGCAGCACAAGGCCGCTGTTATCACCATGTACCATGATGATCGCGCCTATCATTCTTGTCGTCATTCCCCAGGAGGTCTGATATACGTTTTTCAGAGTGTTATCCTTATCTGCAAACTGGATTCCAAATGCCTTGGCAAATCCATCACCGAAATTGTGGCTTGTACCGGACTGAAGTGCCTTCCCGTCATGCATCAGGGACTCTATTGTATAAGTAGCCTCTGCTCCGGCAAATTTCTCTTTGTCAGTCTTACGCCCTTTGATAACAGGAATAGCCAGGACATCTTCACAGAAATCTGCGTAGACATTAAGCATCTGGATCGTCCTCTCCTCTGCTTCCTCTGCTGTGGCGTGGGCAGTATGCCCCTCCTGCCACAGGAACTCCCTGGAACGCAGGAACGGCCTTGTTGTCTTTTCCCAGCGTACTACAGAGCACCACTGGTTATACACCTTCGGCAGATCCCTGTATGAATGGATGTCATTTGCATAAAAATCACAGAACAGTGTCTCAGATGTAGGACGCACACAGAGCCTCTCCTGAAGGGGTTCCAGGCCTCCGTGGGTCACCCATGCCACCTCCGGTGCAAATCCTTCCACATGGTCCTTCTCCTTCTGCAGCAGGCTTTCAGGAATAAACATGGGAAGATATACGTTCTCCACGCCAGTTTCCTTAAATCTTGTATCCAGTTCTTTCTGGATATTTTCCCAGATTGCATAACCCGCCGGCTTAATTACCATACAGCCCTTAACGCTGGTATAGTCGATCAGCTCCGCCTTTTTAACAACATCCGTATACCACTGTGCAAAATCTTCTTCCATGGAAGTGATCGCTTCCACAAGCTTCTTGTCTTTCGCCATTTTTCTCTCCTCTTTTCTCACTTACTGTCTTGCAAAAAAACCGGCCTCTCATGCATAATATGCACAAGGGGCCGGCAGTCATTCTCTACCCGGCGGTACCACCCTTATCAGCAGCCCTCAGGCTGCCATCTCATTTCACCGTTAACGCCGGATATACGCTGCATTTTCATGCAGGGCTCCAAGGCAGGTTCTATCTGTTATCCACAAAGGCCTCACACCAACAGCCCTCTCTCTGATGAGTTTCCCAGATATACTATCCCTTTTCTCAGCCGGTTTCTCTCAATACGCCCATTCTATGCCAATTTACTGTATTTGTCAAGACACCATTTCCGCAGTTTATCTGGTTGTTACTGTTCACGCTCCGGCTTCCTGCCTGAATATGCCAGCTCTGTATAACTGTCTGCCGGCAGGGGCTTTGAACAGAAGTATCCCTGTATATAGTCACATCCGATACCCGCAAGAAAATCATATTCCTGCTGTATCTCCACACCTTCTGCCACTACCTCCAGTCCCAGCTCATGTGACAGGCTGATAATGCTTTTTAATATCTTCTGCACACGCACGCTCTGTCCATAATCCTCCACAAGTGATTTGTCCAGCTTAATCTCATCTATAGGCATATCCTTGAGCATACCTATTGAGGTGTATCCTGACCCAAAATCGTCCATCAGTATCTGTATACCGGCCCTGCGGAATTCTTCCAAAATAGTTTTCAGCATCTGCTCATTGTCAAAAAGCACTGTCTCTGTTAATTCCAGCTGGAGAAGCTCCACAGGCACCTTATATCTTCTTATGATCCCCAGATACGATTCCACGAAGTCTGTCCTGTACAGGTGGACCTTGGAGACATTGACAGAGACTGGAGTGACCTCATATCCCAAATCCAGCCACCGCCTGATCTGTATGCATACTCTTTCAAACACATACTGATCCAGCCTCACTATCATTCCATTTCCCTCATAGATCCCGATAAAAGAGTCCGGAGCAATCAGGCTTCCATCCGATGTCTTCCACCTGATCAGCGCTTCAGCGCCAAAGAACCTGTCCTTTCTTATATCATATTTAGGCTGATAATAAACTACAAATTCCCCTGCCCTCAGGGCCGCTTCAAAACTGTCTTCAATTTCCTTTTCCCGGATCTTTCTGTCTCTTATGGTATCATCATAAAAGGTACACCTCTGGAAGGGCTTTCTGTCATCCCTGGCAAGGGCCATCTCTGCGCGGTCTGCCATGGTATCGATAGATATCATCTTCTCCTCTATCTTATACACGCCTGCCAGCAGCTTGATCTCATATGGCTTCTTCTCCTGCCTGGCAAAACTGCATGTCTCCTCTATCAGAACTTCCATCCTCTCCTGCATGGCTTCGTCCGATCCGTACTTCATGAGGATTATAAAATGATCCCCCTCTTTGCGCCCAAAGATTTCCTCGCCTGTGAGGCTTCTGGATATAACATCTGCGATATGCCTCAGTACCCTGTTTCCTTCCTCATAACCGAACAAATCATTTATATACTGAAATTTGGAAATATTCAGGACTGTCATGGCATATGTCCCGCCTCTGTCCGTTCTTAAAACCCTCTGTGCATCCATCTTAAACTTGGCAAAGGTATTTCCTCCTGTAACCGGATCCACAAAAGCCGCCTTCTCAATCGCCTCCCTGCCCCGTCTTCTCTCTCTTCCTATATTCAGCAGCAGTATGATAAGCGCTATGATACAAATGGCAGCAAACAGGTACGTAAGTACAAGAGATCCGTTAATATCTCTCTCCACCACAGAGACAGGCACAATATTTAGAAGATACCAGCCATTTATCTCCATAGGCTGATAGTAAATATAAGACTTGTCACCTGCAGTGACCGTAACGCTTCCTGAAGCTCCGCTGCCCATATCTGATTTCATCTGGCTTACAGCCGCCTGATTCTTTTCCGAAGCACCCAGCAGCTCAAAAACATTCTCAAAGGCTCCCAGTCCGCCTTTCATACTCTGGCCCGCTATATGTTCACCATCTTTTTTGACCACATAGCTGTGCCCTGTTCCCTTGAATGTGGTTGTTGAAAGCGTATTTTCAAAGGAAACCATCTCATATGTGGCAAATAAGACACACCTGCTGCCATCCCGGAAAGTGACAGGCGCACTGTATACATTGATCTTGCCGCCGCCCTCTACATCTATGAGAGTATCTGACACCGCCTGCTCACCATTCATTGATATATTAAAATACTCCCTGTCTCCCAGGTACATTTCTTTAGAATCTGTAGTAAATGCCTGTCCGTCAGGCCTAATGATCCCCATCCTCTTAAAACCATTTACATTATCAACTGCCGTAAGCTTCTTAAGGACAGCTTCCATGTCAAGTGATTCATCCTGCCCGATATACACTGCCAGATTATTAAGCGTCTGCTTCCCTTTCTCAATTTCCTTGCGGAGCACCTTCACTTCCTGCTCAGATATTTCCCCCAAAGTATTCAGGATCTTGTCCTGGGAGCTGATATAGAACAGCCTGGCAAAAACGATACCCAGTGTCACGATGATAATAGCCGCCAGAGCTATATTAAAATATCCCCATTTCCTTTTTTCCTGTTTCATCATCTTCTCTCCCGAGTCTTCCAACTATTTGTCCTCCATGTCAGTATAGCATGCAAAAAGCACGGCGACAACGTTAATTTTATTCCTGCCGGCAGCGGGACAAAGTCAGGCCCGCTTGATCCTGACTGCTGTCTAATCCGTGTCCGGCGGCTTATTTTTCACTTGTATTCTGTCCTGAAAGTGATATATTTAAAGTATCAGAAAAGACACCGCTTTATAAGTATTGGGGACTTGCACGCGGGACTAAAGCACATGTCTGCCGGAAAGGAGTAAGGTTATGATAAAATTAAATTTTGAGAGTAAGGAAACAGAAGAATATTACCGCAAGATGAGGCGTGAGCTGGGTATAAGCCATCCAGGACGCTGGAACAACAAACCTTGCATCACAAGAGAAGATGTAGACAATTATGTTAAAGATGCCAAAAATATTCTGGCATGCTGACAGATTTGGGATATTCAGGATCTATATGTATCAAATAAGAGGCTGCCACAGCAAAAAGTGGCAGCCTCTTATTTAATATATTCTAGTGCTTAAGCCCCCCTCCCCTAAGGCAGCTTATTTCCCCGCTGTTTATGCAGACAGTATTTCCACCCTTGACAATATTCCCGCCGGTCTCAGGCACCACGCCTCGCTCCAGTCACTTCCTGCTGTGCGGTATGAATTAGGTCCATACCACTTATATTCAGGATTTGCATTATGCAGCATTCCAAATGTATTGAATCTGTTTCCGTATGCGCATATCTCAAGTGTGTGTACTCCTGCCGCCAGTACCCCAGCCTGCAGAGTGTGAGGCGCAAATGCAATCAGTCCCGCACTCCTGCCATCTATAAATACCTCCAGGACAGACGCAGCAAAATGCGGTACTCTGACAGCTGCCTTTCCTTCATTCTCCAGTTCAAAATGCATTCTGTAATTTACATTTCCTCCATAGAACGGGAATTTCTGCCGTGTGATATCACCAAAATACAGCTTTTCCGTCCGGCTGGTGACTTCCGCCGATGTTCCCCGGACCTCCACCCCAAAATCTCCCAGAATATAAAGATTCTCCAGGTTTGTCCTGCGGCCGAACGGAATCCTCAGGATCAGTTCATTCTCACCTTTTTTGAGCGGCGGTACCTGGACTGTCCTGATGAAGGAGTCTACAAAATACTGTGACACATCACCTTCACATGCTATCCTTGCCTCCTCCCTGGGATGTTCCCACATTCTGACTCTCTCACCATTCCACCACAGTTCTGCCTTCCATGGACGCTCCATGGCAAGAAGAAGCTCTCCTGAATCAATCTCTGACTTTATAGCATATTTCAGAGTGACTGTATGGTCTTCAGGAGCTTCCCTTATGCACCAGGGCTGTTTGCAGGCATCCTGCCTCAGCGGATAGCCAAGAACATGCCTTATCTCATTATCCAGCCTCAATATCTCTTCTGCCCTGTGCTCAGGTCCGTCATCCAGCTTCCAGACAGCTTTGTCCAGGCAAAGTACATTCGGCTCAGACATACTGTAAGAGTCAGGCTCGTAAATAGTCTTCAGAATTTCATTTCCTCCGGTGCAAGCATGACGGGGTCCTGCTACAAGTCCATATGTACTGATCCTCTCACCTGTCCTGATCGGCGCTCTTTTCTCATCTTCTTCACCGATGTTTGCGTCACTCTCCCTCTCTGACAGTTTCCACAGGAGGCTGTCCTGGGCATACATCACTGTCTTTATACATGTCCAGCCTTTTTCTGTCCCCGCTTCTGCCTTCGATATCTCTCCGCTGAGCGCATCGCAGGCCGTCACCTCATATTCACCCCGGATCCTTACTAACAATTCTTGCGCCTGGTCCAGTCTTGTCTTCTTCTGATTCACATGGCAGACAAACAGCCATTTTGTACCACCGTCCTCACGCATCTGATAAAACAGGTCATCCGTAAGTCTGCCGTCCATGCGCTGTATCTCTACACTCCTGTCACTATCAAGGGCAGCCAGTATTTCTCTGCGGTCAAATGATATGACTTTTGATCCGGCAGCCAGCTCTGCTGCTCTCTGTGACGGCAGGGCATCAACCAGCTGCGGGATCCTGCCTGCAAAAATAATATTTCCGCCGGCTGCCGCAAACTGCTCCAGCTTCTCCAGCGTACTGCTCCTTATAGTCCGCAGTCCCGGAACCAGGATGGTCTGATATGACATCTCACCAACCCTGAATTCCGGCCTTTGTCTCTGCCTGTCCCTCCTGGGGTAAGGACAGGCAGCAGCCCCATCCTTCCCGCCAAGCAGAGATTCCGAGATGAGGTCAAAGTCTATCATTCCAAACAGAAGGAATTCCATCAGCTCTTTATACTCCAGATCCAGCTGGTCACGTATATCCTGTGTCTGTGCCACAGGCCCATAACTGATCCAGTAGGATTCAATGGGATGGATAACGCCTACCTTCACATCAGCCTTTCCCCTGGTCAGCACTGTGTTCACCCTGGCAAAATAATTTTCTATATAAGAATATTTCCCATACCAGGGAGACTGGTAATTAATTGATGCAGGCCAGTCCCTTTTCGCCTCCCCCTCCATAGACATAAAAGATAAATGATGGCACCTGACAGTCACTCCAAGGGCGGCCAGCCAGTCTCCCTGTACCTTATGCCCTTTAAAATCAAAGTCCCAGTTTGTCACTCCGTACAGCTCACAGATTACAGCCTCCCGCCCCTTCTGCCTGGCAACACTGACTGCCTGTTTGACTGTTGAATACTCCGGGTCCCCGCACAGGATATCCACTCCGGGAATCTGCTGATTCCTGTAGCACCTCATGGCTTCCCCCAGCCTCAGAGTCTGGGAATACAGGGTTGGCTCTGACATATAGTGTCCTGTCATGGCTATCCCATGTTCACCGCACCACCCAGCAATCGTATCAGAGTATGAGGATACAAACCGCTCTGCCAGATGGTCATGGTAATGATACCTGTTAACAGATACCCTGCCCTCCGGCAGCTCCCACAATATCTCCGGCAATACTTGAAGAAAAGGCGTCCCCCAGCTCTCCTCAAAAGTCTGCGGCAGGTCATCTGTAAACGGAAGCGTCACATCGTAGTCCGACTCACCATCAGGCAGCGCCATGCTCCCCTTGATCTGTGGTTCATCTGTAAAAATGGCAGGTATTGATTTTCCGAATTCTTCTCCCAGCTCCCTGTAATACTTCTCGTGGGTGATCTCAATAAATTTCTCCACAGCCTTCTTATTGAGCACATCCACATAAGTCTGGTCATTGTACCAGGGGCTTTCACGCATTAGCTCCACATACGCCAGCCAGAGTTTTCCTTCTTTTTTCTCATCCTGCACGGTGTCCAATTCCGGTATCTCCCCTTCTATCTGTCTGTATGATACAAGACAGCCGTCCACCGTTTTGATCCTGTAAGCTGTCAGAAAATATCCCGCCGGTTTTCCGCCTTCCACAACCTTCCTCTCGAATTCTTCTATGGATTCACACATATCTGTCTTTCTTTCCCTGCTCAGCAGCAAATGCCTTGCCCTGAATTCAAGTTTTTCTGTAACTATGCCACCGGCACTGCCTGAGGGATATCGGTCTTCATCGTAGAGCCAGATTAACATCCCCTTCTCTTTAGCCTTCTCGTCCGCGTGACGTACCAGTTTCATATACTCGCTGCTCAGATAATCATTTTCCATTCCTGTACGCGGATGCAGATGCACCCCGCCGAATCCCATTTTCTTAAAAATCTCAAGCTGTTCATCTATCAGCCCTTCCGTGACCCTGCAGTTCCAGGCCCAGAAGGGTGTCCCCCTGTATTCACTGCCCGGATCACGGAAAAGCTCTTGTGTCAATTCCTTTTTTTTATTTTTAGGATATAACATAAAAATACCTCCTGCCGCCTCTGATTTATCATGTGATTAAACCAGTCTAGCGGACAGGAGGTGTTTTTTAAATGGAAATTTCTTTTATAAATATGGCTTTTTCATCAATGTTAATCCCATTAACAGATGAAGCCCCAGGTCTATTTATTTGTAAAGCGGACCATATGTTGAGCAGGCTCTGTAATCAGCGCCTTCTTTGTCCATGCCAAATGCATTCCATGATGCAGGTCTGAAGATCTTGTCTTCCGGAACATTGTGCATAGCAACCGGGATTCTCAGCATTGAACACATTGTGATAAGGTCAGCTCCGATATGTCCGTAGCTGATTGCACCATGGTTAGCGCCCCAGTTATTCATTACATCATAAGCTGTCTTGAATGCTCCTTCGCCTGTTGTTCTCGGTGCAAACCATGTACATGGCCATGTATAGTCTGTTCTCTTCCAGAGCTTGTCAGAAACCTCTTCCGGAAGATTAACTGTCCAGCCTTCTGCGATCTGCAGCATCGGTCCTAAGCCCTTTACAAGGTTAAGACGGATCATTGTTGCAGGCATCTCAGCTCTTGTCACGAAACGTGATGAATATCCGCCTCCACGGAAGTATCCGTTGTCAGCTGCATTCCAGGTAGTAGCAGCCATGATGGCATCCTGATCTGCTTCTGTTACATTCCACCATTCTTTCATAACGCCGTTGCCATTCTCATCTTTAGCTTCGCCGCATGCATCCAGGCAGGCTGCACCGGAGTTGATCAGATGGATGAATCCGCCAGCATCTTTCGCTACGCCTTCCAGATCGTATCCTGTAGCTTTCTTAACTGCTTCCGGGCTCCAGTATGTACGCACATCAGCAAAAATCTGAGCTCTGTTTGTGAGGAGCTTCATGAACATCATGCCAAGTCCGTTTAATACGTCATTCTCTGTAGCAAGAATATATGGCTCTCTTGCTCCGTTCCAGTCAAAGGATGTATTCAGAACTGCTTCAGCGAAGTCACCGTTCGGATAGAAGTCTGTCCACTGTCTCTGTCCCTGGAATCCGGCAGCGATCGCATTATGTCCGATAGCTTCCTCGGAGAATTTAGCATCCAGGTTTTTATTTCCGTTCATCAGGTCTTTTACGATAACTGCCATCTTAACAACAAACTCGAACTGTTTTTCTTTCTCTTCCTGGGAAGCCTGCAGTTCTTCTGGGTTCTTGTCAAAACCGATATTGCATTTTTCTTTAGCCCATGCAAGAGCTTTCTGGAATTCTGCCTCGTCATAAATGCCTTCTGTCATACGGCGGATGATTTCCACTTCGTCAACAGATTCTACACGCATGCCTAAGTAGGACTCGATAAAGTCTGAATCAATGATAGATCCGCCGATACCCATACAGATAGAACCGATCTGTAAGTAGGATTTTCCTCTCATGGAAGCTGCTGCAACTGCCGCGCGGCCGAATCTTAATAATTTTTCTTTTACGTCTTCAGGAATTTCCGTGTCATCTGCATCACATACGTCATGTCCGTAGATACCGAATGCTGGAAGTCCCTTCTGTGCATGTGTAGCCAGAACTGATGCAAGGTAAACTGCGCCAGGTCTCTCTGTTCCGTTGAATCCCCATACAGCCTTGATGGTCTGCGGATCCATATCCATTGTCTCTGCTCCGTAGCACCAGCATGGTGTTACAGTCACTGTAATGTCAACACCTTCTTTTCTGAACTTTTCAGCACAGGCTGCTGTCTCGCCTACACGTCCGATCGTAGAATCAGCGATGACAACCTTTACCGGTTCACCGTTTGAATATTTTAAATTCTCTTCGAATAATTTAGCTGCTGATTTAGCCATGTTCATTGTCTGCTCTTCCAGAGAACCTCTAACGTCCAGGGCACCCCTGCGTCCATCAATGGTTGGTCTGATTCCGATAACTGGATAACCGCCGATTAATCTGCTTTCTGCCATTTCAATCTCCTCCATTTGTTTAAATAATTGGGTTTGTTTATACATTTTAACTAATGCGCCTAATTCCGGTCCGCATTTTATGTACTAATTATACAACATAATCTTCCGGTTTGCACGTAAAATTCTGTTATGATATGGACAATTTTTGTGATTTTTGGTATACTCAGTTCAAAGTACGAAAGGAGAGAAATCATGAAGGCATTTCACGAAGTGCGAAGCTATGATTCAGACTTTATGGTCTGGCATTCCTCTTACCAGGATATCAGTTTCCTGGCCCACTGGCATCAGGAAATAGAGTTTATTTTTGTGCGCTCCGGTTCTGCCCATCTGAGTATCAACGAGCACAATTTTACCGCCCATAAAGGTGACCTGGTCGTCATCGATACGGGCGATTTTCATTATAGTGATTCCTCTAAGATGAAAAATGTGCTTGATTTTATTATTTTTGATACCAGTATCTTAAGCTCACTGTATAACCACTCACATTTTGCCTCACCGCTGGTATCTGCTTCAGAACTGAAGAGATACGGCATGGAAAAGGATGTCCTGGCGCTGTTTGCCGATGTCAGCCGTGAGCTGAAGGAGAAGGAGCCTTATTATAAGGAGATCGTGACTGCCAGGCTCAGGGATTTCTGGTATCTTCTGAAAAGGAAACGTCCTCAGAGCTGCCAGGATATGACAAGTGAAAATAAACGGATGAGCCTGTTGTATGACATGCAGCAGCTTCTTTCATATATGGATGAGCACTATGCTGACAACATAACGCTGACCTATGCTGCTGAAAAGATGAATTTCAGCGAAAGCCATTTCTCCAAGGTATTTAAAAAGCTCATAGGCATTAATTTCGTGACCTACCTGAACATGGTACGTGTGGAGCAAGCCGCCGCCAGGCTCAAGAATACCTCCAGCCGGGTCACGGATGTAGCCTTAAACTGCGGGTTTAACAATGTCAGGACCTTTAACAGGGTATTTAAGGAGATCACCGGCTATACGCCCAGCCAGTTTTTGAAGCTGACCGACCCTGATTCCTACAACCTGACTTATTACAAAAGAAAATCCTCTGATCAGGAATTTGTAGAAAACGATTCTTTAACTCTGATAAAAAATGAGACTTAAGATGCGCCCGGATCTGCCTGCTGGACAACGGACGCCTCTGGAAGAGAGGTGCTTATGGAAACATTGAAAATTTACAGAAAACGGCTGATACCCGAAGAATGTATCCTCTTAAAGGATGATATCCTGCTCTATCGTGATGAACATGTGATAATCACTAAATGGGTAACCCTGCATCCCAAAAAAGACCTTGACCATGGCCTGTCATGTTATTTTCTGGAACATGGTGTGAAAGTCAGCAAATTTTATGACAGGGAAGGAAAACTGCTCAGCTGGTACTGCGATATCGTATCCTATACGTATGATAAGGAATCAGACACATATGTCTTCACTGATCTGCTGGCTGATGTGATCATCTCTCCTGACGGCTTTGTGAAAGTCGTGGATCTGGATGAGCTGGCTGATGCCAGAGAACAGGAGATGATCTCCAAGGATATGATCCTCACTTCCCTGAGGCAGCTGAATGCACTGCTGACCATCATATATAAAGGTGATTTCTGCAGGCTTCAGAAATACATAGAGGATCAGGAGGAAAAGAGCGGACAGGCGCCGTGAAACTACATAATGTTATAGTTTAGCCGTGTGAACTATAACAACGCTCCGCGATGCACACAAAATGCTGTAAACAGCATTTTGGCGCTGCAGCTCTCGGGATTTTCGTGCATTTTGCACGAAAACACCTCGCGGAACTGTGGAAGGCTGAACAGTTACCCAGGACGCTCTGCAGGACATATTTTGGAACAGTTTAGTAATAAGCTTTCAGGAACCTGAGTTTTATTTTTCCCCATCTGCCCATAATCTTACCTGTCTGTACACAGATATAGCGGTACATACTGCGCATGTAGAGTCTTTCTTCCTTTGTCATCTTCTCTCTGCCATAATTAGCTCTCATGGCCATTTCCACCATCTTGTCCAGCTCTTCCTCCGACAGCCATTTAAACTGGTCATGGACCTTCGAGACGAAATCCTGTGCGAGACAGTCTGTCTCCCCGGGCAGTCCGGCTTCTGTGAGCACTTTCAGGACATCGCTGAATATTCCGGCCACATCCTTCTTCCTCCGCCTTTCAATGATAACTGCTCTTCTTACAAAGATCCCCGCAGCCAGCAGAAAAATAAAAACTGCCGTGAATACCAGACCGCCAAGTACGCCCCAGACACTTCCGCTGCCTGTTCTGTTCCCGGCTGTCTCTGAAGCTTTATTTTTTCCCTGATCCTCAGTCTGAAGATTTCCCTGGCTGTCCGTCTGCCCCGCCGGCTGCATTTCAGTCTGCATTTCCCCTGGGGCAATAGTCTCAAAGGGAGATGCTGCCTCACTCTGTATCCCATAACCCGGCGTAGCCTCCACAGGCACCCAGCCCGTCCCATCCAAATAGATCTCCGCCCAGGAATGCGCCATGGAGTCCGGCACCTCCGCCATATAGTTTCCGCCGTTTTCATAAAATTCCCCGGCAGGGACGGCATAGCCTGTGGCATACCTGGCAGGGACTCCATACATTCTGAACATGAGCACAGCTGCTGTGGCAAAATGCACACAGTACCCCTCTCTTCTCTCATACAGAAAATATTCTGTAAAATCCTCCCCCGCAGGCAGATCGCCTGACTGAAGGTTATATGCACAGGTACCTGTCAAATAGGAGATAATATAATCCCTGACTCCTGCAATACTCTCCTGAGGATTTTCCCTGCACTGCTGCTCCAGCCTGGAGAGCCTATCCGCCGGATAGCTCAGATAATTCTCATAGACATACTGCTGGTAATCACTGCTGTCCCAGGCAGGTGAAAGTCCCATCTCCTGGCCTCGCAGAATGATCTCCTCAAAATCACGCCTCTGAAAATAAAGAAAAAATTCTGCATCAGACCCTCCGTTGGAAAGCTTCCTTGAAAAATATGGGGCATATCCCCCTCTTGATGCCTGTTCTCTTTTTATAGTAAGTTCATTTTCCCATGATTCACCCACGTAATTCTCAATCGCCTCAGCCCTGTCATAGGGATCCGACTGATATACATCTTCACTCAGAGGTTTCCATGTACTGCCTGTATATTCAGCTCCTGTAAATCCCTTCAGGTAGACCACGTTTTGTGGAATTACGTCAGTTGTCACACGCAGCGCCGTCTCACCTGTAAATCCCGGGTGCTTCTCCTCCGGCAGGTTGCCGCTGGTGATCACTCTGCCGCCATCCTGCTTTTTCGCCTCCGGCAGCAGTCCCCTGGCCCATGTGAGAAGGTCTGTATCCTGTATCGCCTGCCTCGCCTCTGCCTTATCCCCCAGAAATGCCCCCAGGGCCGGCGCCATCAGATAGTAGCTGACTGCAAAAATGATAATAGCTCCTGCCCCTATAAAAAGGACACTTTTCTGGCGGACACGGCTGATATATTTTTCTTCCTCTTCCCAGTCCTGTCCGCCGCCCATGCTGCCGTACTTCAGCCCTCCTGCCGTAAAGGCTCCCAGATAGCACAGCCCAAGCAGGCACAGGGTGAACAGAGAAGGAACCTTCCCTATGGCCAGACCGCCCACTGCCGGTATGGCAGTAGATGCCACTGCAATAAATCTGCTCCCCCTGGCTACCGTACCGTAGAACAGGAATATAGCAAACACGAACATGACAAACAGAAGCACCATTGTGACCTCCATGCTTTCTGTCTGTGTACCTGTCATGATATTCTCTTCCACATAAAGGTAGTTCCGTATCTCCATCCTGATGACATCTACGAGAATATAAGCTCCGGAACTTATCTTTTCTAAATTCAGATACATGGCCCAGATATAAACAGCCATGGTGAACGGCAGCGTCAGCTTCAGATATTTTTTCCCAATGTAAATAAGCCCTAAAAGCAGGCTGAAAAACAAAATACCGGCATATAAAAATGATGCATTATACGGGACCGGAAAAGCTTCCAGGAAGCTGAACACAGTGCCGAATATACCGGCCAGATAACAAATAAACAATACCATTCTTTACACCTAAACTTCCAATTCAAAGGACGCAAACTGCTGCTGCAGGGGCTTGTCTGAAAACTCGGCCGCCAGATCCCCGTTCCTCCACAGCTTAAGGTCTGTCCCAAGCCGGAGCACTGTAGAGAAATTCATCTCATTATACTCCGCCCGGTATGCCTCCATCATGTCATAGTTTCCCATATAAGGCGCTACCCGGAGCATTTCTCCGATAGCCTCATACAGCTGTTCTTCATCCTGGACAAGAAAACGCCTGGCGCTGTCTCTTGCTCCGTCATACCAGAATATATAATGCATACATTCCTGCTCAGTCAGGGCAAACATCAGAGAAGCAGCTGTCTCAATAAATCTGTCCATCTGCTCTTCCCCGCAGTTTCTCCCCTTCTCATGCTGAAAATCAAGGAGGATAAGCACGCTGCACCCTTTTGGAAGACTGTATTCCTTTGTCATAAGCTCGTCCGCCTTGGCGCTTAATTTCCAGTGCACTTTTTGAAGAGTATCCCCGTTCCGAAACTCCCTCACCTGAAATATCTCCGAGACATCATCCCCGCTCCGGGTCTTATCATATTCATCCCCGTCCACAGGAAAGTTTCTCGTCCTGGGCGATATGACAAGATTCATTTCATAGAGATTGGGCAGCACATTGACAGTCTCACTTCCGCTGCAGTTAACAGACATGGAAAAGACCTTCAGGTAGTCCCACACTTTTACTTTCTGCAGCGAAAACTGCAGACGGCCGCTGTACGGATAATCTACCTCATAATGACATACCATGGAATCATGGCCATCAGCCAGTCCCACTATCTTTTCTTTCTCTGACTTGAATCCATAGCTGCTTACATATACCACCTTAAACATCATCCTGCTGACAGGAAGCAGGCCGCTGTTGTCCGCCGTGATCTCCACCTGTATCTTCTGGCCTTTTTGAACTACAGGCACGCGTATCCTGATACCCGGTTTTAAGCAGCTCCGCTGCGAAAGCAGGGTCACAAACAGAAAAACAGGCAGAAGGATCTCAAATCCCAGCAGCACAAGCGGCACATCACTGTCAAACATGATGTATACATATGCCGTGGCAAGTATGAGCACCAGATAAATAATCTTGTTTTTCATAAAATTTATCTCCGCTTTGGTGTAGGCTTCGGCACCTTTTCCAGTATTCCATCCAGCACCGAATCAGGTGTCACATGATTCACCCTTGCCTTGGCATTCAGCTTTATCCTGTGCAGGGTGACATCCTTAAAAACTTTTACAGCGTCATTTGGTGTGACATAATCACGCCCATTTATATAGGCCGCCGCCTTGATCATCCTGGTCAGGGCCAGTGTGCCCCTGGGGCTGACCCCCAGCTCCAGCATGGGATCTTCACGAGTCGCTGCTATGAGCTTAGCCACATAACTGTAGAGCACATCATGGATAAACACCTGCTCCGTCTCCTTCTGCATTTCCAGCAGTTCCTTTGCATGGATGACGGGATAGAGGCGGTCAAGCGGATTCCCAACACTCCTGTCCTTTATGATCGCGATCTCATTCTCAATATCAGGATATCCAAGACTCATACAGATCATAAACCTGTCCAGCTGTGATTCCGGCAGCATCTGGGTTCCCGCAGAGCCTACAGGATTCTGGGTAGCCATAACTACAAAAGGCTTCGGCACCTCCCTTGTCACCCCGTCCACGGTCACATTCCCTTCTTCCATTACCTCCAGCAGGGCTGACTGTGTCTTCGGAGATGTCCTGTTGATCTCATCTGCCAGGAACAGGTTGCACATGACTGCACCCGGCTGAAAGGTAAATTCATTTGTATTCTTCTGATATATCGTAAAGCCTGTAATATCCGCTGGAAGCACATCTGGTGTAAACTGCACCCTGTTCTGTTTCAGGTCCATAACCTTTGAAAAGGCCAGTGCCATGGTGGTTTTCCCAACTCCCGGTATATCCTCCAGCAGGATATGGCCCCCTGCCAGCATGGCCATCAAAACCTTTTCCACACAGTCATCCTTCCCTATAACCGCCCGCTTGACCTCCGCAATGATCTCATTTGCTTTATCTGTATAAAATGCCATAATATCTCCTCACCTATTTATCGCTTATCTTGTTAAACGCAAAAATTGTTACTGTTCACTCTGTGACCAGTAACCAAAAATCTCCTATGTCAGAATATTCCCTCACAGAACCTATTCTAACATAGGAGATTTACTAAAACTACTTAAAATAACCTTAATCCATTATTTAGTGCCAAAAATACGGTCTCCGGCATCACCCAGGCCCGGCACTATATAACCATGGTCATTCAGGCATTTGTCAAGAGCGCCGATATATATATCCACATCCGGATGTGTCTCCTTCATCCTCTTAACACCCTCCGGTGCTGCTATGATGCACATGAAACGGATACGCTTTACCCCTTTGTCCTTCAGCATCTGGATAGCCGCCACTGAAGAACCTCCTGTGGCCAGCATGGGATCTACCACAAATACCTCACGCTCTGATGAGTCTGCCGGAAGCTTACAGTAGTATTCCACAGGCTCCAGTGTCTCAGGGTCTCTGTAAAGACCGATATGCCCCACTTTGGCAGCAGGTATCATAGTCAGCATCCCGTCAACCATACCAAGTCCGGCACGGAGTATGGGAACAACAGCCAGCTTCTTCCCCGCCAGCTCTTTAGCCGTCATCTCACAGATAGGTGTCTCTATATTGACATCAACAAGCTTCAGATCTCTGGTAGCCTCATAGCACATCAGCATGGCTATCTCGCCTATCATCTCTCTGAACTCCTTGGAGCCGGTCTCCATTCTCCTTATGATGCCTATCTTATGCTGTATCAGCGGATGATCCATTACCATTACTTTTGACATGTTCTTTCCTCCAACTCTCTCTTGTAAGTATTTTTTCCAATCTTAGGTTGTTTTATGCTGCTCACAGCTGCTGTTTCCAAAACCTTTTATATTCTGGATAAGCGTGGTTCCGCAACTAGTAACTATCAGTCTTCTATCATTGCTATCCTGTCTTTATGCCTCTGTTCTTCAGAAAACGGAGTATTCAGGAACGTCTCCACGATCTTAATGGCAAGGCCTGCCCCTACCACACGGCCGCCCAGGGCCAGTACATTTGCATCATTGTGGAGCCTTGTGGCTTCGGCGCTGAAACAGTCGCTGCAGAGTGCAGCGCGGATCCCGTGCACCTTATTGGCCGCGATAGAAATGCCGATCCCCGTACCACAGACCAGTATCCCTTTTTCACACTCACCGCTCACCACTGCCTCCGCCACAGCTTTGGCATACACCGGGTAATTGACGGCTTCCGTACTGTGGCAGCCAAAATCCCTGTATTCAATATTCTTTGAATCCAGCCAGGCCAGGATCTCCTTCTTTAATTCATATCCACCATGGTCACAACCAATCGCTAACATAAAAGCTCCTCCTCATTTAATACTACTACCAGTTTCGTGATCAAATCATCTAACAGCTCATAACACTCGCCGTAATCTGCAAGGCCTTTGCCCAGCGGATTGGGGATATCTCCCCTCTCCTTTATGTATTCAGTAAGCAAATATACATTTACCGCCCTGTCATACTCTTCGTATATCTTTATCTTTTCAGACTCTTCCATAACCAGAACAAGGATCCTCTCACCGAAATCTCCCTGCTCCAGCTGGCCGGACATATGTCCTTTCACATTGATCCCCTTTGCAGCCAGGACCGCCTCAGCCTTCTGGTTGACCGGTTCAGGAAACAATACTACTAATCCCTTTGATTCGATGACCAGCTCATCCAGCAAAAACTTTTTTTTCAGTACTGCTTCAGCCATAGGGCCCCGGCAGGTATCGCTGTTACTTACGAATATTAATTTGTCATACCGCTTCATTTTCCAGCCTGCTCCTTATACCTTCATGATCTGATGCCCTGCAGCCTTTATCAGCCGGTTCATGATAGCCTCACCCATCTTTGGAGTGTCAAAAGCCTCCGAATAGATTTGTGAAACCTCCAGTTCATCAAATTCCCTTAAAATCCCATACAGATGCTGTGCAATCGTAATCTCAGAACTCCTCGTTCCGGCCGATTTGACGATGCCCGTCTTATACCTTTCCACTGTCTCTTCTGTGCAGATGATTCCTACTGTTCTTCCGTCTGCCTGCGCTTCCTCCGCCAGCCGGCTGATCCTGTTAATGACTTTTTCGGGATCCCCCTCTACTATCACAAGATCTGCCTTCGGAGCATAGTGCTTGTACTTCATTCCGGGTGCTTTTGGCCTTGCCTTACTGTCAGCGCTTAAAAGCGCCGCGTCCATTTTCACCGGCCCTATCACATCTTCGATCATCTGCTGGCTGATATACCCCGGCCTGAGTATCACCGGCTCATCCACACTCATATCCACGATCGTGGACTCCAGCCCGATTCCCACGCTGCCCCCGTCTACGATCATATCAATCTTTCCGCTCAGATCCTCTATGACATGGGCTGCCTCAGTGGGACTTGGCCTGCCCGAAGTATTGGCGCTTGGAGCCGCCACATACCCGCCCCCGGCCTTTATGACTTTCCTGGCAATCTCATGCCCTGGAAAACGCACAGCTACCGTGTCAAGCCCTCCTGTTGTTGAATAAGGCACTTTCTCATTCTTCTTAAATATCATGGTAAGAGGCCCCGGCCAGAATGCCTCTGCCAGCAGCTCTGCCCTCCCGGAAACTTCCTCTGTGATTCCATACAGGTCTTCTATCGCTGCAATATGTACGATCAGAGGATTGTCAGACGGCCGGCCCTTAGCCGCATATATCCTGGCTGATGCCTCCGCATCAAGAGCATTGCCCCCCAGGCCATATACGGTTTCTGTTGGAAATGCAACAAGACCGCCCCTCTTCAGGATATCCCCGGCCCTTTTTATGTCTTCCTCTTCAGTCTCAGGCCGAATGACCACGATGCTTGTTTCCATAGTTTTCCTCACTCTTCCTTCATTATTTATTTCCGCGGGCAACGAGCTGAGCGGACACGCTGGCGTGTCCATTAGGCGGCTGCCGTCTTCACAGATTATAACTGCCCATTTAGAGTTATTATACCACCAGAGATTTAAAAGGGCAATTGAGAATTTTTTATCCGTGATACGCAGGAAGGCAGCAGTTACTATTCACACGTCACCGTCCCGCGAAGCGTGTTACTGGTCACGGAGTAAACAGTAACAGGCAGCATACTGCCGGTTCCGTTCCCGGTGTATGCCGCCTCTCTCTAAAAAGCCTGGTCCAGCTTACTGATATTCAGGCCGATAACCTTCTGCGTCTCTCTATCTACTGTTATATCCACTGAATTCATATAGTTGTCCGAATCACTATAGTAATACAGCGAGATCCAGGAATCCTCCTCATAATCATATACGTCCTGGGGATTGCCATAGGCCTCCAGCACTTCATCCAACCCGGAACCCAGCTTTATTCCTTGGGGAAATACTATTTTTACCCCGCCCGGCTCCCCTGACCAATTGTTTGTCTGGAGCCCTCCGATCTCGCAGTCCTTCAGCGCCAGGGGACCATCTGTCCTGTTCAGGAAAAATACTGAGAGTTCCGTGCCTCCTGGCTCCAGCATGAACCCATATTCATATTGTCCCTTGTTTATCACATATTCAGAATCCATATAATCTCCATATGTATACCCCATGGCTTCCAGCTCCGACACCTTAAATGGAAGCTCCATCCTTCTGCCATTAAATGAGACCTCATATGTCTGCCACCCTGTTCTCCCTTCCGTTGGCGGCGGAGCTGTCTCAATAGAGGACTGGCCGCCCCACTCTTTTTCAGTCTGAGCCCCCTCCTCTGATCCTTCAGTCTCCGGCCAGGTACCGCCTCCCAGGATCCTCTCCAGGTCGCTCACCCCTAATTCATTTGACCTTGTCTCCTCAACAGCCTTTTTGGCCTGGCTTGGAATAATAATCTCCTCAACATCATTAAAACTGTGATATGTAATGATAAGCTTTAAATCATCCAAGGAAGCTTCATCAGTCACACCTGCTATATAAGCCTGCATCGTCTTAGTCAGATCGATCTCCATAAGCGCCGGAAGCCGGGTCTTCTCATAGATACATATCCTTACAGGAATCTTTGCCTCGCCAAATTCCACCTCCCCTGTCATGCCTCCCACTCTGTCAGCGGCATTTCCTGCACTGTTCAGGATATCCAGCAGTTTATCAGCATCGAAGGTTCCTTTTAACTCATAGCATTTCTGGTCATTGACAACAGACTTGTCCTCAGACAGCAGAAATGCACCTTCATCCCCGGCCAGGTCCTTAAATGCCGTGATCCCCGCCCCAGTGTTTTCTGATTCTACACTCTCTTTCACCCACTGTTCATTCACATTTGTATATGACACGTACCCGTCATTTTCTTTTATGGTATAGTTCTCTATGTCAACAGAGAGATTCACTCCCACCATGGAAATACCAACGCTGCCTCCCATATAGACAGCCGACGGCTCCTTAGTCGACTCAATGTCCATATCCACATTGACGCCTATTGTGGATGTCTGTCCCTCCATGATCTCCCCGGTAACCTCCATCTCCACCAGCATATTGGCAGCATATGATCCAACACTGGCCATGTTCTCTGATACCTCCTGTAAAAGGCCCGCGGGTGTGGGCGGCTCCTGGCATCCTGACATGGCCAGCATGCCCATGCACAGCAGAGCCGCTGCTTTTACAGGTCCGGACTTTAATATTCTTTTCATACTATTTTCTCCTTTTGTTATATTCCAAACCACTATTAACTAATGCAGTATTCTCTTTTAACCAAGTCCTTTACCTTCATATTACCAGATACTTCCCGCCAGTACAAGCTAATAACAGATAATCTGCTGCACCTGTTATCTTATTGTTACTGTTCACACACCACTATTCCGCGAGGTGTTTTCGTGCGAAATACGCACGAAAATCCCGAGTTTTGCAGCGCGAAACGGCGTTTTTTGCCGTTTCTGTGCATCGCGGAGCGTGTTACTGGTCACGGAGTGAACAGTAACATCTTATTGTTACTGTCCCCCCCGCGGGACGGTGACGTATGAATAGTAACATCTTACTTCCTCCCTTCCAGCGCCTTAAGGACACCCTCACCCACTGCCTGGGCAACCTTACTCTGATATTCCTCTGTTATCAGCTTGGACGCCTCCTCAGAATTTGACAAAAAGCCGCACTCTACAATAACAGTGGGGCTTTTTGTCTTCTTCAGCAGATAATATGTATCATTTGCTTTCATCTCCCTGGCACGGTCCACTTCCAGAACTGTATTCAGGGACTCCTGTATGCAGGATGCAATGGCTTCCCCTTCAGTGGAATGGGTATAGTAAAATACCTGAGGCCCATGCACGCTCTCTGAAGTATAGCTGTTTTGATGGATGCTGACTGTAAAAGCCGCACCTGAAGCGTCGATCAGTTCACATCTCTTCTTCATATCCTGCTGTTTCTTATTGGCAGCTCCTGCTTCATAGAGTCCTTCCTGTGTCTCCCTTGTCATCACCACTTTGATCCCTTTTTCTGTCAGGTAATCTTTAAGCTTATGGGCAATTGCCAGATTCACATCTTTTTCCAGGGCGCTGTTGATGCCCACCTTTCCCGGGTCGTCTCCCCCATGTCCCGCATCCACAGCAATAACTGTCTGGGAAGGATCCGCCGCAGCTTTCGCGTCCTCTCCGCTCTGCGCCGCCCCCGACGATACGGCTTTCGTATCCTTTCCTCCAAGGCTCCCCTCCCTTAATTTCGTGACACCCACAGTAGCCAGCAGAGCCACGGCCAGAATCATCAGCAGCCCCATACAAGTCTCCAGGCTGAGCCTGTTCAATGCTTTATCCACCATTACTTTTCACCCTCAAGTATGCTTTCATGAAAGTATATGCGAAAGAGGGCGGAGCGCATACTAAATTTCTTCGGACTCTTTATCTTCTTCATCAAGTTCTTGAACCTGTGCGGTATCTGTTCCCGAAAGAGCTTCAAGCATCTTGGCCATCTCATTTTGGACTATAGGACCTGAACCCAGGGACAGGCAAACTATTAAGGTGAGAAATAATTTATATATTTTTTCTTTCATTCATATTCCTCCAATTCAAGCTCTGCTTCACTCTCGTAACAATTATGCAGCTTATACCTGCTGCTTATTTGCATACAAAAAGAAAGCCATTGTTTGATTTTAAAAATGGCTCCAGAGCATTTGCAATGATTTGAACAGGAATTAATTTAATTATCCAGACGTACCTTCTGATCAACTAGTGTCCAGTCATCAGGCAATAATATAAATAAGGGTAAAAAGAGAAAAACTATGATAAGAAAAAAAGACAGGCTGATTACTTTTGGAACAGCTGCGGTTATGAGTATTGGGAATATACTCTTTGCTATAGTATTATTATCAGATTTATTTTTGTTTAGAAATAAAGTATTAAGACAGGCTGTATTATCACCATCCTCATTGGTCATAACACTTTCTGAAATTACCTGCGTCTCAATTGCAGCTGTATTATCCAACAATTCATAAAGATTATAAGTCCCGCAAAAGAACACATTCATAGTTAAGCATATGGCAAAAAGAAGCATACAGAAAGAAACCCTAATTTGAGACAGATAATGTTTCTTATTATTTATTTCCATTACAAGTCCCTTCCTGGCTGCCTCTCCAGCCACTGTGATCAGCTTAAGCTGCATTTGTCTGAAAATTCCGACCGGGCGCTTTTGCTCCTCTCGAGCAGCTGCGCACAAACGCTTCTAAGCGCCGGCCTTCAAAAGCCAGATTTCTGATCTAACTTTTGAAGGCCGTTTTACTTTACTGTTTTTCATAAAGAAATTTCTCCGGCAGGCTGATATGGAAGCCTTCTGCCAGGTTTCTGAAGTTATCCGGTGTGATAGTCTGGGTCTTTACCGGACTCATGGAAAGGACCTTGATGAGAATCTCAGCTGATTTCTCAATGGTGTGCATAAGGCCGAAGGTCAGGTCAAAATCTTCCCCTGAACAGAACATACCGTGGTGGGCCCATATTGCAGCATTGTAAGTTTCCATCATCCTGCTGGTCGCAACTGCTATGTCCCTTCCGCCCGGTACCATCCACCCGATCACGCCGACACCCTCAGGAAAGACTACAGGACATTCTGTGGCCATCTCCCAGAGCTCCCTTGTGAATACTTCATCGCTGAGGGGCAGTACAAATGTCAGCGCTATGGTATTTGTAGTGTGGGCATGATAGATGACTCTGTGCTTTCCTCCTGTCACCCGTTTTTTTACTTCGTGGTTCATTAAATGGGTGGGGAGTTCACTTGTAGGACGTCCTCCCTCTACCAGTCCCCAGCGGATGCGGTAGTTCTCTCCTGACTCGTCCAGTTCTATGATCGCCAGGCATGCTTCCGGGTCAACTATGATATTCCTGAAATACTTGCCGCTGCCGGTTACCAGAAAGAATTCCCCGGCCAGACCTGGTACACTTGTCCCGATAGGCATCCAGTCCCCGGCTGCATTCAGTCTGGGCCTGATATCCTCCACCTCTGCCTCCCTGAGCCTGTATGACAGATTTCCCCCGTTTCTTTCATGCCATCCCTGATGATAGCCGTCATCCGCCATTTTTATAAATCCCCTCATGAATTTCGAATCTAAGATCCTCATATCTATTCTCCTTCCGTGTAAGCCATCTTTGTTTTATGAACTATTTTCTTGTATTTTTGTTGTTTTTATGTTGCATTTATTTGTTTTTCTTGGTTTTATTATACTTCTTCTCACAAAAAACTCAAGATACATAGTAAACAAAGATTTTAGATTTCTGAGGAATCTTTTATTCGGATTGACTGAGGGCTGCTATTTATCAAATAATTCAGACACCTGTTTCATATAGTCAATAATAGTCAGATGCTGGGGACAGTGGCTCTCGCACTGGCCGCATTCTACACAGTCGCCTGCCAGACCGCTCTTTCCCTCATGATTCTTATAGTAGAATACAGAGTTCGACTGGTCGCCAAACTGCTTATATGCATTATACAGTGCAAAATACTTTGGTATTGGGATTTCTTTTGGACATCCTTCAACGCAGTACTGACACCCGGTACATGGAATAGCTATACTGCTGTTAATGATTTCCGTCACTTTCTGTATTATTCCCATCTCTTCTTCATTCAATGGCACAAAGCCGGCCATATATGAGGTATTGTCCAGAAGCTGGTCATAGTTGGACATACCTGAGAGGACCATCATGACATCAGGCTGGCTGGCAGCAAACCTGACAGCCCAGGATGCGGGTGATGCATCAGGCGCATAAAACTTCATGAGCTCCTCTGCCGCCTCAGGCACCGCCGCCAGCGTCCCCCCTTTTACGGGTTCCATGACGATCACGGGTTTCCCATGCTTTTTACACACTTCATAACACTCTCTTGACTGAATATTTACACTGTCCCAGTCCAGATAGTTCAGCTGCAGCTGGACAAATTCTGTCTCCGGGTGCGCCTCCAGGATCTCATCCAGAAGTACGGCATTATCATGATAGGAAAATCCTATTTTTCTGATCCTGCCCTCTTCCTTTTTCTTACTGATGAAGCCAAATGCATCCAGCTTCTCTACCATCCTGTAGTTAGCGTCATTCAGACAGTGCAGCAGATAATAGTCAAAATAATCCACTCCGCACTTTTCCAGCTGCTCCCCAAAGATCCGCTCCATGGCTTCTTCCTCTGTGATCATTGCCATGGGCAGCTTTGTAGCCAGTGTATAGCTGTCTCTTGGATGGCGTTTTACAAGCGCCTCCCTCACCGCCGTTTCACTGGCATAATCATGATACATATATGCCGTATCAAAATAAGTAAAACCTTTCTCCAGAAAGGTGTCCGTCATCCTGCACATCTGTTCCAGATCAATGCTTTTCTGATCTTCCGGATCTGTCAGCGGCAGTCTCATGCATCCAAAACCTAATTTCTTTTGTTCCATTTCTGATTCCCCCTTTTTCTAACAGTATTATAGTTCATTGTATAAACAAATAAAACGTATTATCGTGACATCTTTTTGTAGTATCTTGTTATCGTTACTATTCATACGTCACCGTCCCGCGAGGTGTTTTCGTGCATATTTTGCACGAAAATCCCGAGGGCTGCAGCGCGAAACGGCGCTTTTGGCCGTTTCTGTGCATCGCAAAGCGTGTTACTGGTCACGGAGTGAACAGTATCTTGTTATCAGATTCCTACATTTCCGCTGCTCAGTCCTGCTGAATCTTCCTCCAGTGGGAGCCAGTCAATGACCTTCTTAATATAACGGTTCCAAAAATCCCATTCGTGCGCACCCGTTCCTTCCTCATATGTAACTTTCACACCGATCTCATCCAGATATGATTTATAGGCCCGGTTAGCTGCCAGCAGGGAATCTTCAATCCCGCAGGCCATAAATATCTTTGGAATCTCACTGCCTCGGTCTTTCAGTTCTTTTGCCAGCCATTCCGGATCTTTATCACTGCCCTTTACCTGGCCAAGATTTCCAAATATTCCTTCTGCATATGCCCTTCCCTCCAGAAAGAAGGGTGTGTCGTCTTTCCTGCCATCTATGCCTTTTGTGATCAGGGCAGAGGAGAGGCCGGCAATACAGCCGAAGGTATCATGGTACTTCAGTCCGTTTCTGATCGCTCCGTATCCGCCCATAGACAGCCCGGCGATAAAGGTATCCTCCCTCCTGCGGCTAAGCGGAAACATTCTTCTTGTTATCTCCACCAGCTCTTTTCCGATAAATTCTCCATAATAATTATTTACTCCTGGCTGGTCCACATAAAACATATTGTCAGCTGAGGGCATCACTACTGCCAGATCCTTTTCCTCAGCCCATCTCTGGATACATGTGTTAGATACCCAGTCTGTATAATTTCCAAACACACCGTGGAGCAGATATAATGTTTTAAACGGGCGTTCCTCTTTCACCGGCATACCGGGAAATGGCAGTTTGTCTGCCGGCAGTATCACATTAACCGTCACTGTCCTCATCAGCGATCCTGACATAAAATTCACTTGTATCAGAGCCATATAATTCGTCCTCCTGTCCAAAGACCTGTTCTTATTTATTTTATTATCCAGTTATTAATCATCCAGCCGGAAAGACCTGCGCCTCTCCAAAAAATCTGCCGCCAGGCCTGCCCATTGTGAAGTTTCCCGGCTCATCTGTCTCCCTTCCCCTGCTGAATAATTACCATTTTTATACTATGTAGCTTACCACAAATATCGAAAGTAAAGTTACACTATTACGACTTCTTTTTTTCACTTTTGGGACTTTTATCTTACAATATAAGGAACCGGTGCCCCAGCATAAATATGCTGGCACACCGGCCTGATTGCTAAACTTATATATTATTCAAATTTCCTGATAGTGATTCCACTTACTTTACCTGTCTCATTATCAATTGTAATATCCATACCGTTCCTATAACTGTCAGAATTGTAGTAGTACATGCTGGTGATGGAATCTCCCTCATATGCATCCTGGGGATTTCCGTAAGCGCTCAAAACCTCTTCCTTTGTAGATCCAAGTGTGATCCCGCCCGGATATACAATACTCATCTTGCTGCCCTCAAGGAACCAGTCATCACTTCCGATACTGGCAACCTTGCACTCAGGTATTGAGAGAGGTCCGTCTGTAGTATTCAGGAAATCTACAGAGATCAGGGCGCCATTCTTATCAGCAAGATAGCCATACTCGTATTCTCCCTTGTTTACTATATATTCCGGGTCTGTATCCTCATCAAGCGTATAACCCAGTGCCTTAAGCTCTGCAAAATTACATGGAAGAGTTATTTTCGTATTATTAAATAACACTTCATATGTCTGCCAGCCTGTATCACTGGCCGGTGCAGCTTTTTCAGTCTCTATTGTGGCCAGTTTTTCTGTACCTGCTGCCGGCTGAGTCCCAGCAGCTTCTGTTGACATCTCAGTTGTCTCTGTGCTTGCTGTTGCCTTGACAGCCTCTTCCGGAACTACGATCTCATCTACATCATCAAAGCTGTCATAAGTAATTGCAAACCGGAATTTATCCAGAGACACATCTTCCGTATTGTCTTCACTGGCTATTATTGCCCACTGCATAGCCTCTGTAAAATCGATCTCCAAAAGAGCCGGCATCAATGTATCTGCGTAAATGCATACTGTTACAGGAACTTTTGAGGTGCCTACCTCTACATCCCCCATCATATCCTCAATGCTGTCAGCTGCATCACCTGCTGAATCCAGTAAGCCGAGCAGATTCTCAGCACCAAACTTGCCTCTTAATTCATAACAGTCTCTCTCGTTTACCTGAACAGGCTCCTGGGAAATTTCAAAAGCATCCGCATCTGATGCAAGATCCTTAAATGCTGTGATCTCAGAACCTGCAGAATTACCTTCTGTGTGCTCCTTTGACCACAATCCATTAACTAATGTATATGAGACATAGTCATCTCCTTCTGCCACGGTATAATTTTCCATATCAACAGACATATTAGTACCCAACACAGACATTCCTATATTGCCATTGATATGTGCGGCCTCCGGGTCCTGGGTCACTTCCATGTCTATATCAAGTTCCATGGTCACGGTCCCCTTCTGCCCTTCAGTAATTTCACCGGTCATCGCCAGTTCCATTGCCATATTACCAGTAAATGATCCTATTCCAGCCATATTCTCCGAGGCGCTGTTCAGCAGTTCTGCAGATGTGGCCTCTTTACTGAATCCAGAAAAAACTAACATACCTGCACAGAGCAGTGCTGCCGCTGATACAGTCTTAGGATTTAAATTTTTTCCCATATCCTATTCTCCTTTAACTTAAACTATAAGGTACTTTCTTGGTACCTTTTTATTCTATCAGATATTTTAAGGCAGTACAAGCGTTTTGTATGCATTTTTATGCATTTTACAATAAATACAGACCTCCTTATAAAATCTTTAAAAATAGCTGTTAACATAACAATAACAAGCCGGCAGCTAAATATTAACCCAAGGCTGGCTGAAGCCAGAGTATAAAAGGAGAAAATTATGGGAAATGAGTACATTATAGAAGCTAATCACGTTTCTAAGAAATTCAAAAAGGCATATGCAATAAATGATCTGTCTATATCTGTACGAAAAAATTCAGTCTACGGATTACTGGGACCTAACGGCGCCGGCAAATCAACGTTATTGAAAATGATAACAGGAATTGTCAGACCAACTTCCGGTGAAATATTATTTGACAATCATCCCTGGACCCGGAAAGATTTATTAAATATTGGTTCATTAATCGAGTCTCCACCGCTGTATGAGAATCTAACGGCATTTGAGAATCTGAAGGTCAGGGCTGCTCTTATGGGAACCGGGATTGATAAATGTAATGAAATATTACAAAAGATGGATCTGGCGGATACTAAAAACAAAAAGACATCCGATTTTTCCCTGGGGATGAAACAGCGGCTGGGTATAGCATTGGCGCTTCTGAACAGCCCTCAATTATTAGTCCTGGATGAACCTACAAATGGGCTGGACCCTTTTGGTATTGAGGAATTAAGGACGATGATCCGGTCGTTTGCAGAATCCGGGATCTCTGTCATTATATCCAGCCATATATTAAGCGAAGTACAGCAAGTTGCCGATGACATCGGAATCATATATAATGGGTCGCTCTTATACCAGGATAATATCGATGCGAGCGAAAACCTGGAACAATTATTTATGGAAATCATCAGAAAGGAGCGTGCATCCTGATGCTGCAGACATATCTTAAAGCAGAAAACATGAAATTTAAACGATCCCTGTTCCGGAAACTGATTCTGTTGGTTCCGGCAGCTTTGATTTTGACATCAGTAGTATTGATGTATGTTGGTATGGGGCTGGACGGCTTCTCCAGTGTTATGGTCTGCAATTGGTGCATGCCTGTTGCGTCTTTGTCCGTTGTGTTCTTATGCCATTTAGTGAACAATAAAGATCAAAAGCACCAGTACAGGACTCTTTACAGCCTGCCCATCAGCCTGAAGAAGACATTTATTTCTAAGACAATTTTGACGGCCCTTAATCTTTTGGTCATATCACTGTTGCTGTCTCTTGTCACTGTTATCTCTGAATGTATATCATCAGGCACTTTGGCCCCGGCCGGTCTCACAGGATATTATATTATGGGTTACTGCTTATTGTGGTTCTCTTTACTATGGCAGATTCCTTTCTGTTTATTTCTGGACCAAAAAGTGGGATTTACCTGTTCTGTAATCATAAATTTGTTCGCCAGTGCACTCGGCGGCCTGTTTCTTTATCTGACTCCTGTATTTTGGTTCTTTCCATACAGCTGGACAGCCAGGTTTATGGTCACACTATTTGGAGTTACCACAAACGGTCTGCCAGCCTCCCCAGGCTCCAGATTGCTTTTAAGCTTAGGTGAAAGTCTGCTGCTGTTATTAATATCTATAACTGCTGTATTCCTTCTCTCCGCCTTGTTTTCACGCTGGTATAGAAAGCAGGTGTACCGCAGATGATCATAAGAGAATTTATATCAGATTTTACAAAAATCAAACGGACACCCTGGATTTTATTGCATTTGTCACTGCCAATCGTGATAACTGCGCTATTTCTGGCTTACTACGCTTTTGCCGGATACCGCATTATCCCTGATGTCCGGTCATTTTTCATCTTACTGCAAATAGGGTATCCAATATTTATCAGTATTGCCGTGCCGGTTTTCATCCACCTGGACAAGAATATAAACGGCATTCAAAATTCTCTTGGTCTGGTGGAATCACGAAGCTGCGTATATCTTGGAAAATTATTCTTTATGCTGTTTTTTTCAGCTATAAGTATGATACTATATGAAGTGTGCTTCTGCATTGGAGTCAATATGTTTCTGGATATAAGCATTACCGGATTCAGTACCTATGCATCAATATTTTGTATATTTTTATTTGACAGCTTATTTATATATTTACTCCATATACCGTTAGCTTTCCGGTTTGGTTCCAGTATCTCTGTTTTGCTGGGGATATCAGGCACAATTTTAGCGGGCCTCTTTGAAAATCCCATCGGTGATAAAATCTGGCCGGTCATTCCCTGGGAATGGGGAGTCCAGTTTTTAAAGAATTATCTGGGGTTTTCAAATGCCCCTGTTTTTCCCGGAATTATTTCTATGGTTATTATGACTTTGACTGCTCTTGCTGTGTCTATACTATGGTTCAGCAAGTGGGAAGGCAAAGTCTTACAAGAATAAAATAGGAGAACTAGCTATGCCGAAACTCTTAGTTGTCGATGATGACCTTGATATGCTGGCGCTGGTACGTACAGCTCTTGAAAAGGACGGCCACCAGGTAGACACCGAGGCGGATGCCTCAGCTGTAACTCCAGCCAGATGCCGTCTGTACGATCTTCTGCTGCTTGATGTGATGATGCCAGGTGAAGATGGATTTTCCCTCTGCAGCCGTATACGCTCCGAGGTGGACTGCCCCATCCTGTTCCTGACAGCCAAAGCGGAAGACTCTGCCCTTGTACAGGGCTTTGGCCTGGGCGCTGATGATTACATTAAAAAACCTTTCAGCATTGCAGAACTGCGTGCACGTGTAAACGCCCATCTGCGGAGGGAAATACGCCAGCCGTCACATACGCTGAACCGGTGCGGCGTGCGCTTTGACATGCAGGCAAAAGCTGCGGCGGCAGGCGGACACACTCTGCCCTTTACTAAGGGAGAATACGCCATCTGTGAGCATCTGGCCCTGCATGCCGGACAGGTGTTTACTAAAGAACAATTATATGAGGCCATTTTCGGCTTTGACGCCGAGGGTGATTCCTCATCTATTGCGGAGCATATCAAAAATATCCGCTCTAAATTAAAGGACAGGGACTTAAGCCCCATAGAAACTGTTTGGGGGGTGGGCTATAAATGGCGAAAAGACAACGTTCTGTGAGCCTTTCCTTCGTTCTTCTGCGATTTGCCATAGTCATGCTGGGCTGTATGCTGTTATGCTGCCTGGCATGGTACGTCATCCAGGTGCGTCTTCAAAACACAGGTGTCATTTATCAGGGAGCCGTCTCCAACCAGCAGGCGGAGAAAATGCTGTCAGGAGACCCGGAAACCTTTATTTCCCCCGGAGATGATTTTCTGCCGGAGTACGCTTTGTTTGACAAAAACGGCAGGCTGCTGGAAAGCAGCACAGACGGAAAGAAGCTAAAGAGCCTAGCCGGCAAGTTACAAGGGGAACTAAACGACATACATTTTCTCCGCCATACTTATGCGGATGGAAGTACAGTGATCTTACGCTGGCATTACAGAGCGGAATTTGCCGACCCTGTGCTGCGCAATATGCTGCCCCCAGCTGAATATCTGGGATTAGCCGCACTTGGTGCGGCATTGCTGCTCTGCCTGGTGTTTAACATTCTGTGGCTCCGGGGCTGTCTGGCTTCAAGACTGAAGCTGTTCAGCGAAGTAAGTGCGAAGGTCGGCGCGCAGGAACTGGATTTTGTAATCCCCCACGCAGGCATAAAGGAATATGACCGGGCGCTGGATGCTATGGAGCATATGAGGGAGGCATTGTATGATTCCCTGTCCTCCCAGTGGGCTGCACAGCAAAAACGTGAGGCGGAAATAGCTGCACTGGCGCATGATCTAAAAACGCCCCTTACCCTGACGGGAGGAAACGCAGAGCTTCTTTTGGAAGAAGAGCTGCCCAAAAACTGCCGGAAAATGGCAGAAACTATAGCGGCAAGCAATGAACGGGCCAAACAGTATGTTGCCGCCCTTCTCGAAACCTCCGCAGGCGCGGATGAGTCTTTTGAAATCGTCTGCCTGCCCGCCATGTTTAATGAACTTTTCCAGAGTTCAAAGTCCATAGCAGAATCCAGGGGCGTTTCCCTGCAGATCATAAATAGACTGGAGGGAAAAGCATCCATTCAAAAGGATCATTTACTACGTGCCATAGGCAATGTGGTGCAGAATGCCATCGAGCACACACCGGCTGGCAGATGTGTTTATTTGGAAGGCAGTATGACAGATGGAGGCTGGCAGGTCACTGTGCGTGATGAAGGCCCGGGCTTTGGTACGGCTGCTTTGCATCATGCTGCAGAGCGCCTGTGGCGTGATGATGCTGCGCGCAGCGCCGACGGCCACAATGGCCTTGGCCTGTGGTTTGCATCACAGGTAATAAAAGCACATGCCGGACACCTGGAACTGGGCAACTGCAGTTCCGGAGGGTTAGTCACCATCCGGTTCCTAAATAACATTAATTTAAATCATTGATTTTCCTTAGTAAATACAAAAAGGACATGTCTGTAATGATAAATAGAAGCAGTTTAATGAATATATCCGGGAACAGAAAGATACTTACCCGCGAAGAAGATTTTGCCTATTTGCTGCCCTGTGAGCAGCTTCAGATCTTAATATCAAATTTCACGGTCAGCTTCCCTGATAAATCAACAATATCGGATGATTATACCGTTATGCCTCATGGAAGCGTTACGCTCGTGCTATTTAGTTATGAAACCGTACTTTATAGTTTTTTATTCGGTCCATTAACAAAGCCAGCAAGAGTAGGCGATATTGCAAATAAATGCGATGTTATTTTTATCATAGAATTTCAGCCGGCAGGTTTTTATCCCTTTGTAAAAATAAACCAAAAGGAACTGACTGATAAGATCCTGCCTTTCTCACAGGTTCACAGTTCATTGGATAATGCAATGAGAAAACTTCTTTTAAGTGCCTTATCTGTAGATGAATTATTATCTGAGGCGGAAAAATATCTGATCCTGAATATTCAGTTCCAGTATCCCGGGGAGCTTGAACATGCTATGAATACCATTATACAGATGGAGGGTGTTCTGACATCTGCAGAGATTATAAATAATGTTTTTTATAGTCCAAGGCATCTGAACCGGCTGTTTAACCAGTATCTCGGCATGAGCATGAAATCCTTCTCCAGGCTGGTGAGGATAAATAAATCTATTCAGCTTTTGAATGAAAAGACAAATTCATTAGCTTTCATATGTGAGAAACTCGGCTATTATGATGTTTCTCACTTTGTAAAAGACTTCAGGATCGTATGTGGTGTGACTCCCCAGGAATACAGAACAAACATGTCCGATTTTTACAGTGAAATAGCAAAATACTGATTTATAATAAAAATAAAACGAAAGGAACTGTAAAAATGAAATTTGATCAAACAACAATCCGTATACTGGTACGGAAAAATTATGGAGAATGTTTCGACTTCTATACTGAAAAAATGGGCCTGGTTCCAGTTTGGGGGGACAGAAACGGTCCCTATACTTCTTTTGCCGTAAGCGACGGCATGCCCCCTTGCTTTGCCATCTTTTCTGGTGAGAATATGCCCATGTTCCGGGGATATGAGCAGCCTGACTCCTGCTCACAGCCGGATACAGTTGTGGCAGTCATCCCTTCTCCTGACTTAGACGGGGACTACCTGCGTCTGAAGGAAACTGGCGTGACGTTTCTTGGCGAACCCCAGTACATTGAAGAATGGGGAATGCGCTGTACTTATTTTAGAGACCCGGAAGGCAATCTGTTTGAACTGAATGATGACAGCGGTGTATAAAAAAAATACAAGTTCAGCTTTATCTTAAACCAAAAAGGGGGCTATCCGATATTAACCGGAGCCCCCAGTCCAAAACTAAATGTCAAGAAACTCAAAATACCGCGCCCCAAGAGGAAACGATCTATCCTCTCTGCACATGACAGCCATCTTCTGTACAACAAAATTATAATCATCCCAGGAGCCAGAGGATACCATACACATTAAACGGCCGTCCCCGCTCATCCATTTTGTGGGGAAGGACGGCTGGTAGTCCCCGTATGTCCCCCAGTTGTCATCACGGTAAAACAGTTTCCATGGCCCCCATGGATGTTCTGATTCATATAAGGTAAGCTGGCTGATATGTGATTGGGGCCATTTCATCTGATGTACAGGCCTGGGCAGCAGCTCTTCATCCACGAACCCGTAATTTCCCATGATATACCTGCCGATTCCCGGATTGTAAGATACATGGTTCTCACCTGTCATTTTATAATACTGGAAGACCGGCACAGCCTTATCCTCTGATTTATCCCAGCAGGCGTTGTCATCTCCTCCTGCATAAAATTCCCATTCCTCCCTCTGCAATATCTTTTCCTTTAATACTCTTCCCAGAAGCAGCCCGTCCCCGTTCTCCCAGTAGCTGCACCCGTCTTCATCGTATGGAAAATAAGCATATACGTATCCGTCCCTGGCACCCCTGTAGCCTCTTCCAAACTGCAGGAAATGGCACGACGAGAGCTTTCCTGTAAAAAAGTCAGGCGGTGTGGCATCCGTATTCCATGTCTTTCCGCAGTCATCTGATGTCACGATCCACCCGTGCAGGTTTTTCTGCCTGTTGAATCTGGGGCAGTCTCCATAATTATGGATCTCAACTGACATAAAAAGTTTCCCTCCTATGTCCAGCAGCCCCGCAGGCTTGATTCCCTCTGCGCTTTTATCAAGGGCATATTCCCTGTACTTTACCGGTTCCGGATTCTGCACATCCAGGGTCCAGTCACCCGTATTTGTGAGCTTCCCGAAGTCAAGTGAATCTGTCCTGGCTCCGAATGCTCCTGATGATGATATCTTCCAGAAATTCATAGGCACGCCTTTGTTATCTCCGGCAGCCCCGTAAAGGCAGCCGTCCTCTGCCCAGGTGACAGGCCACATATCTCCCTCGCCGCAGTGATACCTGACCCTGTCAAATTTTACTCCTGTAATATAATCTGATCCGGGGAACGGCGGCTCTGCCCGGGGATACTTTATATATCCAAAATCCTCCCCCTCCAGCCCTGTACACTTCTTTATCTCTCTGTATCCTTCTCCCATAAATTTCTCCCCTATCCTTTCACTGCGCCGGCCATTACGCCGCCTATGATATACTTCTGCATGAGCAGGTAAAGTATAATGATCGGGATCATTGCCATTACAAAGGCTGCAAACGCCATATTTAATTCAATATTATATTCTCCAAAGAAAAAGTATTGTGTCAGCGGTATGGTCCTGACCTCCGGCCTCTGGGCTATGATCAGGGATGTTGTAAAGTCATTCCACACAGTCAGCGCGTTCAGCACAAGCGTTGAGGATATGATTGGCTTCATGAGCGGGAATACGATCTTCCAGAAGGTATAGAACTTGCCTGCGCCGTCAATGTAGGCCGCTTCCTCCATCTCCACAGGTATTGTCCTGATAAATCCCACATACACAAAGATATTATATGCTGTCTGAAATCCGCTGATGGTCAGGATCAGGCCGATCCTCGTATTCAGCAGCCCCATATTCTTCAGCTGTACATAGAGCGGCATCATCACTACCTGGAAAGGAAGCATGATAGCTGCCAGGAAAAAGTAGTACATTCCCGAATACAGCCTGGACTTTAAATTTCTGGCGATCACATATGCTGCCATAGTACATACCACCATGAGAATGAGCACACAGGCAGCTGTCACTATCACGCTGTTCTTCGCGGCGCTAAAAAAATTTGAGACTCTGACAGCTTCTGTGAAGTTCTCCCAGTATATCCCTGTGGGGAATGCCAGCCCTGTTTTGATAGTTTCCTCAGGAGATTTTACCGCATATACGATGGAAATATAAAATGGTGCAATAAAAAACATGATAACAGTTAACTTTAAAAGAAAAAATATGACAGGCTTGGGGCCTGTTATTTTACGCTTTGTCATAGATCCACCTCCCGCCTTCTGAGGAAGAATGTCACAATGCCTGTTATGACCACAATGGCCGCCATCATGACAATAGCTGCCGCCTGTCCGTAACCGGCTTTATTATATGGGAAGGTGTAATTATAGACATACAGTGCAAACGTCTCTGATGCCCGCCCGGGGCCCCCATGGGTCACTGTCATTGCATAGTCAAATACTTTCAGGCCCCACCCCAGGAATAAGGTGATATTAATGGTCATGGCCGGAGCTATCATGGGAAGGGTCACATACCGGAATTTAGTAAAAGGCCCGGCCCCGTCAATCTCTGCCGCCTCGTAGTATGTATCTGAGATGGCATTCAGGCCCGCCAGATAGATCAGCATGGCATACCCTATATCACGCCACATGCCCATTATGCAGATACCCAGCATAACTGTCTTCTTATTGCCCAGAAGGCTCTTGATGCCCAGCAGCTCATAAAATACATCGCTGTAGATATAGGACCAGATAAACCCTGTCAGAACAAGGCTGATAATAAAGGGCATGAAGACAAATGTCCTGAAAATACGGTTTACCCTGGTATTTTTCTTTAATGCCATAGCCAGCAGGAGTCCGAACAGATTGTTCCCGATCACTGTCACAGCTGTAAAAAATAAAGAATTCTTAATTGGTTCTCCAATCGTAGGGTCTTTAAATATCTTCAGGTAATTCTTCATCCCCACAAAATTATATACTTCCGAAAAACCGTCCCAGTCTGTAAAGGAAATCTTCGCCCCGCTGATAAAGGGCAGGACCACCATGGTGCCGAACAGCAGCAGTGCGGGCAGAAGAAATGCCAGATTGGTCAGTCTCTTTTTCAATTTTATTGTCATGGCTGCACTCCTCTTAAACCGAATGCCGCAAGGGTATATGAACCGCTGCGGCATCCTTCTCTTTTACGGGCAGTGTAATTTGCCCTGGTTACATATTAATCGATCGCTGCAAACTGCTCGTCCAGCTTTTCGATATATTCATCCACATTTCTCTCCTCGTCTGCGGCAAATTCTTCCTGCCATGTCCTGAATGTAGAGTTCTGCTGCCCTACGAAGATCTCTCTGCTTTCATAGTTATAATAATTTCCTTCTTCAATAATGCTGACCCAGTCTTTAATAAGCGGAGACATATCTGCTGTGTCATCGCCTGCCTGGAACGGCACGAAGGCTGCATACTTACTCATGATGGCCACACCTTCATCAGAGGTCAGGAACTCAATAAAATGGATGGCTTCTTCTTTATGTTCAGATGCGCTTGTCACCATATAGCAGCCTGCAGGAGCGATTCCCAGAACAGCATTGCCTTCTGTATTTCCCGGAAGTGCAAAGAATCCAATCTCATTGTCAGCGCCGGCGTTGATAAACTCTGTAACGTCCCATGTACCGCCGATGAACATCCCGGCTTTTCCATTGATCAGCATTGCCCTTGCCTTTGCAGCGTCTGTTCCGAACTCATCGCCGCTCTCAAAAGAAAGCCTCTCAGCTGTACGCTCCATCACTTCCTTAAATCCCGGATAATCAGCAAATTTCTTTTCCCCAACAGCTATCTTTTCAAAGAAATCAGGGTTTTCCTCCAGGAATGTTCCATACAGGTCAGCCTGGATCTCACACTGTGCCGGCCAGCCATCCTGGAATCCTCTTGCAAATGCATAGATGCCTGTATCCTGGATCTTCTGGGCTGCAGCCATCATCTCCTCATGAGTCTTGGGGATCTCAATTCCATTATCCTCAAATACCTTCTTGTTGTAGAAGACACCCATGCCGTCACCGCTGTACGGCACTGAATATACCTTTCCGTCAATCTTCATGGACTCGATCAGGTCAGGATCAAAATCCTTCAGGAATTCCTGATCTGTGATATCCTGGATATGGCCTGCATTTATAAGCTCTATATATCTTTTAGGGGTACCCAGGATCACGTCAGGCGCATCGCCGCCGGCCAGCTTCGTCTTGAGCATATTGTCATACTGGCTGTTGTCCAGGCCCTGAAGCTCATACTTGACGCCCGGATACTTCTCCTCCAGGGCTTTGCAGACTTCCTCCATACCGTCTCTGGATGACTGCTCCTCAATGTGGTGGAAAATAGTTACAGTAACCTCCTCACCCTCGCTGGCCTGCACGCTTGTGCCTCCCAGAAGTCCTGCAGCCATTGCCGCTGATAACATAACTGCCATTTTTTTCTTCATATATCCGTCCTCCTTTATTTTATGTTTAGATTGTACTTCTTTAAGTTCATACAAACTATTATAATTTTTTGACTTTCTATTAGATATTTTAACTCAAATTTCTAATCCCGGAACCTGATCTCAACTGCCTGATATCCTTCCAGCCTGGGCAGGGTAAACTCCACGCTCCCATCCCCTGCTCTGATATCCAGGGGCTTTCCTTCGGGAACCAGAACTGCGGATTCTGCCTCTTTGTCCAGATTCAGTTTAATATGAAGGTCACTGATCGGTATCACATCCTCTACTGTGTGCAGGTCCTCAGCAATCTTCTCAGGAATATAATGCAGCAGATGCAGGATATAACGTTTCTTCTCCTCCTGGACATTTAAGGATGCAAACAAAGTAGAAGGCCCGTCATGCACGACCATCTTCTTTCCCAACAGCTCCATGACAGCATCGTTCATCATTTCCAGGCACCATCTGGGCGCCCTGGCGTTATATATAGCAAATACCGGGCTGGCAAAATAGATCACATTTCCCCTGCGGATAATGGCAGGATCTGACAGCCTGTGTGTGGACGGCGCCTGCCTGTGGGAAGAGAAGTGTTCAAAGCTCCTGTAAAAATACGGAGGCACAAATCGTGCCATCACCTGGACATCCCCCGCGGTCCTGGCCACCTCAACTCCCTTTGCATACATGACATGCTCCGTTTTAGGAAGTCTTTTCCCTATCACCTCCCCGGGCATTATATATTCCGCATAGTCATTTGAATTTGTTATGATCCCTCTTGCCAGACCGCCTTCAGAGGTCCGAAGGGGCGCCCTCAGAGCCTCAATTCCAGTCTCCCTGCAGAGCATATACCTTTCCCCGTCTTCTGCAAAACCTGACTCAAATGTAATGATCATCCTGCCTCCTGATTCCAGATAGCTGTCCAGCTTTTTCTTCAGCCTTTCATCCACAGGAATATTGTCCGGCAGGATCAGAAGGGGATAGCGCTCAAAATCAGCCTGAGAATCAATGATATCAAACTGCAGGGCCAGCTTGTCAAACATATTTTCCAGTCCCATGAGGCTGGCATTTAAGTGCCCCCTGTCTCCCCCATGGAATTCCTCAGGTGTCAGCACAGCGGCTTCCGTGACCTGTACTGCGTCATCGCACCAGGGCTCAAGCGCTTCTACCCTTTCATATACTTTTCCGATCTTCTCGTAGAGAGGCTCCAGCAGCTTCCCGTCCGCCTCCATCTGGTCTCCCACAAGGCACTTGCAGCCCATTGCCAGCATCCTGAAGCATTCGTATTCCAGCGCTTCCTGTGTCTTAAAGGAATGAAGGTCCCCCCACTCCACGTGAAAGCCCCCTGTGTGGGATACACAGTCCAGCCCCAGTGTTCTGGCATAGCGCATAGTAACAGGAAAATGCACATACCCCCAGCCCCCCGGAATGGATTCCAGCTCCAGATGTGTATATGCATCCAGGACAGGGCGCTGCTTTACTCCTATATGGCTTGTATTATAAAAGATGCTGACATCTTTCCTGAAGCTTCTGATAAACTCACTTATCTCAAACTTAAAGTCATCTATCATTTTCTGGCCATATGCCAGGCGTCTGGCGGGATCTTTCACATCTATCCCAGCCCTCTCCATCTCCCGCCTGCACACATGGCATGAGCAGTCACGGGGATACAGGATATCCAGAAAAATGCCGTCCACGTCCAGCTCCTCCAGCAGTTCAGCGATATGCTCTTTTAAAAACTCCTTATATCCTGTATTGACGCAGAGAGTCTGGTAAAAACCTGCCTCATAAGGCTCCTGCCCTATCTGCATCCCATGCTCATCCATAGCCAGCCACTCTGGATGCTCCATGGCAGTATAATAATCCCACTGTACTGTTGTATAGACTGGCACCTTGATCCCCACCCTGTGGCATTCCTCAATCATCTCTTTTAGCATATTTTTATTTTCCAGGCCCGGATGCACTCTTTCAGGGAAACGCTTAGAGTCATAGTACAGCATCCCGTGATGGCATCTGGCAAAGCATGTCACGGAATCCACATGTGCTTTTTTCAGGACAGATGCAAACTCCCTGGCGTCAAATTCCTTTCCTACTCCGGGTATCAGCGGGCTTGTATGGAAATCCAGGTGGATCTGCCTGCCGCGCAGTTTCAGACTGTTTTTTTCTCTCATTTTTTCCTCCTCCAAATTTAAAAAGCCACAAACCACTTTTCTGGTTTGTGACTATTTTACAGGAAATCCCCTGTTCCCATCTATATATATAATTTTACTAAATATTAGTTATTTTGCCTACCTTGCCTTTTTCTTATATTCTGTGGGGGATACGCCTTCCACCTTCTTAAATACCTGGTAAAAATAAGAATAGTCTTTATAGCCCACCATTCCCCCCACCACTGTAGCCTTGCTGCCGTCCTCCAGCAGCTGCTTTGCCTTTTCCAGACGAACAGAAGTCAGTATATCGATAAAATTCATCCCTGTCTCTTTTTTCAGCAGCCTGCTCAGATAAGAAGAATTAACATTTAGGGCCTCCGCCGCTGAGGTAAGTGACAGCTCTGTATCAGAATAGCGCTCCCTGATATAGACTACCGCTTCACCGGCAATGGGGTTTTCATACTCTTTCTCCTCCCGGCTGGTCCTTTGCAGCCTCCGGGCCAGCTCCAGCAGATACTTCCTTGTCTGCCCCATATCCTCCAGCTTATTGATCTCACTCAGGATATCATTAATATTTTTCTTTCTCTCATTCCCCGGAAGCCTGCCCAGATAGTATTTCCTGTACATGGTTATGCATATCTCACTTAAAAAACACTTTATCCTGAACTCATTCCCGCAGGTGATCTGCTCCAGCTTTTCCAGCAGCTTCTCCACCTCCCGGTCAATATCCTCACTCTCCCCATGAGCAATGATCCTGTGGAAATTTTCGATATCCTTAAAGGCCGCATCTCCCTCCCCGGCCGCTGCGGTGTTATAATAGCGGCAGAAGAGCACCTGTTCCCTGGCAGAAAAAAAGTTTTCCTCCAGTATATCCAGAGCCTGATCCCTCATCTCCTTCAGATTTCCCAGTCCTTCTGAAAGGCTGCTCACAGAGAAGCATACAGAGGTGCCGCACTCCTTTTCCACTATCCCTGCCAGTTCCCTGAGCCTGTTCTTCATCCGTATATCTATCATGGAAGCACTGTCCTGCTTATCAGGAAGAAAAAGAAGCTCTATCTCCCTGCCGGAGCGCTGCTCTATACAGATACATTCCCAGGATCTTCTGCTTATGACCTCCACGATCCTTTCCAGCGCCTTCTTTCCGCACTCTTCATCAAGTGTGCGGAGCCGGCCGGCCACATAGATGCACCGTTTGTCCGCACATCCCAGAATATCTTCATACCTCTGGCCTTCCGCCCTGTGCCCCTGGGCCAGGTCCTTAAGCGCCTGTACCCTCATGACCCTGTCTGCATCCTCGATCCGCTCTTTATAATGGATATTCTCTTCCACAAGCTGTTCCTGGAAGATGCGCAGCTTTTTCTCTTTTTTGATCTCTCCGATGGCACGCTCCAGTATTTTTATGAGCTCCCCGTCCTGTATTGGTTTCAGCACAAGGTCAAAGACCCCCAGCTTGACAGCTTTCTGGGCATACTGGAAGTCATTATATCCTGTGATCAGGATGACCTTTGTCTCTATCTTCCGGTTCTTCAGATACTCCGTGACCTCAAGGCCGTCCATACCCGGCATTTTAATATCTGTCAGTATGATATCAGGGCGGTATTTTAATATGGCCTCTTTCTCTTCTATCCCATCCTCCGCCTCTGCTGCGACTACGCAGTCCAGCCGGCTCCATGGTATGGTCTTCTTCAGGGCCTCCCGTATCAGATTGTTATCATCAGCTATGACTACTTTATACATCTTCATCCCCCTCGAATATAATCGGAAGCTTCACTAAAATGGTAGTTCCTTCCTCCTCACGGCTCTCCACCATGATACCATACTCTTCACCATACAGGATCTGGAGCCTCTTATGAACCGTCCATATTCCCACATGGGAATGGCCCGATGTCTTTTCCTGCTCCACGATCATATTGTTTTCTAGCCTGTCAGGCCTGATACCCACACCGTCGTCCCTGATATAGATACAGAGGTCTTTATTGCTGCATTTGATCTCTATCTCAATCCGTCCCTTTCCGCATTTCGGCTCCAGGCCGTGTACAATGGCGTTTTCCACCAGGGGCTGAAGTATCAGCTTGGGAACAATGGCATCCAGGAGTATTTCATCTGCATTTACCTCAAACTGCAGCCTGTCCCCGTGGACTATCTGCTGGATTCCCGCATAGTCCATCACATTTTCCAGCTCCTGTCCAAGAGTGATAAACCTGTTTTCCCTGCTTATGGTATCCCTGAGATAATTCCCCAGAAGCTGGATAGCACGCGCTATTTCCTCCTCCCCATCTATCTTTGCCATGCTGTTGATGCTCTCCAGGGTGTTGTAGAGAAAATGAGGATTTATCTTTGCCTGCAGTGAATCATACTCGGACTGCAGCGCTTTGATCTCCGCGTCTTTATTCTTCAGCTTTTCCTCTGCTATATCCTCCAGCAGGCACTGGATCTCGTCTGACATCTTGTTGAACTCAATAGAAAGCTCACCGATCTCATCACGTGTGTCCGGCTCAATACGGTTGGAGAAATCCCCCTTGGAAAAGCTCTGTATCTTCTGAAGGAGCAGCTTGATGTTCTTAGACATGGTGGATGAGAGGAGTCCGGACAGTATCACAGCCAGGACGATGGCCAGGGCTGAGGCATATAAAAACGGCCTGAATATCTCCTTTGTATCAGACATCAGCCTCTCCTGATTGACTATGTTCATAATATACAGATTATCCTTCTGCGTCTTTTTGAGTGAGTAGATATATTTCTGGAACTGGTAATATATCTCCCTGTCTGACTCCTGTGACAGCTTTTCCTTTTTGATGACAGCCTCTGCAAACGCTCTGCTCTCATCATTAGTGGAGAGAAGCACGTTCCCATCCTGGTCAAGCAGGACCAGCCCGTTTATCTTATTATCTGATATACCTGCATATATTTCTTCAAAAAATCTCTTATCCACGCCGAGAGTCATGATCCCTGCCGTCTGCATGGTATTCCTGTCATATAATACGCGGCTGGCCAGGATCATCTTCTCATCATATGCATGCCATACAAGTCTGCCCCGCGCCTCAACAGCCTGGTCATACGACACAAGCTCTGCCAGCTTTTCTGATGAAGGCGCCAGGTCCTCCAGCTCCCTCATATTTGTATAAAAGCAGCCATGACTGTCCTCCACGGACACCATTTTGACCTCTGTCCTGTAATTCATCAGGTTGTAGGCATAGCTCTCTATGTATTTCTTTCTGCTGTACTGCTTTTTAACTGAATCCTTCTTGGAATCATAGTCCAGGTATTCCGATATGGCAGAGTTCATATACTGGGCTGCCGCAAAATCGCCCAGATCATTTATATGGCTGCTCAGGTTCATACTCAGCTGGTTCATAAGCTTACTGGAATAGGTTTTAAAGGAGTCAACAGCCAGCTGGCCTGAAAACCTGTAAATGGATACTCCCAGCACGAGGAAGATCAGCAGGATTATGGTCAGATTCGAATATAGGATCTTATCACGTATCTTCAGGTTTAAAAATTTTTTCCAATATTTTTTCATATTTATCCGCATTCAATATTAATGTACTTTATCGTGCACAGCACGCCCATCCGGAGGATTTGAATTATGGGATGCACGGAGGTGTATACTTATTTACCCATACCGGGTCTTCTTGGGCGGTATACTCATTGATCCGGCAGCCCATATAAAGATCATCAGAAAGTTCCAGGATTAATTTCTCTAATTCCAGCTTTTCCTTCCACTTATCCGGTATCTTATCATAGCCGCAGATTGCTCCTGCAATATTTCCTGCCACGGCGCCTGTTGAATCGCTGTCCCCACCATGGTTGACAGCTGCAATGACTGCCTTTGAAAAATCGTCCGGGTATCTCAGGCAGCAGTAGACGGCAATAGCAAGAGTCTCCTCAGCCACCCAGCCCTCTCCCAGCTCCCGTATATTCTCTATATCACTGCGGCTGTTGCCCGAAAAGTGCACAGCCTTATCAAGGACGTTATTCAGCCGCCGCAAATATGGCTCGCCGGGAAAAATGGATGCCATTGTATCCTTTGCCTCTATCACTATATCCCGCAGGCTATCCCCATTTGTACATCCCCCTCTGAGTATCCTGCTGATCATGTGGACCAGAACTGCCGCTGAAATGTATCCCAGCGGATGCCCATGGGTGATGGCTGCCGCGCCGGCCCCGATCATGTCAGTCTCTTCTATGGGCTTTTCCCTGAAATACAGAGCCACCGGGGCCACCCGCATGTGCCCTCTGGTAATACCAAACAGGATGCCGTTCGCCGTAAACAGCGACATCTGTGTGTCATCTGAGATCAGGGCTTTGCCCGAAAGGCTGTCACAAGTATACTCTTTGATACCCTCTTCCCCATATTTATCTATGATCTGCCTGTATCCCATAAATTCTACAGGATATCCCAATGCATCCCCCACGGCTCCGCCGATCATGCATCCCCTTACCTTATCCTGTACTCTCTCACTTAACTTCTCTGCCATTTTCAGCCCTCACCTTCATATGGATTCCTTATCCAGCCGGTCTATAATCTGTTTAGGTTCAATTCTGTTTGTTCAATCCACATATTGAGTCCATATATGACTCAAAATGACACGGCAGCTTTGCTTACTTTTATCCGGTTCCCGGAAAGTCTTGACCTCATGTCAGTCGGGAATATATGCCCGCCACTGCCGTTAAGCTTGTTTTTGGCGATTCATCCCTCAACCTTTTCTTTTTCCTGAAGTCTTGGCAACAATCGTTTGATAGTTCTTAATGTGATTCCAGTAGCTTCTTGAAGCTGTTTTTGTGTTATTTTCGGATTACTCCGTATAGCATTTAGTACACTCTGCTCATCTTCCGACAGTAAAGCAGAAAGATTAGTCGCATCAGTCGCATGATTAGTCGCATCAGTCGCACTTTTAGTTTCTAAACCGATCCCCATATCAAAAGAGTATCTATCATCCAACAGCACTACAATACGAAATACATCGCCTTCCTGGAATACCGGGTCTTTTCCAGAATATTTCTGAAAAAGGATGCAAGCACCGTTACAGACAATATGTAATGACCCCCAATTGTAGCTACGTGGTTTTACCGGTATACTATGAGTTGGAAAACATCAAAGGTAACAGGAATTACCGCGTTCAAAAGGAGGTCATCAAATGAATTATAGCACAGTTTACATAGGAATGGATGTACATAAAGAAAGTTTTTCTCTCTGCTGATACACATATGGTTACCGTTCACACGTCACCGTCCCACGACGTGTGAATAGCAACAAGGCGGCCTCTTGATACCCTGCCCTGGCTTTACCTCTGGAATATGTTTACTTTTACCTGGTACTCAGCTTTTCCGCCCGGCTCCAGGAATTTCAGCATCCCTGTCTTTCGCATGATGTCACGCCCGTCAGGATAACAGTTTCCGCATTCCAGGCCAAGCACATAATCCCGGATGCCCATCATTTTCCATTCTACAAATCCGTCCAGTTTTTCTGCATCAAAGGCAATCTCCAGTCCACAGCCCAGCTTCGGCTGATAAATAGATGCCCTGCCATCGGCATCCTTAAATTTGTGATAATAGCATCTCTCCACATAGCCTGCCTGGGGTTTTTCCATCTTAAGGCAGTTTTCTATATCCCCGGCGGCATGTCCGTCCCGCGGCACTATTGATTCTGCCGGTATTACCACCTCACTGTCCTCGTCCAGCAGCGGATAGCCCATATTCATATGATACAGGATCTCTATCGGTTCTTTTCGCGCCCCGGTGTTTTCTATGGTGTCTGTAATAACAAAGCTGTTTTCTTCAAGGCTGATGCGCAGTTCCCTGTTCAGGCGCAGTTTTCTGCCAAAAATCACCTCATCTTCCACAACTGCCTTTATTACCAGGCAGCCCTCCTCCCTGGTCCAATATGAGTGCCCGGCCGGTGTATTGCCAATGGAACCATGCAGAGGCAGCTCCTCCCCTTCATCCACGCAGGGAGTACCGACAGCCTGCAGGCCGCAGGTTGTCAAAAAACCGGCTGTAAAAGAATTCAGCCAGTTACTGCCAACAGAATCATAATATGCAGGAGCTACATAGCCGCACGGGGAAAAATAGCTCATATTGATTCCCTGGAAACGAAGGCGTGATATATCTGCTGCCCTGTCCAAAGACACTGTCAGTTCCAGTCCTTTTCCATTATTCACCTCAAGAAGGCGCATCCCATCGCCTCTGCCCCCTGACAGGCGGTGTTCCTCTATTCCATAAAGCTGTGACTCATTTCCTATATAGGGGTTCATGTTTTTCCTCCCTTCACATTAATGGCCGTACCGCATGGTAGACATCGCGGTAACGTCTGTATACTTTTTCATATTTTTCATGCATTTTGGCCCTTGGAAGGTATACTTCCTTTTTTACCACCATTTTCTCTGCTGCATCCTTAAGACTTTTGAAACAGCCCGTGACGATCCCCGTCAGCATGGCGCTTCCTACGGTGCCTGCATCCATCGTCTCCAGAGTTGTAATCGGGATATTCAGCATGTCCGCCTTCATCTGTGTCCATTCTGCCGATCTGGCGCCGCCCCCGGCTGCATGCAGCATTTTAAAATCCACACAGGATTTTTTAAGGTATTCCATATTGACCATCATCTCGTAGCCTACGCCCTCCATGCAGGCACGGTAGATCTCCGCCGCGGAGGTATCTGCTGTCAGCCCAAGAATGGCTCCTTTGGAACTAGTATCCATGTATGGTGTGGCTGCCCCGGCAAAATGAGGAAGGACCAGTATACCTGTAGGGCTTTCTGCCTGCCGCTCCAGATAGGTGTTTGCTGAAATTCCCTCTTTTTCTGCCAGTTCTTTTTCCTTCTTGGCAATTGTATCCACGCACCATTGGATCAGCGCGCCGCCAGTATAGGAAAAAGCATAACATACATATTTTCCGGGCACGACATAGGGTACCACTGCATAATTGCCTGCACTCATGGTTTCAATCTCCGGAAGGCCATCACATATAGGTGTGATACACTCTACAGTCCCAGCCCCTTCCACAGCTATATCTGGATCAAATACACCCGCACCCACTGCCGCAGCGACCTGGTCATGGCTGATACTGACAATTACAGTATCCCCGGACAGACCCACAGCTGCCGCAATTTCTGATCTAATACTTCCCGCACTTGTCCCTGCAGGCACTGTATCAGACAGCAGGGATCTGTCAATTTCCGCTGCCCTTAAAATCTCATCGCTCCATCTCAGATGCCGGATATCAAAAGCCATGGTGCGGCTTGCAAGAGAATAATCAATCTGGGCTCTGCCCGTGAGATGAAATACAACAAAATCCTCAATTAAAAACAGGTGGGAACCCTTAGCGTATATTTCCGGCTCGTGCCGTTTCAGCCACATCATTTTAGAAACACTGTACATCTCATGAGGGTTGACCCCGGTGATGGCGGCGATCCGCTTTTCCCCTAACTTTTCTTTCAGCTCTTTGCACTCCTTCGCTCCTCTCGGATCCGTATAAAGCATAGCCGGATACAGAGGGCTGCCCTTTTCATCTGTCAGGACAAATGTCTCACCAAAGCTGGTCACACCAATGCCGGCAATATCAGGATGCAGGCTGCCCATTTCCTTCATGACCTTTTTCACACCTTTGAGGATACCGGCGGCATCGATCTCGTGGCCACTGACCTTTCTGGTTACCGGATAATCACAGTACGCTTTATCTAAATAATTTCCGTTCTCATCAAAAACTGTAAGTTTACATCCTGTTGTGCCAATATCCAGCCCTGCAATTTTCATTATTGTCCATACCTCCTTTTGACCTGCCTTTTTAAAAATGGCAACATACGAAAGTACGTCACCATTTTAAAGGTTAATTAAAACAAAATGTCAGCCATCAATATCAACCCACTCATAATTCAGATATGTAGTAAATGCCTCTTTCAGAATTTCCTTCATATGGCCTTCTCCAATTGCGGTGTGATGCTTAAATCCTCCTCTTGTAAGCCTGACCAGCTTGTTCTGCAGGTCTGTAATCTTCGCAACGCCGCCGCACCCAAAGAACGCATCCTCTATGATATCGTCTGTAAATTCTGCTTCACTTGCATAGACAAAAATTTTTCCATCCTTTGTCTGGCAGTTGGAGATAGTGACATCCATAGGTTTGATTCGTCCTTCGTTGCTTCCCCAGCCTGAGCCCGGATCACCCTTATCAAACATTTTATGATTCGTCACCGTTCCTCTGCCAGCCATCAGGGACTGTGCCACCGGCCCGCAGTGGAACAGTATGACCTTGTCCTCTTCATCACCGTAATTGTTGTTCCAGTCCAGTACAGCAGTTGGAATTTCGCTTGCCAGGTTCATGGCCCGCATTACAATTGCCGAACACAAATCAATCTCACAGGATGCAACAATGCCCCTGTCGTTTAATTCGCTTAAAAGTACACATGGACATACACGCAAATATGTTTCCATCTCATTCCAGCATCTTAAGGTAATGGCATCAAGCTGGTATCCATCAATATACTCGTCAATAACAACTGAAATCTTGGCCAAAGTGAATTTGTTCTCTCTGGGAACAAGTGAAAAATCTGTATAATTTTCCAGCCTTTCTGCCTTTGCCAGGACAGCCGGGTCATCATCTTGTTTTGCCTTTACTTTTTCAAACAATTCGGACAGATCAAAAGATTCTACTGTAATCCCATATTTCTGCATGGCGATCTCATCAAAGCGCACTGTCTTAAATGCGGTAGTCCTGGCTCCGATGCACCCGATGGAAAATCTTTTCATCCCGTTTACCACACGGCAGACAGCTGCAAAATCCCTCAGATTTTCAGCAAATTTCGGTGACAGCGGATGCACGACATGCGGCTTTAGTACAGTAAACGGTACTCCATACTGGGTAAACACATCTGTCACAGAAAACTTACCGCAGAAGGCGTCACGCCTGTGATTAAAATCCATTTTACCGATCTCATCCGGATATGCCTGTAGCAGGACCGGCACGTTTGCATCTTTCAAGGCCTCAATAGCTCCGTTTTCGTCTGCAAAAATAGGCATGGAGAAGATCACGCCGTCATAATCTCCGTCATGCTCCTTCAGCCACTGTGCATACAATTTCCCTTCTGCACGTGTCTCAACCCCGCCGTAGCGGGTCGCATTTTCATCCATAATAATATAATCATATCCTGCTTCTGTTACTGCCTTTACCATGTCCGCGCGGGCCCCGTAGATCAATTCTCCCGGCATAAAGCCGCGGTTACAGAAACACAGCGCAAATGTCATTTTTTTACCCATAATAAATACCTCCTGCTATTTTAGATCACTGAAAATTTTCAGGGCATCAAGTACGTTCTTCTTCATCGCTTCCATGCCCCATTTTACAATATCATGGTAGTACACCGGCTGCTGTTCATTTTTCGCCACTAATGCATAATACATGATGTACTCCTTATTCCCCTGCCTTATTTCCTGTGCATTCATATGAAACTGCTTCTCAATCTTCTGCCCGCCGGCCTTTGCCATATAAGTGTAATAATTAATCTTGCGGATTCCCTTTTTGATCACAGTCCGGTAATCTTCTTCACTGACTCCGCTTCCGCCGTGCATCACCAGAGGGACGTGGACTCGTTTCTTTACTTCATCCAGTACCTGCATGTCCAGTTTTGGTTTTGTCAGATACAAGCCGTGGGCTGTGCCAAAGGAACATGCCAGGGCATCTATCCCTGTTTCCCTTACAAACCGGCAGGCGTCCTCCGGATCCGTGTATACCTGCTTTGGGTCGTCCTCTCCTGTCTTTGAAGGACTGTAGCCAAGTTCACGTTTGCCCAGTGTACCGATTTCCGCCTCTATGGATGCTCCCAGTTTATGTGCCATAGCTGCGGCGATCGAGGTATTTGCCACATTCTCTTCATATGGCAGGGCAGAACCGTCATACATGACAGAGGTAAATCCAAGTTCCAGGGCCTTGTTCAGATAACTGAGGCTTTCCCCGTGATCCAGGTGCACACATACCGGAACCTTTGAATCCCTTGCACACTGAAGCATCACTTTGCCAATTACGTGAATCGGGCTCAATGTCTCATGTACTTCAGCGTGCATGATGATCACCGGTACATCCAGCTCCTCCGCCGCGCCGATAACAGCCTGGATGCTTTCCAGATTTGGCGTATTAAAGGATCCCACAGCTATCTTTCTTGCTTCTGCAATTTTTAAAATCTGTTCCAGGTTTACTAACATCGTTCTCCTCCTGTTCTTTACTGCTATTTACTGCTTTTTTTGTTTCTTCTTTTTATTATAAATTTTTCATGTTGTAAGGAATAGTCAATTGCATCTTAAAAACTGTAAAATCGTCCAAATATATTTTTTATATGTTATACTGTAATTTATCAGCAGAACATTGTGACTGTGAAGGTACTGCACAGTTACAGAATATTTAAATCTGGGGGAATCTGTCCATGAGACTGGAATTTAATGAAGAGCATCTTTTAAAACTGATGAAAGACTTTTATATATTAACAAATATCCGCATTGTCCTGTTTGACGATGAATTCAGGGAAGTCCTGTCTTATCCATATACGGACTGTCCTTTCTGTAAAATGATGAAGCAGCATCCCGCTGCCGGCGCCCTCTGTAAGGAAAGCGATACTCATTCCTTCCGGCAGAGCCGTGCAGATAAACAGCTTCTGATCTACCACTGTCATGCAGGCCTTATAGAAGCCACCATTCCTCTGGTGGACAATCACGCTGTCATTGGATATCTGATGTTCGGCCAGATTTCCGATGCAGAGTCGCTCCATGACCTGGAACAGATGCTTCTCGGTGTGCTTAAAAAACATCAGCTCCCGGCAGTAAAAGACTGCTGCAGGGATATTCCTTTAAAAACAAATGAAGAAATCGAGGCTGCCGCGAAGATCATGGAGGCCTGTACCTTTTACGTATTATATGATGAAGCAATCGCTCTGCGGCGTCAGAATTTCGTCAATAATCTGCAGACCTATCTCCGCTCACATCTGCAGGAAAACCTTACCGCAGAGGCCATTGCCGACAGCCTGAATATCAGCCGCAGCAAGCTGTATCTGGCCTGTGATAAAAATCTCGGAATGGGGATCGCAGAATATGTCAGGCTCCTGCGCATTGATGAGGCAAGACGGCTATTAAAGGAAACTGATTACAGCATAACCCGGATAGCCAATATGACAGGCTTTGCAGATTATAATTATTTCTGCCGTGTCTTTAAAAAAATGACAGGTGTTTCCGCGAAAAAATACAGGTCTTAAGAATCGGCACTGTTTCAAGGACAGCCGCACGATCATTCTTCCCGGCATGTGGCTGCCACCGTATGTGCAACCTCAGACGAGCCGAAAGATGTGCTTATGGAAAAGCTGCACCGGAGAATCGTATTATTCGTTCTGTCACCCGTAAGGTGACAGATAAAGTGACAGAAAAAGTAACAGATAATTTGGATGAAAAATCCATTCATATTTTGGCTCTTATTTCCGAAGACCCTGCATATACTTCTACGGCGATGGCTGAAAAATTATTGGTGAGCAGAAAAACTGTATCACAACGATTGAAAGAATTGAAGGAAAAAGGTATTATCGAACGCATTGGCTCTGATAGAAAAGGCTATTGGAAGATAAACAACGAATAACATGCGACAAAATGCCCCCACAGCTTACTACCAGGTAGCTGCGGGGGCATTAATCATACATATCAATATGGCACAGTAATTATTAATCAACCAGAGAATACATATGAACAGAGAATTACCCTTTCACGCCTCCGGCCGTCAGACCTTCGATGAAATATTTCTGTGTAAACAAAAACAGCACATACAGCGGAATTGTAATCACGCAGATTACCGCCGCGGTTGCCCCCCAGTCTGTGGAATACAGTCCCTTGAAGTTCAAAAGACCGAGCAATGATCTTCGCCATGGTTGTCATCTCTGACGCTCCGTCAATTCTGGAAGACTCAATCAGCTCCAGGGGGATGGTCTTAAAGAAATTTGTCAGGATCAGAATGGTTCCCTGCTTAATAAACCTTAATTTCCTTTATAAACACCTCATCTCTCGCTGCGGTGACCTGCACCTTCAGCGTGGATATGGTCTCATCACTGTCGTTAATCAGAGGATTCTGCAGGGCAAAGGGATCCTGAAGCTGGCAGATCTTCTTATGTCCGATGCAGGTTCCCTGGTACAGCGGATACTGGCTGCCGCTGCCGGATTCTGCTACGATGCGGAAGCTCTCCACCCGCTGCCCCTTGGCAATGTCCTCCTTTATGACCACGTATTTCAGTTCCTTCACAGGCCTGTCCAGAGTGATGGTGTAGACAGGCTGAGTGGGAGGCTCTCCCTCCTTCTTTTCCACGGAGGCAAAAAGCTCTGTGCCGAATTCCTTTTTCACCAGATCTCCCAGCTCTTTTAAGCGCTCCACGTCAGCCTCATCCAAAAGCCCTTCCGTTGTCGGAGGCAGATTCAGATGCATACAGGCATTCGCACCTACGCTTGTAAGATATGTGTGGAAAAGCCGTTCCAGAGAATGAGGCTTTTCATCCGGATGCCAAAACCAGCCCGGACGAATAGACATGTTGATCTCGGCAGGCGTATAGGTCAGACCTCTTGAATAAAGAATGGTGGACAGGGTACCCAGCTCCTCGTCAGTATTGTAAAGGTAAGAAAGACTGCCTTCCTTTGCCATTGGTCCCGGACCGGTCTGGATGGGGCTATAGAAGCACAGCTCCGAGGGAACTACGGCCCACTCTTCATGGCGGGCTGCTCCCGCCTCGTTCCCGCACCACCTCACATCAGGACCATAATCATTAAATATCACCGCATTGGGCTGATATTTATGGATCAGTTCAAAATATCTGGGAAAATCATAAATCTGTTTTTTTCCATTTGGGCCTTCACCGCAGGCGTTGTCAAACCAAACGTAAAAAATATCCCCATAACCGGTAAGCAGCTCCGTCAGCTGATTACAGAAATAATCGTTGTACTCCGGGGTACCGTAATATTTTGAATTCCTGTCCCAGGGAGACAGATAAAATCCAAACTTGATCCCTCCCCGGCGGCAGGCCTCTGCTGCTTCCTTTACCACGTCCTTCTGACATGGGCTGTTTTTCACAGAATGCTCCGTATATTTGGACGGCCACAGACAGAACCCGTCATGATGCTTGGCGGTCAGGACCATGCCCTTCATGCCTGCCCCCTTGATGGCCTCTACCCACTGATCACAGTTCAGTTTAGTGGGGTTGAATACGGATTCCGGCTCCGTACCCTGTCCCCATTCCCTGTTCATAAACGTGTTGGGGCCAAAATGAATAAACGCATACCACTCCATATCCAGCCAGTCCATCTGCTTTCTGGACGGCTTTACCTGCGCTGCTTCTTTTAAAAACTGAATCATTCTATCTTCCCTTTCCGGAGTCATACATCTTTCTTTATGTCTCCTGTAACAGTTCAATACCTTCACAGTTACATGCAAAAATCCATTTAGAATCGCCTTCGGCGATGGAATTTTTGCACCCTTGAATCATTTTCTTACGGTCTGTGCAGTAAATGCACAGACCTGCTGAATAGTTACAAATTCCTCAGAATATCGCAATACCCGTCAAGAATACTTTGAATGCGTCCTAACTCTGATTCCTTGCTGACGGCCCTCCAGGTTTCTTTGTAGCTGGCGAACCATTCTTCAAGGGATTGTGCCAATTTCCATGCCTGTTCAGGGTCTGTCTTTTCTCCCGGACCCTCTCTCCTTCCGAGAATACTTCCCAAAAGATTAAAATATCTGACCCCGTCAGCTGAAAGTATGTAGGAAGCCAAAAGCTTCCTTTTTTCAGGCCTGGCCAGAGCCATGGCCCCGGAGAGTTCTCCTTTGATTTCCAAAAGCTCCCGGTTTGCCTCATCCAGATGGTTTATCTTCTCTGGGTCCATAAACTTCTTTTCCAAAATTTCCTGATGAAGCTCCTTCTTATCCTGATCCTCCATCCAGGTGCAGAAGTCCATCCACTGATACAGGCAGTTGGAGCTGATTTTCCACAGGGTGTCAGCCAGTTCTTCCAGCCCGGCTCCAAATTCCAGGCGTGAAACGGCCCGGTTCAGTTCATGGGCTTCCATGGAATCTCCCCAGGAAAACTGTGCGCCATAGATCATTCCCAGCATTGAGTGTTCGGGCTGGGAAAAGAAGTAATAATCTCCCCAATCCGTGTTCAAAAGCCCTGTTCCGTGATTTCTCTTGGCATACTCCGCCATGCGCCTGTTGTTTTCAAATGCCTCCTGAAAGTCAGGAACCAGCCTGGACCAGTTGTTCACCCCCGGACAGTTATAAAAAGGCACCTTGCTCTCTCCGAAAATCTTTGTCACGTCTTCCTTCACGCCTGCATCATAGGCCCAATTCAGAAAAACTGTTCCCTCAGGCAGAGAAGAAAGGAGCTGCGGGTACTCGCAGATCACATCCCCCCACATCATAGGCGTGCAGCCCAGCTCCTTCACGTACTGGCAAAGCTCTCTCACATACCCCACGTAGGCCTTCCCAAGTCCCTGCTCTTCACAATAAGCCCGGCTTCTTCCCTTTCCCAGATCAAAAGTTTCATCCGCACAGATATTAAACCTGCGGCTCCTGAACAGGGGGCGGTATTCCTTCAAAAGTCCCTTGATCAGCTCCAGACTTTTGGGATTGGAGATATCAACAGTGTGATGAAGCTGCCGCTCCCGTGCCGTGAAGGCTTCACCACCGGGATTTTCAAGCTCACACAGATTTTCCCACTGTTTGGTGCGAAGTACCTTGTAAAGATGGCTGCAGGTAGATATGGAGGGCACCAGCTCTATCCCCCTGTCATAACAATATTCGTCCAGTTCCAATATTTCCTCCGGAGTCAAAGGGGTATCATCCCTCCAGACTTCGCTGAAATCCCGGAATAAATAAGTATGCTCAATGTAAAGCTGAAACTGGTTCAGCTTATAACGCATCATCTGATCAGCCAGTGTCTTTAAGTAAGAAAGCCTGGGCACTCTGCCCCTTGTCGCATCGTGATAAAAGCCCCGGAAGGGGAGCCTGGGGCGGTCTTCTACTGAAAGTCCGGGAAGCCTGCCCCCGGACTGCTCCAAAACCTGGATAAAGGTCTGGATCCCATAGATTATGCTCTGTTGTGTTCCTTCTATCCTGACACACTCAGGATCAATCTCCAGCCGGTAATACTCGGGATCCGGCACATTTTCACAGTAACTGATCAAAATATCTCCGGTTCTGGCCTCCCCCTTGGTCAAATGGAGAGAAAATCCTGTGTTTTTTTCAATCGCCTCCTGCAAAAAGCGTGCCTGCCGGTATATATGCCGTGTACACCCTCCCTCCAGAACCAGATAAGTGTTGTAGCTCAGCAGGTAAAAATTTTGATGTTCCTTTAATGACAATGGCTGTGGTATGATGTTCATCTTCTTGTCCTCCGTTTATGCATAGTAGTCTGTTTTTGTTTCTGCCATCAGCCTTTTACTGCTCCAACCATAATTCCTTTAACAAAATATTTCTGCATGAACGGATACACCATGAAGATAGGCAGAGACGCCAGAACGGTGATCGTCATACGCACTCCCTTGGGAGAAATGGACGTGCTGATCTGGCTCATGCCGGCAGCGTTGGTAGTATTTTTGATCTGGTCGGCGAGCCTCTGGGCCTCATTCAGGTAATTATAAAGCAGATATTGGAGCGTTGTCAAACTCTCATTTCCCCTGGCGTAAATATGGTTGTCAAACCAGGAATTCCAATGGTTCACAGCCACAAAAACAGCCACGGTAGCAATAATAGGCTTAGACAGAGGCAGGATAATCTTTGTAAATATTGTCAGGTAACCGGCCCCGTCCAGCTTTGCCGACTCCTCCAGGGAAGCCGGAAGCTGCTCCACAAAGGTCTTGATCAGCACAATATTATAAGCTGATATGAGCATAGGCAGTATGTAGACCCAGAAGTTGTTCAAAAGTCCATAGGATTTTACCACAATGTAAGTAGCGATCATGCCGCCGCTGACATACATTGTCAGGATCAGGAAACGATACATCAGTTTTCTTGCCGGCATCTCCTCTTTGGTAAACAGATACCCCAAAAAGGAGCAGGACAGCACTGATGCAAAAGTTCCCACAACTGTTCTGAGCACAGAAATAAAAAGGGAATGAAAAAAGCCGTTCAGTTCAAAAATATCCTTATAATTAGAAAGAGAAAAACCTCTTGGCAAAAATACCGGTGGATTCACGTCGGCCAGCCTTGCCTCGCTGAAGGTATAGATAATAATATACCAAAACGGATAAATGCAGATAAAGGCGATTCCCAGCATCAAAAGATAATTAAAAACCTGAAATACCTTTCTGGATGCGGAAGTCTGAATTTTATTTTTCTTGTTCATATTGGCCCTCCTATATCACCGTATTTCCACGGATTTTTTTAGCTACCAGATTGGCCAGTACCACCAGGGCAATGCTCACGATGGATTTCACGATGCTGATGGCCACACCGTAAGAATAATCCATGTTTTCCAATCCAATCCTGTATACGTACAGATCCAGTACCTCAATGGTGGGCGCTGTCACGGCATTTTTAAACAGCATGTACTGTTCGTATCCGGTGTTCAGGAAGTTTCCGATATTCAGGATAAAGAGAACCACATAAGTTTCCATCATGGCCGGAAGGGTTACGTGGACAGCACACCGGAAATGTCCTGCACCGTCTACCTTGGCCGCCTCGTACTGCTGCTGGTCAATTCCGGCTATGGCCGCAAGATAGATAATTGAATTCCACCCCAGCATTTTCCATTGCCCCAGAAAGCTCTGGAACCAGTAGACGGACTCCTTGGAGCTTAATACAGAGCTGGGATTTGTTCCTGTAAGCCTTGCAAACGCGTTTGTGAGTAGACCGTCTGTGGAAAACAGGGAGAATGCCAGTGAAAAAATGATTACCCAGCTGATGAAGTTAGGCAGAGTAGTAAAGGTCTGGACGAACTTTCTCACAGGCCCGCATTTTATCTCGTTCAAAAAGATTGCAAAAAACATGGGCAGGGGGGTCAGCGCAATACTAATCACTGCAAAAATTGCCGTATTCTTCAGGGAACGAAGCACATTTGCATCCTTCAGCATCATTTTAAAGTAATCCATTCCCATATAGTCACATTCCAGGATGGGCACTCCCGGTATATAATCAAATACTGAGTAGATCCATCCAAAAATAGGGACATAATTAAACAGGAATATGATCAGCATGAAGGGAAGTACCATAAATAATAAACTGTACCGTTTTTTTGGCTTATGCAGAGCAAGAGCCGCTGTTTTTCTATTTGCCGTCATGGGCTTCTCCTTTCCCGGCTTATGACAGAGAACAGGCGCCGCTGCAGGATCTGATTTTCATCCACAGCAACGCCTGTGCTTCCGCTTCTAAGCCTTTTATTTATTTAATCCCTCTATGGTCGTCTTCGCTTCTGCCCATGCATTAGACCACCATTCTACGGATTCCTCTGCTCCGGCATCCTTCAGCTGTGCTAAAAGATCTGCCTTGGCTGCTTCAAATTCTTCGTCGCTCTCAGCCTGAACCAGATTGGGAATAGCGCTCATGGCGATCTCTTCACAGTTGCTGTCGATACGTGTAATGTTCTTTGGAGTGGTTGCAAGACCCATCTGGATTGCGTTCAGACATGTGCCCAGGTCAATGCTGGTGCCGGCCTCTACTTTGTTTTTCAGAACATCGCTGGGAAGTGTCAGTCCCATGGTTTCACACATATCTTTTTCCGCAAATGTCATACTGTCATCCAGCATATCGTCTTCAAACCACAGATCGATCATGCCGCCATCATCAGCCACGTTGTAATAATCTTCTCCGCAGATATTTACGAGAATGCCGTTTCCGATACCGGATTTTCTCCACTCTTCCACCCTGCTTCCGTTATTCTTCAGATCAATGGTATCTTCTGTGAGAGCCACTTTTCCGTCTGCTCCTGTTTCCCATCTGCCTTCCACGCCGGAATCTGCATCTCTGGAGAATTCTTCACTCTGGAGATAGTCCAGGATCATAACCGCACGTTCTACATTTGGTGAATGGGATGATACAAAGAAATATTTTCCAAACCAGCCTCCCAGGTTCTTTTCATTTCCCCAGCCCAGGTATTCAGGCAGAGTCACGTATTCCTTCAGTGTCTCAGGATCAGCTGCTCTCTGGTTTTCATTGTAGGTTCCGTAATACCAGTTTACATTTCCGCCTATATACTGTCCCTTATTATATTTCTCCTGGACATCCTCAGATTTGGTGATAAAGCAGTCCGGATCTAAAAGTCCTTCCCGGTACAGTTTATTGTAGAATTTAACACCAGACCAGAAGGGAGTAGTTCCTTCCACACCCACATCGTAAAGGTCAGGCACCAGCTCGTTAGTCGTTACGTTCTGGACATACACGCCGCCCTCCAGATTAACATAACCTTCGGCCAGGCAGCCCTTGTAGAAGTAAGCATGAAGCTGGGAATCGTTGTAAGCGCTCATAGCATATGTAGGAAGCCCGTCCTCAGTTTCCGGGTATATCTCCTTCATGGCCTTTAACGCTGCAATGTAGTCGTCATCATTATTAATCTCAGGGCAGCCGATCTGTTTGTACAGATCCCAGCGTACAACATAGCCGTTGTTCAGAGTTGTTCCGTAATTGAATTTGGAACCTTCAAAGGTAACCCGGGGAGTAACAAAATACTGAACGCCCTCACCGTTGCTCTTGTAAGTCTTCATCAGATCGTTCCTGAAGGTCATGTTTTCGGAAAAAATATTCTGAGCCAGTGTATCCTTGTAATCCTCCAGATTAACAGCATGTTTTCCCTTCAGAACTCCTTCAAGATGATCGTCGTTGATCTGAACTATGTCACATGTGGTCCCTCCTGAGAGATCCAGATTCAGGCTCTCGTTGTCATAGTTCTTGACAGTGAAAGTCACGTTGAATTTCTCTTCCAGCTTTTGGACCACTTCGTTTGGCCATCCTTCATTAGAATCAGAACCGTTCACGTTGACTCCCCCAAGGGTGATCTCCACATGTTCGGATAAATCATCCGTTGCGTCCGCCGCGGTTACCTGGGTACACATTCCAGCCGTCATGGCCAGTGTACAAATCAGTGCTAATACTCTCTTTGCTTTCATACTTTTCCTTCCTTTCAATAGAAGATGGTCACACCTTTTTTGCAAAAGGCTTTAGTGACTTGCTTTTGTAAGAGTATTCTAACGGATTTTGTAAATTTTTTGAATGATGTATTTTTATAATCGCTTGTGTTATTTTATGCTTTTTTAATAAAGTGCCGGGGATTTTAGACTTATTTTATGATTGAAACAGAAGGGGTAAAAAATTAGTCAAGTTTCTGTAACTGTTCAGTAAATGCACAGACCTGCTGAATAGTTACAAGTACAGCCGCAACAGCAACACCTAAACTGTTGCTGTTGCGGCTGACTGCAGGCAATTTTTGTCTGCGGAAATTAAAAGCAAATATATACAAGAAGCCCTCTCTCAGGGATGGATTCCAGCCATATTTCCGTGGTGTCCCCATACAGCAGGACAAGGCGTTTACGGATATTGGAGAGCCCGATTCCCTGATCCTCTCCCTCATTCTGGTTTATCTTTTTATTGATCTCATCAATTTTTTCTTTATCCAGGAAGACTCCTGTATTCTGTACTTCGATAGCGAACCGCTCTGTTTTCCGCAGTCTCAGGTAGATATGACGTATTTCATCCTGGCTGCTTCCATGTACGAAGCAATTCTCAATTATGGGCTGAAGGATAAATCTGGGAAATGTAATGTCCTTGATGTCTTCCGGACATTCCAGATTAAATTCCATCCCGCTGCCATAGCGGATACGCATCATTTTCACATAGTTGTCCAGAAACTCCAGCTCGTCTCTCAATTTCCAGGTAAAACTGGGATTGCGGAAAATGGGCATGATGATTTTGCAGAGAGTCACAAGAGAATCTGCCACTTTGGTATTATTTGTCATCATGGCCATCCAGCGGATGGAGTTCAGAGAATTATAGAGGAAGTGAGGATTGATCTGATATTGCAGAGCCCGAAGCTCCTCCCCCGCCTTCTCTTTCTCTGCCGTCTGCAGCCGCAATATATAGCCTTTCAGCTTTTGCACCGTGAAATAAAACTGTTCATTCAAATGGTCAAGCTCCGGCCAGCCCACCTGGGCGGGTTTTCCAATGTCCAGCTGTTCTTTTCCCACCATCTCCATCTGATCCATAAGAATCTGGATAGGGCGCGTATATTTCCGGTTCCAGATCAGACAGAAACCCAAGACTCCAAACATCGCAAGGACACCGGAGATGAGTCCCACATTCCGGATGTCATGGGCTTCTCTTAAATATTCATCCTTTGGGATCATGTCCACCAGCTTCCACTGGTGATAGCTTATGGGATATTCGATATTCTGGTCCTGTCTGTCAGGACTGTACTGCGTCTCCAAAAGCTGTTTATCCGTGCAGGAAATGATCTTGCCTGAACTGTCCACCAGAGCTGCACGGCTTCCATTATAAGACACAGTCTTATAGCTTTTTTGTACCGCCTCTTCGTCCAGAGCCACTATAAGATACCCATCCTCCTCCGGTTCCTCAGCCTCGCCAAGTGACCTGATGCCCAGAAGCACCGGTCTGTTGACCAGACAGTATAAAGGAGAATCTTCAGGAAGCTCCAGCTCCGCCCCCGTAATCCATGCCACGTAGGGATAGACTTCCTTGCTCTTCTTCATGGCAGCTGCAACATGGCTGCTTGTCTCTATCTTTCCTGTCCTGCTCTTTTTTTCAACAGTGGAAACCACACTTTTACCGTCCCCGTTCACCACTGCAAAAGCGTACAGATTATTATCAGCATACATCCTTTGGTCAAAATTCCACACAATTTTCTGGATAGTAACGGAGTTTTCGCTCTTACTTGGAAATACATCATGATAAAACTTCCAGATCAGGTTATCGTTGGCAAACTTCATCAGATAATATTCCGCATTTGCTATCATGACCCTTAAATTGCCCTCGGTCTCCTGAAAACGCATATTGACAATCTGCTCGTTAGTGGCCGTCAGCTTCTGCACGAAATAGTAATATGTTCCTCCAAACAGCAAAAAAATCACCAGCAGAACGGCTCCAAATATGCTCAGAAACCATCTCGTCTTCCAATTCAGTCTTTTTCTTTTTGGCCTCATCGATTCTGCTGCCTCCACTTAGCCGGTGAAACTCCTGTGGCTTTCTTAAATAAACGGCTGAAATATTCAAAATTGCGGAAACCGTTCTTCTCTGCAATGACCGCAATCTTAAAGTCGCTGTTCTTCAAATCCTCCATAACTGCCTTCAGCCGTATTTCGTTCACAAATTCCACATAGTTCTTTCCGGTCTTTTTCTTAAACAGATGTGAAAAATAGCTGGGGCTGATCCCCAGAATGGAGGATATGTCCGTCAGTGTCAGGTTCTCCTGATAATGTCCCTGTACATAGCTCACCGCATCCTGGATAACCTGATCGTTCTCCCACTCTCCGGCCCCTTCTTCCCCGGCCTTCTGAATTCTCTGATAAAGCTCCCTGAGGCTCTCTTTTGGCTGGCGCATCCTTCTTCGGATCCAGAAACGGACTCCCAGGAAATCTTCCACGGAATGGTTAATCCGTTCACAGACGTTTTCTGAGATCCTCCTCTCCCCGGGAAGCAGGAGGCAGAATTCCTGATCTTTTGTCTGAACGATGATCCCCTCCGGCACCTGACGCCGGACCAGGTCAAAGACAAATTTCATTGCCAGGCTGTTAATTTTATCCTGATCTTCCTCCTTAAGGCTAAATACATGTATTTCCTGGATTTCTTTTTCCATGGGCCATTCCGGGTCCTGCTCCGTACCCGACAGATAACCCGCCAGGCGCATCTCCAGGCTCTGGGGCTCCTTACTCTCCTTTAAAGCCCGGCGTCCCGCCTTCTCCAGATATTCCTTCGTCTTTTGAAGGACCTGGAAAATTTCTTCCATGGTCATGCTGGCCTTCAGAATATAAGCAATGATCTTATACGGAATCATTTTCCGCAAAGTCTCAAAATCATCCAGACAGGACAGCACAATAATCGCACATTCCTTGTCCAACTCCCTGATCCGCTGTATAAGCTCAAAGCCATCCATGCCTTCCATGCGTATATCCGTGATCACCACGTCTGGGCGGATCTCCTGAAACAGTTCAAAGGCCCGGACGCCATTGTCCGCCTGGGCCGTCAAATCCATGTCGTACTTGTTCCAGGGAATAGAATTCTGTAATCCCAAACGTATCAACAATTCATCTTCTGCGAATAATACCCGGTACATATAGTCGCTCCCTCCACACTGTTCAGGGTCATCAGGCCTTGCGGCCATGACGCTTTTTCGTGTCTCATGAAGTTAGTATAACATAACCTTCTGAATTTTGCGACCTTAACCCAATAGATGCAGTAAATGCACAGACCTGCTGAATAGTTAAATTGAAATAGTTAAATTAAATTTCTATATTCACGCCTGCTGTCAACTACTGCATAAATTGTTACGATTTTTTCTTTTGTATTAATTTTATAAAAAACGAGATGTTTCTCAACAACCAATACTCTGTATCCCTGCCGCTGGAGAGTGACATATCTGGGCAGACTCCCTGATTCAGGGAAGTCCTCCAGCTTCTTAATACTCTTTTCAATTTTATCCAGATAATTCAAAGCTATCATAACATCTCCTGAATCATCTGCTATATAAAAAATAATATTTCTTAATTGCTCATCGGCCGTAGCTGTTCTGATAACCCTGTACTTCATATACTTTTCTTCTCCATGAGAGCTGCCCTGATGTCATCAAAGGTATCTTGTACAGGCGCAGTCCTTCCCTGGGCAGCATCCTCCTCAGCCTGAGATAATGTTCTCAATAATTCCAGTTCCGACTGCATCTGGTAAAACTCCTGTAATCCTAAAAGTACGGTATCTCCCCGGCCATTTACAGTAATAATGATCGGTTTCCTGTTTTCATGGCATTCCCTTGATATCTCACTATAATGATTCCTTAAATCCTTAGACGGCCTTATTTCAGCATTCATATGCGCACCTCCTTATAGTCATATAATATCACTCTATGTCTATATTGGCAAGATTTATACTTTAAAGTTATCATAAAAGAGATCCAATTCCTCTTTCTGGCGTTCAATTGTATATTTCTGCCCACGGCCGCAAGGCCCATGTTCAAGCATGCCCTAATACCGTGTATCCTCACGTCCGCAGAATACCGTTTCATTTGCAGTTCCTTTAAATTCAGATTTCCCGCAGATTTTTTCAATGGCTGCACGAATATTCTCACGGTTCTCTCCATATGCATTTACATAAGTATGCACCTGGGGAATGTCGATTAAATGATTTGTATAGTTCAGACTGACAGCAACGGTGGGAACCTCTTCCACGTACCAGGGCATCTCACAGGAATGGTTGCAGCTCCAGCGCATGCGGACCACATTCTCCTGGGCATAGCCTCTCACATTGATAAATAGAAAAACCACATCGTATTTTTGCTTAAACACTTCCCTTGAACCACAATTTAACATCTTGATGAAGTTCATTTGAGAAACACCATTGTGCCCCTCCAGATCATAATAATTTGGTGATTGGTCCACTTGAAATCCTGCTGCCTCTAACTCTTCAGTAATCACGCATCGTACGGGATCTCCCGAATATGCTTTACTGTTTGGTGTACTCTGGACGTAAACCAGCAGTGCTCTCTTTCTTTCGTTTGTGCTGATTGGCAGGATACGGTCAGTATCCTTCACAAGAGTAATCCCTTCATCAGCGGCCTTTACAGTATAGCTGTGATGCTCCTTTGTTCCTACCCACTCTTCAAGGTATTTTTTATCTGTGAAGCGGATATCGTCACGATATAATTTCAGATGTGCCTTCATACCGATAATCCTGTGAAGTGCATCTGAAAACCGTTCTTCTGTCACTATTCCCTTTTCCAGTCCTGCCTTAAAATAAGCCATATCTTCTTCTATATCATTTGCAAACAGGAACATATCACATCCTGCCGCAAAACAGCGGGGTACGGCATCCTCCCGTTTCATTACGGCCGCCATGCCGATCATATGAGAAGCATCGGAAATGATAACCCCATTGAATCCCATCTTTTCTCTCAGAAGGTCTGTCAGTAATTCCGGTGCCAAAGAAGCTGGCATTATATCTCTTCCTTTAATTCCGGGACGGAGTTTTCTGCTCATTTTAGGAAGTGCGATCTGACCAGTCATAATTGTCTCAAGCCCTTCATCAATCATAGTCTGATATACTCTTCCAAAAGTCTCCTCCCACTCTTTTGGGCTTAATGTATTTTGTGCCAGCGCCAGGTGGGGATCCAATTCATCTACTCCATCCCCCGGGAAATGCTTGCAGGTACATGCCATATTCGGATTTGCAGCTTTAACTCCTCTGATGTAAGCCCTGACATTCTCTATTACCTTGTCTGCATCGCTGCCAAAGCTCCTGGTGTTTACAATAGTATTTCTCCAATTCATAAAAATGTCCGCCACAGGATTGAACAGCCAGTTTACGCCAATTGCGCTGGCCTCCTTTGCAGCTACATATCCCATATAATATGCCGTATCTGCTGAGGCAGCCGCACCTGCCTCAGCTGCGGTTGCCACAAAAGTTCCTTCCGGAAAGCACCCATTTCCGCCTTCATCACAGTTTGCTGCTATGAATACCGGCACCTTACTATATCTTTGGAACAGCATGTTCCGCTTCCAGGCATCTGCTTTATTTCCCCCCTGCCAGCGATGGCCTCCCTGATGATACTTCTCAACAGCTGCTTTAATTGCCTCTTCATTAACACCTGGCTCAGCCTTTAATAATGTAAAGAGCTGGCCTGTTTTCTCATCTAACGACATCCCTGCAATCGTGTCTTCTACCCACTTGATCTCTTCCTCATTCAGGTAAAATGGTTTTTCTTTTAAATTTACCATCTGATAATCTCCTATTATCTGTACCTCAAGCGGCCTGCACTAATCCTGTTTTTTAATCTTGTTCAGCCGCTCATTTACTATATAGATCAGCTCATCAGGAAGCATCTTTTTAATATGATGCCATATACCCGCAAAGCTCATTGGACCGCCCTTGTCCATTCTGGAAGCCATTGCAGGATTACTAATTGACAGGGGCCTGGCAACAAGCTCCTGTATAATCTGAAAGCCTTCCTTATATTTGTAGACCTCTTCCATTGGGTCATAGACAGATAAGCACCCCTCATTTACCACAAGCTCCTTATTGTCTGCCCTGCCCGGATTGCCGGCCTGTATACCTGCAAACCACTGTGTCACTGCCTCTGATATATTTTTTGTTTCTTTTAGTATATATTCCTCAGGGACCTGTTCCACCTTTTCAAATACTAATGAATCCATAAAGCCTTCCGGCGTCTTCACTAAAATTTCATTAAATTGTCTTGTCAGACTCACATCCTTAAATTCAAAAATTGTTTTCCCGGAGAGCTCTCCGGTAAACACCCCATTTACCCACAGCTCTACATGCTCCAGATTACTGTACGCTTTGATATTTATTTTGCCGTCTGCATGCTTTGTAAATCTCTCCCCACAGAGATAGACAAAAGGCTCTCTGCTCCAGCAGGCTTTATAAAAATAAAATGCCTGCTTTTTAATTTTACGGTCATAGGTCACCAGACCCTTATTATTTCGTCCTCTGCATCCGCCTTCATCTCTGGCATCTGCAGCAAAGTCAAACATATTCCACAGCCATGTGGCCCAGAGATACGGTCTTGCCTCAAAAGCCTTTTCTGCCTTTTCATGCACCAGCGCCTGGTATTCTTCACTATAATCCTTCACCCTGGGCTGTTCACTGTGCCAGGACAATATGCCCTCAGCGCCATATTCACTGATGGCCAGGGGTATTGCCGGTATTTGTCCATGCCTCTCATCGCAGAATGCTCCATGGTCATCCGCAGTTCCCTCATACCAGCCATTATATTCATTGTAGGAGGTGACATCTGTGATATGAAAAAGCGGACTGCCGGTTTTGGTCATGCCAACATTGGCAATAGCTGTCAGCCTTGTGGGGTCCAGCTTTTTTGCCAGCTGATCCAATTCTTTTAAGATTGTATACATGGCTTCTGATTCCCCGCCGATTCCAACTTCATTGGCAATTCCCCAGAAGCAGACAGAGGGATGATTATAATTCTGCAGCACTAATTCCTTCATCTGTTCTCTTAAATTATCATCGGCCTCTTTTCTTTCATCATGGACGCTGATAAATGGTATCTCAGCCCAGACCACCAGCCCGTTTCTGTCACACAGGTCATAAAAGAACGGGTCCTGCTGGTAGTGGGCAAGGCGAACTGTATTTGCTCCGATCTCACGTATCAGCGCCATATCCTCCAAATGCTCTTTTTCTGTGATCGCCCATCCCATATTTTCCCGGTCCTGATGGCGGCAGACACCACGAAGGGGATAGGAAGCTCCATTTAAGAAAAATCCCTCCTCTGCGCTCACAGAGAAATCCCTGAAGCCAAATGATACACATACCTCATCAGCAATCTCATCTGTACTTTCCCCGCACAGAAATACTTTTGCCTGATACAGATACGCACCCTTCGTTCCATTCCAGAGTTTCAGATCAGGCACATGTAATATATAATGCATTGCTTCTGATATTTGAGATTCTGCAGCACATTTTCCGTCAGCATCATAAATCCGGGCATAGCTTCTGCCTTTGCCGTTCACATAAGCATCCACCTGAACCTTCCCGTCCGGAGATGGTGTAATAAATACACCATCACAGCCAAAACATGCCACATCAAAATGAGATGTGCCTGAAAAGCAGATCAATTCCACACTCCGGTATATCCCTCCAAAAAATGTAAAGTCTGCCTGTCTGGGATAAACCGGCAGCTCATTACTGTTATCTGCCCTCACAAAAATCTCATTTTCTCCCTCCTGCAAAAATGGCGTCAGTTCAAAAGCAAAAGAAGAAAAACCGCCCCGATGCTCTCCCACATACCGGCCATTGCACCATACCTGCGCCAGCTTACTTACGGCGCCAAATCTCACATAAACTTCCTTCCAGCCTTCTTCCGCCGTAAAGGTCTTTTTGTACCAGGCAGCTCCCTGATAATAATCATTTCCTCCATCCTGCCCATCCAAAGCATTCCAGGTGTGGGGAAGATCAACGCTCTCCCAGCCCGGCGTTTCACCTGGTATAATCACATTTTTTCCTGACAGTAAAGCATCCTGATCCAGTTCCCCTTTATAAAATCCCCATTTATCATTCCAGTTAAATATTGTTCTCACATTCCACCTCAATTTACTTGTCTGCATCTAATACCTGAAAATATGGTTCCTCTTTCGTACATGGCTTCCACTCATCTTTTCCTTGTTCATTCGGGTTTCCTGTTTTCATAAAATTGCTCCAATAAGATATCATTTTTTTTGAGAGCTGATAATCCGCCGCCTCCAATGGCCTCCAGCAGTAATCCAGGCTTCCAAATACATACCAGAGCTCTGCAGAATGAAATGCCCCGCTTTCATCCCCCGGCATTTTCCTGTCAAAATAGTACACGTATGCTGAATTTGAATCACGCATATTTGCCATCCGGGCAAAGGCAACGTCTCCCTGATGCATCAAATTTGTTTCCGGAGATACGTCCGGCTGGCCTTCTGCCGTAAGATCATTTGCATTAGCTCCTAACATATAGGAAACGTGATGATATTTTCCTTCCTCTATCAGAAGGTTTCCATCTTTTTTTAATAGTTCTCCATCGATCACAGGTACAAAGGGGATTCCCTTTTTCTGTTCAAAAGATGATGCTGTCACCTTTCCAACTGCCTGCATCAAGTCTTTCGCGGAAGTTTTATACAATGCATCTAACGCTGCCTGTCTCTTTTCTTCACTTTCCATCCACTCTTTACCATGGATACCCAGCGCCTCCAGCAGCTCCTCTGCCATCTCAGATGCCTGTTCGATCCGGCGGTATTCTGCCAATGGATTTCTGTAACCGCCTCCGCTTTGTAAGATCATACGCTGATATAAGCCCTCTGCTTTTTCAGTAACAGCTAAAGCCTGAAGGCTCATAGCCCCGGCGGACTGTCCAAAAACCGTGATGTTTTCTTTATCACCGCCAAAATTAACGATGTTTTCTTTTACCCATGTAACAGCTTCTAACTGGTCCCACAATCCATAGTTGCCGCCAGCCTCATTCTCACCTGTCACCCCCAATAGTGGATGGCACAAAAACCCAAAGGCTCCAAGGCGGTAATTGATAGTTACTACGATCACGCCGGATTTTGCCAATTCATTGCATACAAACGGCAGATTGCTTCCGGCTCCCCCCATAAAGGCCCCGCCATGCACATATATGGCTACCGGCAGGTTTTCTTCCGCCCTGTTTACAGGAATCCAGATATTTAAGTAAAGGCTGTCCTCACTCATGGGCAGGTCAAATTCAGGGTTGCTGTAAAACTCTTTATGGTAGAATCCTCCTCTGTCCGGTCCCTGCATACTGCGGAAACGGAACTTGTCCGCCCGGTAAATCCCCTCCCAGCTTTCAGGTTTTTCCGGCTTATGAAAGCGCAGCTTTCCTACCGGCGGTTTTGCATAAGGTATCCCTTTAAAAATCTCGCATCCATTTTCCGTAATACCTTCTATTTTCCCATATTTTGTCGTTACAATCATATCGCAATCTCTCCGTTTTCTACTTTGTCTGCTGTCTGTACTCCTGAGGCGTCATCCCAACCTGCTCTTTAAATATTTTTGTAAAATAAGATGAATATGTGATTCCAACGCGGGCTGACACATCTGTAACAGATAAGCTTGTCTTGGTAAGGAGCTGTTTTGCAACAGCTACTCTCTTTTTAATAATATAGTCTGTCAATGCCAGACCTGTTTCTTTTTTAAAAATTCTTCCCAGGTACCCGGAACTCACATGTACCATAGCAGCTAATTCATCCCGCTGGATATTTCCCACTGATAAGTTCTCTGCAATGATCTTTTTTACCCTGCTGACGATCTCCTCTGAATCCTCCCGGGTACAATCTTCCGCCAGCTCCGACAGATCCACTGTCTTTTCTTTTACAAGAATTTTATTTTCTATTTCATATATGATTTTTTCCAGCTCATCATAAGGAACAGGTTTTAGCAGATAATCCTCCACTCCCAGCCGGAGCGCCTCCTGGGCATAAGAAAATTCAGCATGTCCTGTGTAAAAAACCGATTTGATTTCAGGTTTGTTTTCTTTGACCCACTTGATTAATTCCAGACCATTGCCATTTGGCATCTCGATATCAGTGATAATGATATCCACAGGATACATCTGCATCATCCTTATGGCAGTGTCCTTGCTGTGGCACTTATATACCTTATCAACATTCAGGCCTTCCCAATTGACACCCTCTTCCAGCCCCAGAAGCGCCAGTTCCTCATCATCAGTCATTAATACGTGAAATTTTCTCATATCCTTCTTCTTCCGCCTTTCTACTCTAAATCTGCATCATCCACTGCTATGTATGGAATTCTCAGAACAGTAACCGCACCATTGTGATTTTGAAGCTGGATCTCTGCTTTTTCATCATAGATTAATTTTAAACGGCGGTACACATTCGTCAGCCCAATGTGGCCTTTTTCGTTTTTCTGATCCCAATCCAGGGAAAGAAGCTCATCGCTGTACCCCTCCCCGTTATCACATATCCTGATGATCAGCTGTTCCTTCGTTTCATCTGTCTCCACATGAATGGTGATCTCACAGTTTTTCTTCGTAGTAAATGCATATTTCACGCTGTTTTCTACAAAGCTTTGGATAATGAACGGCGGTATCAGTGCGCTCTTTATCTCTTCCGCCACCTCTATCCGGCAGGAGATCTGCATTACATAGCGTATTTCCTGGATTTCCATATAGTAGCGGACATGCTCGATTTCCCGCTGCAGCTCCACCAATTCACTTGCATCACGGAACATATATCTGGAATAATTTACAATTGCTTTTGATATCCTCTGGATTGTTTCATAATCCTTCCGTTCTGCCAGTGAATAGATAATATTTAGTACATTGGCGTAAAAATGCGGCTTGATCTGAAGCTGCAAATACTGCATAGTAGCTTTCTGCGCCTCCAGTTTTACCTCATATTTTTCGATCTTCAGCTTCTTTATCCGCCCGATCATATGGTTGAACGCCCGGACAAGCTGTGCAAGTTCTATTATTTTAGAATCTTCTTCAACCGCTGCATCCAGTGCACCTTCTGCAATCTGATTCATGGTTCCTGAAATATTCTCAATTGGTTTTTCCACATAACGGTAGACGACATAGAAGGAGCCTGGAACAATAAACATCAAAACTAAAAACATTATCATAAACAGTATACGGAAAATCCACATCTGGCCTATAATACTATCTTTTTCCGTCAGCATGCCAAAATAATATCCTGTTTTATCTGAAACGTACCCTGTCTGCAGATATTGTTTATTGCCGGCTGTAATATAAGAGCCTTCCTGATCGGGAGTGACCACACACTCAAATGGTTTTGACTTAAAAATGACTGTTCCATCTTCTTCTGCCGCAAAGGAAATACTATTATTGTCATACGCTGCATACTGCAGTGTAGAAAGTATTTTCTCTTCTGATACTCCAATCACAAAATAACTGTCCTCAATTTTGATCAGGCGGATCATATAATTATACTGTTCTCCATTACAGATCATATAGCGCCCCAGACTGCCAATTTCACTATTTTCAATTATCTCACTGATGATCTGTTTTACCTCTCTGCGCTTCAGATAATTATCGGCCTTTCCCGCTTCCAGCCATGCAGGCTCATCTTCTCTGTCTGTGTAGATCATAATGAAATCTATCATGTCAGAAAAAACCACGATACTTTGCAATGAGGTTACGACAGTATTGCGGATCGCTGCAAGCTCTACCGGATCTGTCTCATTTTGCAGCGAATGATAAAGCTGTGATGTAGACTGGGTAGTCCCGCTGTACAGGGCTTCATAGATAAAGCTGTCTACAATCTCCAATGACTCTTCAATTCCATTTGAAGCAATGTAAATACTTTTCTGTACATTTCCTTCAGCCTGTTCTGTCAGCATCTTAACCATATAAGATTGTAAGAGGAGATACACGATGGTGAGAAATAAGAACATTCCAATCCAGTATCTTCGCAAGCATCTCTGCAGTGAGACCTCCTTTTTAACCATCCTGTATCTCCTCCTCTTCACTTGTGGAATTCCGTGCCCGTATTTTGCCTATAGGACAAAAATCAGCCCTTTACTGCCCCAATGGTAAGCCCCTTCATGTAATACTTCTGAAAAAACGGATAAAGAGCGATCATTGGAAGCATACCCACCACAGCTACTGCCATGCGGATACCCAAAGTTGGAATATTTGCCATATCTGTAGCTATACTTGAGGCATCCATGGACTGCGCCAGATATTGTACATTAGTGAGCATATTATTTAGTAATGCCTGGACACCGACTAAATTCTTATCTGTAATAAAGTATAAACTATTCTTCCAATCATTCCAATACATTAAAGCATTCATAAATCCTATCGTTGCAATTATAGGAACGCTGAGCGGGAGCACAATTTTAAAGAAAATCCCAAATTCCGACATACCGTCGATCCGTGCGCTTTCCAGGACTTCTTTTGGAATATTGTTCTGAAAATATGTTCTGGTGATCATAATATGAAAGGCACTGCACAGCAAAAACGGTAAAAGCAGCGCCCAAATAGTATTTTTGATATGAAATATATTGCTCCACATCATATAACTGGGAACAAGCCCGCCTGAAAACAGCATTGTGAAAAGAATAAAAAAGCTTAATATCCTTTTTCCTGGAAGCCCCGGCACCGTTAAAATGTAAGAAACCATTGTGGTAACTATGACGCTCAAAACTGTCCCCACTATAGTCACAAAAACTGTAACCATATAGGAGTGAAAAATACTTCCTTCCCCAAATATGAATTTATATGATGTAAAATCAATATTTTTAGGGAATATAGTATATCCATATTTTATAATATCCGCCTCTGATGAAATGGAAGACATGATTAATAATGCCATTGGAAAAACAACTGTTATTCCCAGGATTATCATAAACACATGTGCAAATATCTGAAACCCGGTATCTTTTCTTACCATTATTTTCTCCTCTCTAAAACATTGCGTTTTCACTGCTGGTTTTTCTGACTATTGCATTTGTAATCATTACTAAAACAAATCCTACAACGGACTGATAGAAACAGGCCGCAGCCGACATACCCATATTTGCCGTGTTTAACAGGCCCCGGTATACGTATGTATCAATAGTCTGGGTTACATCAATAAGCGCCCCGCTGTTCATGGGAACCTGGTAGAATAAACCGAAATCAGAGTTGAAAATTTTGCCGACAGAGAGAATCGTCAATGTGATAATCGTAGGCACCAGACATGGCAGCGTTATATTCATAAAACTCTTACGGCGGTTTGCACCGTCAAGGCTTGCGGCCTCATAAAGCCCGGGATCTATAGCCGACATATTTGCCAGATAGAGAATACAGTTTGTTCCTGTCATCTGCCACAGGCGGACGAAGATAATGATAAACGGCCACCACTTCTGTTCACTGTAGAAGGATATAGGTTCAAAACCAAGGGGCTGCAAAATATGCATATTTATAAAACCGGTATCCCCTGCCAGCAGTGCATTAGCCAGGTAGGAAACAATAATAATAGATAAGAGGCCAGGGAATAAAATGAGTGTCTGATATACCTTCCTTGATAAACTGCTTCTGATCTCATGGAGAATGTATGCAACAAAAACTGCCATAAATGTCCCCAAAATAATAAATGCCAGATTATAAAGGAGTGTATTTCTGGTCATGATCCATGCATCTGCACTTTTAAACAAAAATTTAAAATTGTCCAATCCGACCTTTTCGCTTCCGAAAATACCGCCTTTTATCGTATATTTTTCAAAGGCAAGTATTAGTCCCCCCATTGGAATATAATTGTTGATTATAAAATAAATACAGGCCGGCATGGCCATCACATAAAATGGCCAGTATTTCCTTACTTTCTTCACAAATGATGTTTTCTTATTCATGCTTCCAGTCACTTCTCCATTTCTAAAAAGCGGCGCCATTTTGCTTCTGCCAAAATGCGCGCCCCTTTTATTTTTTAGGTCTGTGCAGTAAATGCACAGACCTGCTGAATAGTTACGAAAGTTCTCGGTTACTGTTCGGTGTCCCGCTTATTTGCCTAAAAAAGCATCCAACTGTTTTTGTTTTTCTGCAATAACAGTTTCAATTCCTGCATCTTTTAATGCCGCATTAAATTCCGGCAGATATTTCTCAGGGTCTAATGCTCCGCTTTCCAGACCAATCTGGTATTTACTGCAGACATTATCCAGCTGCGTAATCTCGTTTGTTACATTTGCCGTATCGAAACCAAAACCAAGACCCGCGGACTTTTTCGCATTTGTATTGCTCTCTACAAGCAGTTCGGCGTATTCCGGATTCTCACTCTCCCAGCGGATTCTGTTAATATTGGAAATTGAAGCTCCAAGATGGTAAGCACATGTTGTGGCATCTTTTCCTTCTAAATATTTACCCATTCCATTTTCGTCTAAAACATAGTGTTCGCCCTCAATACCATAACTGATCAGGTTTCCTAATTCCTCATCAGAGAACCACAGATTTAAGAACTTCATACAAGCCTCTGCATGTTCTGTATTAGACATAACCGTATATGTTACATTATTATAAGTTCTGGCAACCGGTACATCTAACAAAATAGCTCCCATCTCCTTTTGGCAGGTTGTAGTCTGATAGTAAGCTGTATTAAAATCTGTCTGTCCTATTGTAGAAAAAGCCGCATCGTTCTTTGTAAGAACAGGAAAAGCATCTGTCTGTGTCTGAATATCTTTGTTGGAATATCCTTTTTCATACCAGTCATGCATAACCTTGCACAGTTCGGCATATTCTTCTGTTTCAAAAAGGTTTACAACATCTGTTGTTTCTCCCCCATTCATTAAAACTCCATAATAATTTCCAAGATCGTCCCAAAGGCCATACGTGAAATTGGGCGCTGTATTGCCGTTGTTAGTAACGAAAGGCGTCATATCTGGTTTCTTCTCTTTTACAACTGCAAGGATATCTCCCCAGTCTTCTAAGTTCTTAACCTCTGCCACCTGTTCTGTAAGTCCAAGCTCATCCACAACATCCTGTCTGTAAATAATACCCATTGTCCAGGCATAGGATGCATAAATTGGAATTGCATACTGGACGCCGTCTATCTGGCCGCTCTTTAAGAAGTCTCCTTCCATTTCAATAATATCCTGCCCATACTCCTGTACCAGATCAGTAAGGTCATACGCAGCTCCCTGTGAAACTGCATTCAGATATCCGCCATAGTTGGCAATAATATCAACGTCTTCCGTCCCGCTTAAAAATAATGAATACTGCTGGAACCATTGTCCAAATTCAAAAGGTTTGAATTCAACCTCCACCCCGATTTTTTCTCTTGTGATCTCATTGACTGCTGCCATAACATTGTCAATGTCCTCTGATGCACCGGACGTGGGAACATAAATCTTGATCTTTTCTACCTCCGAGGCCTCCGCCTTCGCTACGCTGCCTCCGGCCAGCATAGAGACTGCCATTGCTGCTGCTAATACTGCACTTGTTACCTTCCGTTTCATAAATAAAACCTCCCTGTATTTGATAGAGTCATTATATAAAAAAAATTGTTCTTTTAATATCATTTTAAAACCTTGAATTTATACTTTGAGAACCTTTTGAAGATTTTGGGTAAAGGTTCATAAATATTGACATGAGATGTCAGGTATTATCTGCTATAATAAGCGGAGGAGGTGACAGGAGATGAAAGAAAGCAGATTATTCCGTATCGTATACTACCTGCTTGATAAGGGCCATGCTACCGCCCCGGAACTGGCTGAAAAATTTGAGGTGTCCATCCGCACAATTTACCGGGACATTGATGTCATCAGCAGCGCCGGCATTCCTGTTTACGTTACAACAGGAAGGAATGGCGGGATAGAGATCCTGGACAGCTATGTATTGGAGAAATCTATTTTTTCAGATAAGGAAAAACAGGATATCATGGCAGCTCTGCAGAGCCTGGCCGTTATAGATAATACATATGAAAAAGAAATATTGATTAAGCTGTCTGCTCTATTTAATATCCGCTCAGAGAACTGGTTTGAAGTGGATTTTTCCAGATGGGGCGGCAAGACACAGGACAATGATAAATTTGAACTGCTGAAGGCTGCCGTCATCGGTCATCAGGCTGTGTCCATCACCTATGTCAGCTCTTACGGCACACAAAGCCAAAGAAAAATACATCCCCTTAAGCTTCTGTATAAATCAAAGGAGTGGTATATAAAGGCATACTGTACTTATAAGCAGGATTTCCGCATCTTTAAATTCAACCGCATTACGGATCTGGCACTTTTAGATGAACACTTCACTCCTGTTGATTTTCCGGACCTTCAGGATGATCCAAAGGGAACTTACAACAGGATCATCATTAAGTTTTCAAAGGAAATGGCCTACCGTGTCTATGATGAATTTGAGGCAGAAAATATCGGGAAGCAGAAAGACGGAAGCCTGATCGTATCCGCAGAAATGCCGGAAGACTCCTGGCTGATTGGCTATCTGCTTTCCTTTGGAACGCAGGCGGAGGTTTTAGAGCCTGCTTATCTAAGAAAAGTATTGTCAAATGAAGCAAGAAAAATATATGAAATGAACAAACCATGACACAGGTTGTCAGGGTATGTATGGTATGCTTGTAATTATAAATACAAAATAATTGTATATCTGGTATAGCTCAAAATAAATAACTTGATGGGAATTATACCGGAGTAGCGGAGGATTAAAATGAGTGAAGAATTTAAAAATATAACAATCGATAACATTGAAACCGAACATCTCTGCTGTGCCATCGCAGATAAAAAGCACCAGTGTGGTGTCGGCGTCAAGAAACAGTGGTTAAAGGAACGCATCCCGGAGGGGCATGTATTCCGCAAGCTGGACGCAAAGGGAAAAGTCTTTATAGAATACGCGCCGCTTGAGAGTGCATGGATACCTGTCCAGGGTGATAATTTTCTCTATATATACTGTCTCTGGGTGTCAGGGTCGTTCAAAGGGAAAGGCTATGCGTCAGCTCTTCTGGAATACTGCATTAATGATGCTAAAGCACAGGGGAAGTCCGGGGTATGCGTACTCAGTTCCAAAAAGAAAAAACCATATTTAACGGATAAAAAATTTATGCTTAAATATGGTTTTGAAGTGGCTGACAGTATTAATGATGACTATGAACTTCTGGCTTTATCCTTTGACGGGAATAAGCCCTCGTTTACAGAAAGTGTCAGGCAGATGAGCGTCAGCAGCAAAGACCTGACTATCTATTATGGCATGCAGTGTCCGTTTATCCCCAACTGTCTGGAACAGATCAAAAACTACTGCAGCGAAAACGGCATCCCCGTCCGTCTTATTGCCGTAGATACCTTAGAGAAGGCCAAGAATGTACCATGCATCTTCAACAACTGGGCTGTCTTCTACAACGGTAAATTTGAAACAGTCTCCCTGATGAATGAAGGAAGTTTGAAAAAATCACTTGGATTATAATAACAAAATCCCGCACAGCAGCGGAAATGTGACGATAGAGAGAATCGTGGTCAGGAATACCCCGGCTGCCGCTGTCTCCTCGCCGCTGCCGCATTTATTCGCCATCATGACACAGAGGGCTGCACTTGGCATGGCTGTGGAAACAAGGATCACGCCCTGTATCTGGGCGTCAGGAAAGAGCAGCCGCCCCGCCAGCCATATAAGGACAGGGAATACGATCAGCTTCAGCAGGGATATTTTATACATCTGCTTATCTGTGAACAATTCCCTGACAGGATATTCCGCCAGCATGCTGCCCAGCACGATCATGGACAGTGCCGGTGTCAGGTTTCCCACAAAGGCTATGCCTTCATGGACAATGGGCGGTATCTCCCATCCTGTGAAGAAAAGCACAAGTGCCAGGATACCTGAGATGGTTCCGGCATTGACCATGCTTTTCCAGTCACTCTTTCCTGTGCGCCCGCTGCCCTTCATCAGAAGATGGATCCCCAGCGTGTACATATACAGGTTAAATCCCAGGTGCAGCATACTTGTAAAAAAGACTGCCTGGTCCCCGAACAGGGACTGTGCCACAGGAAGCCCCATAAAGCTGCTGTTGGCAAAGATAAGCAATACCTGGCATACACTTCTCTTTTCAGCCGGGATACGCATTACCCTGCACATCACCCATGACAAAAGGACAAGGCCCATATACATGGCCAGTCCAAAGAATATCAGCAGGATGACCTGCCCCTTCTGCGCCGCATCCACATTCTGGACTGATGCCAGAATAAGAGCCGGACATGTCACAGTCACGATCAGGCCCGACAGTTTCTTATTTGAAGCTGTGTCCAGCATCCCTTTTTTATTACAGAAAAATCCTACGGCCATTGCCAGAAATAATTTGAGCATGGTCTCCGCCAGTGAATTCCACATTTTCTTATCCAATCCCTTTTGCCTATTTATTAGATACATAACTGTTCAGTAACTGTACAGGCCTATACAGCCGCTTCTCTCAACTGAATTAATCATAACCACAGTGCATGTATTTGTCAACGGAGAGTTTTCGGCTCCACAAAGCATGTTACTGGTCACGGATTAAATGAAAAGGGTACTTGAAAAAATCAAGTACCCCGTGTATAATTTACTTAGAAGTAATCAAAAGACATTTCGCAGTCTGATGATTGCGCTTTGGATAACTGTGCAATTTATAGTTACAAGCTATCCTCTATTGCAGTAGAGGATAGCTATTTTTTGTTTTGATGGTTATCTGTGTAAGCGAGTGCGGCGAAAGCTGTGTCCAGCATCCCTTTGCCCTATTGATTAGGTGTCTCTATCTCATTTAAATATTTGTAGATCGTATACTTAGATACCTGAAGCTGCTTTGACGCATATGGTACGCTTTTCTGCAGGCTGAAGAAATTCCTTTCTTTCAGCAGCTGCACCACGGCCATCCTCTCTTTTTTCTTCATCTGCTCTACGGGCTTATTGAACATGGCCAGACATGACTGGAAGATATTTTCCAGATGTATCTCTCCTGTCTGATCCTGGCTGATATTTGAAAACAGGTCGCCCTGGCAGGACGTAAAATCCTGCAGCAGCCCCTTCATCTGTGACATCAGCGTAATATCATAATTGATCCCAAGCGCAAACTGGTAATCTTCCCCATTTAAGAAAAAGGTGGACGATTTTATCATCTTCCCGGACGGGTGGATAACCAGCTGGTTCGTGATATCCTGCAGCATCTTTTCCTTGCTGAACACTTCTATATCAATTTTTTCCCCGAATATCCCCTGATTCGTCATACCTGTCCGCCCCGACACATGGCCATTGAAGATATCTATAGACCAGACCTCGCCATCCCTCACCTCATGGATGACAGTCTCGCAGTTCTTCCCGAACATCTCAGAAATTCCCTTTGCCAGCTTATATAGTAAATCATAGGCTTCATCTCTAGTCATAACTTCCTCCCATTATATATCCCGGCAGACGCGCACATATACCGTTACTATTCGCAACCCCTCTAAAAACACGGTTCCGTAAATAGTAACCCTCTGCCTGCAGCTGAATTAATCATAACCACAGTGAGTATATTTGTCAACGCAGAGTTTTAATCCTTCTTATTGCCTGCCTCAGCGTATCCGCCGATCTTCCCAGCTGCTCCTTTTCTTCCTCCCGCAGGTGGAATTCCCCTATCTCCTTCACTCCGCTTCTGTTTAATATGGCCGGGACACCGCAGTACACATCCCTTTCTCCATACTCACCGTCCAGAAATACTGAAACTGGCAGCATCTTGTTCTCATCGTGGAGCACAGCCTTTACGATACCTGTGACAGCGCTTGCGATGCCGTACTGGGTATTGCCTTTTGCCGTCAGCACCTCCCGGCCTGCAAGCCTTGTCTGTTCAACGATCTGCTCCAGGGATATTCCCGGGAAGCGCTGGGGTGAATCATTCAGAATCTCTGCAAAGCTCTTTCCCCCGGCTCTGACATGGCTCCACGGCACCATCATTGTATCTCCGTGCTCACCCATGACATAGGCGTCCACACTTCTGGGGTCCATGTTCATGATCTCCCCGATGGCATGCTTTAGTCTGGCTGTCTCCAGGACCGTCCCTGTCCCGATGACTCTCTCTTTTGGCAGTCCTGACAGGCGGTAGACAAGATACGCCATCACATCTACAGGATTGGAAACCACAAGGAAGATACCGTCAAATCCGCTCTCCATCACCTGAGGGATTACAGAAGCCACTATTGCCTCTGACTTTTCCTGCATCGCCAGCCTGTCAGTCTCCCCATTTAATGGGGCTGCTGCAGTAATGACAACTATATCCGCATCATGGCAGTCACTGTAATCCCCGGCGTAGATCCTGACGTTCCTGTTCTGGAAGTCCATGGAGTGCTGCATGTCCAGGGCCTCGCCCCTGGCCTTCTGCATATTTCTGTCTACCAGCACCACCTCCGCGGCAATACCCTTGACCACAAGGCTGTAGGCCACTGTGGAACCCACGGCTCCCGCCCCCACGATCACAACTTTTGTAACATTAATCACAGGACACCCTCCTCTTACCGGAATTCATATGTAACACAGGGCTTCCCATCTCTCCTGGAAATCCCCTCTTTTTTTATAATTTCAATATCTGCTCCGTCAAAGCAGCTGATGATGGGGCTGATGACAGCTCCTTTCATCATTGCTTCAAATTCTTCTTTCACATCTCCATCCAGCACCTTTGAGAGTTCCTGAAGCCAGGCCTCATTCTGAAGCACCTCTCCTGCCTTTGTCCTCTCCAGGATGGCAAACATCACATCATCCAGGGACCTGCTGCCTCCTGTCTTTTCCCTTATCCGGGAATCTATTGCCATCAGGTAGAAAAATCCCCGTCCGTATGGAACTGTCGTGGCCTCTTTATCTTTAAAGAGCAGATCACCCAGCTCATTTGCAGGATAAGCGGCACACGGGTTCTCATAATACTGTTCTGCCCTGTCATTTAGCTGCTCCAGCAGTTCCTCCCTGGAAGCCAGCCCGAATCTCCATGGCAGAACAAGACAGTAGAATTCTGCCATGCCCTCTACATACCAAGTGCACGTCCCAAACGGCTCATCCAGGAGTGTTACCCAGTTATGCACCATCTCATGAGGAAAGAGGAACTTCAGTTCCGTCATAGTGGGAAGGGCATCCGGATCGTAGATATAAGAATAAGATCTCTTAAGCGCTGTGCCTCCGCTTTTACGGCACTGGCGGGCCCTTGCGAAAATCTTGTACGCCTCGTTGTCATCCCTGAAGAAATCAGCCATTTTCAGAAAGACTTCACTTGTCCATACAGCGATTTCTGAAGCGTCAAAGCCTTCCCTGTCAAACCAGTAATAGCCGAAATTTTTATTTTCCACTCCTTTAGCCAGGCCAAAATAATAAAATGTTTCCTGAAGGTCAGCCTTCTTCATGGTCCGGCTGATATGTTCCTCCCCATATGACCAGAGGACCTTTGCCCCGTCCGGCAGCCCGTCTTTGAAAATTTTCATGTCCAGCTCATATTCTTCCTGAGTCAGCCTGGGCATCCAGTTCTCTCCCGACCCGGACACGCCTCCTGCCTCCTGTCCCATATCCATGACAGGGTTTGGCCTGGCCGGCAGGAACTTATTTCTGTAGGTGATAGTTATGGTGCCTTTTGTATCACGTCCCGCTGTAATGCTGCGCAGGAGCTGATGCTGGATACGTTCATCATCTGCAGTATATCCCAGCTCACCAGCCTCATCCTCCATATAAAAGCTGTCCCAGTCCACGCTGCAGGGAATTCCATACAGATCCTGGTTGAAATCACAGATCAGGCTGCCGCCGGGATGTTCCTCACCCCGGATGCGGATGACCACATCTGCACCGCCAACTGTATTCCCTTCCCAAAACGGCTTAATCTCTGTTTCCACCTGGGGTAATCTGACCATACTTAATTCCTCCATTCTTATTGGACTACTAGATATCTGCCGCATATTACGTCCTCTGCTGCAAGACCGAGGGCATCAAATAAAGTGATCTCCTCTTCATCCTTCCGCCCTGGCGCCTCTCCCAGAAGCACCTGCCCCAAAGACCCCACAATCTGATCTTCCGTTATAAGCCCCTCCTGAAGCGGCACAAGATACTCGCCCGATTCTTTCTTCAGGGCCTCCACCTGATCTGCATAGATCCTGGCTTTTGCCATAAGCTCTGACGTAACCTCCCTAGTGGAGGGTGTGAAGGTGCCCACAGCATTGATATGGGCGCCCGGTTTGATCCACTCAGCCTTCAGATATGCCTCTTTGCTTGGTGTTAGAGTGCAGATGATATCACATTCCTCTGCAGCCTCCCGGGCTGTAGCCGCCACGGTCACGTTAATTCCAAATCTGGCTTCCATCTCCGCCTTATAGCTTGCTGCCGCTTCAGGCCTGATATCATAGACCCTGACCTCTTTGAGGCCGGGCCGCACACAGAGCATACCCTCCAGATGGGAACGCCCCTGGGCACCGGCTCCTATGATCCCCAGTACCCTGGCATCCTTCTTCGCCAGAAGCTCAGCAGCCACCGCGCTGGCTGCTCCTGTCCTTATCTGCGTGATGGCTCCCGCATCGGCCATGCCCACGCAGCAGCCATGTACTGCCTCAAACATCATTACATATCCTATATGGGACGGATAGCCCGTCCCTGCATTCTGAGGAAACGCATTTAGTACCTTTGCCCCGAAGTAATCTCCTTCACCCAGATATGCGGGCATAAATCCAAAGGATTCTCCATGGGGCAGACGGCATATAGATCTCATGGGCTGCACAGCCCTGCCGGATTCCAGAGCTATGAATGCCTCCTTCATCAGGCCTATACATTTCTCCATAGTCAGACGCTCAAATACTTCCTTTGCTTCTACGATCTTCATCTTGAAACCTCCCTTACGGTTTTTATATCTAAAGGTATTTCTCAAACCACCGGATCAGATATTCCAGGTATTCTGTCTTTTCTCTTATATCCCGGGGAATATCATGGTTCAGCCTGGGCCAGAGTATCATTTCCACAGGAAGATCAGGATGGCATTCCTTAAGAGCTGTGAACATCTGATGGGCTCCTTCTACAGGGCACCTGTAATCCTCCTCCCCGTGAAGGATAAGGAACGGCACATGGATGTCCTCTGCATATGCAACCACAGAATTCTTCAGGCAGTTCACCATAAATTCTTCAAAATTCTTATATCCGGCGCTGGAACCCTGCATGTCCGAGCTGGCATACTGCATCAGTTCGCTGTACACGGCGCGCTGTGCCGCACATGCCCTAAACCGCTCAGTCTTCTCCGCCAGATATGTGGTCAGATACCCTCCATAGCTGCCTCCTGTCACACCAATGCGCTCCCTGTCGATCCATTCATATCTGCGCACAGCCTCATCGACTGCCTGCAGACAATCATAGGCAGCTGTACCGTCGTAGGCCAGCTTAAGATCCAGATGCTCCTTCCCATAGCTGCTGCTTCCCCTGAAGTTACAGTAGATTACTGCAAAACCTCTTCCCGCCAGACACTGGTACTGATATTCCAGGGCAAACGGACAGAACGGGTGAGGGCCTCCGTGTATATACAATACAGCCGGATACTTCTTCCCCTCCGCTCTGTTCTGAGGCGGTATGATCCAGCCCTGCACTTTGCCCCTTCCATCCAGAGTATCAAAAACCATTGTCTCAGGGCGGCTGATGGCCCTGTCTTTTATAAAGTCATTTGCTGATGTCAGGGGTTCCCCTGTCTCTCCTGTCTCCACATCCATAAGAAAATAGTTGCCCAGCTGGGAGAAATCGCTTCTTGCCACAAGCATCCTGCCATTCTGGGGTTTTCCGATCCCCCGGTAATTCTGCTCACCGCCTGAGAGCAGCTCCACCTTTGGCTCACCATAAACTGCAGCTCTGTAAATATTGCACTGTCCCTTCCATCCGCTGATAAAGTAGACAAAACGCCCGTCCTCTGATACCTGCATTTTCTCCTGACAGCCTGCCGTCCCGCCAAAATACGGAAAAGCCACGCAGTCAAAGCACTCCTCTGTGGTCTGGAAAATATCCACATCCTCACTGCCGTCCACAGCTACCCTGTGGAGGCGGCACAGGGGATATCCTGCTGAAAATCCTGGGTCCTGCACCATGGAGGAATCCATAAATGCCATAATGACCCACTTGCCGTCAGGCGTAAAGACTGGATTCACAGGATTTGGGTAAGAGACTGCCCAGTCCCTGGATGATATCCTTCTGGAACTGCCGCCCCTGGCAGGGACCATAAAAAGGTCAAGCGCCAGCGCCTCCTCCTTACCTCTCTCCTGTCCGCTCAGATAGACCAGCTCCTGTCCGTCAGGAGACCAAGCCGGATGCAGGGCATCCCAGTTTCCCTGGGTGAGGCAGATGATCTCACCTGTCTCCACGTCCACGGTGTGCAGCTGGGTATGGCCCGGCTGTATGAAACCCGCCCCGTCAAATTTGTAGCCAAAGTCTTCTATTACCACCGGCTTGACTGTCCCTGCCGGGTACAGCTCATCAATATATGTAGGAGCAGGAGGCTTCACCGGGCTTGATAGAAAGGACATCATCCTCCCGTCAGGTGACCACAGAGGAGAAGTGACCCCTCCGGGCACTGCTGTTATCTTCCTGCATTCTCCTGTTTCAAGAGAGGTACACCATATCTGCATTCCTCCCTCTGCATTGGAGAGAAAAGATACACTCTTTCCGTCCGGTCTGAAACGCGGGGACGTTTCCGTGGTCCCTCCTGCTGTCAGCATCTGTTCTTCACCTGACGCCAGATTTTTAAGAAGTATGCTGCTCCTCCCTGCCTGAAGCTGTTCATCCCAGGCTGTCCGGCACCAGACAAAAAGCCCTGCATCTGCCAGATATTCCCCTCCTGAGAGCTCTTCGATCAGGCGGTAGTCTTCCAATGCGGAAACCTGCTTATTCATCTGCATCTCCCCCTTCCTTCAGATATTTGCAGAACCAGTTTATAAGCTCCTGCAGATGGCATATCTGGTTATAAAGATTGCCTTCTCTTGTAATGTCATGATTTTCCTCAGGGAACATCACCATGCGCACAGGCACCTGGGGATTTCTCTCCTTCATGCCGATAAATATCTGTTCTGCCTGCTCAAACGTACAGCGGTAATCCTTGTAGCCGTGAAGTATCAGAAGAGGCGTGGAGATAGAATCGATCTGGCCCATCAGGCAGCTTCGCGCCCTTCTCTCCAGCACCTTCATCATCTGCAGGGATTCTCCTTCCTTCAGACGTCTGGATTCAAATCCCATATCCCCGCATCCATAGGATGTGGCTGTATTGATCAGGCATCTCTGTGTGACTGCGGCTGCAAAACGGTCCGTCTTTGCTATCATCTTGTTAGTCATCATACCTCCGTAGCTGCCCCCTGTGATGCCGACTCTTTCACTGTCTATAAATCCAAGCTCTGCCGCTGCCTCTATTGCTCCCAGCAGATCCTGGCACGCTCCCTCCCCCCAGGAATATTCATCCCGGGAAAATTCCACGCCGTATCCCAGGCTGCCTCTGGGATTGCAGTAGACAACTGCCATGCCGTCTGCCGCGATTGCCTGGAATTCATGCCAGAAGTCAACCGTATAGCTGCACTCCGGCCCGCCGTGCACATCCAGAATAGCGGGATATTTTTTTCCCTCTTCCATATTGGCCGGCGCCATGACCCAGACCTGTATCCTGGTTTTCTTATCTGCCGTGGGAACCCATATCAGACGGGGCACTGACAGATCGTACTCCTTCAGCCACAGATTCTCATCTGTCAGCCGCGTATACTTCTTTGTCTCCATATCCATCACATGCAGTTCAGTGATGGTTGTATAATCGCCCGCTGTAAAGAACATCCTGCCGTTTGCCGGCAGACAGAAGGAATGTACGGACATGGGAAACTCTGTCACCTCCCTGATCTTCTGAGTGCCATCCAGGGACAGGGCAAAGACCCTCTCGTATCCCTCACAGGAAGCTCTGTACCAGATCTCACTTCCCTCTTTATTCAGCTGGTAGCAGGGCGTTTCCGTTCCGTAAACTGTCCTGCTGCAGGGTGCTCCGTTAATGCCGTGGCTTTTTGTCTCCTCCACATCTCCCATAAGAGCCGTTACCTGCCCGTCTTCTGCAGAAACCTGGTAAAGCCTCTCCTCACATCCTCCTTCTTTCCCCTCATAGTAGGACGAATAGATCACAGCTGAACCATCCATGTTAAAGCAGGGCGGATCTTCCGTCACCGGACGCCCTTTCCGGGTCAGCTGTTTCAGACCGCTGCCGTCACCGGCGCATATAAATACCTCAGGATCAGGCTCCCATACACCCTTGTAAGGGAATCCGTAAAATGCAGCCTTCTGCCCATCCCTGGAATAGACAGGATATCTGGCCTTAAAGCTTATCCCGCCAAACAGCTCCATCTTCCCGTCCGGAAAAACCTTCACTATCCTGTCAACCCTGCCGTCCAGCAGGCCATATGCGCTGTTATCCTTGCAGAAAGGTTTGTCAATGACAACAGGAGCCCTGTCCTTCCTGGCCTCCCACGCTTTTCTCTCTTCAGAGGACATCTCCTTATCCCATGTCCCATTTTCAATCTCCTCCTGATAACAGCCTGCCTGGATCAGGAATTCTTCCCGGTCCCTCCTCATATCATACCAGTCCGCACCTCTTCTGAGGCTTGTGAGCCTGCGCCTTTTTCCATCCTCCAGATCCAGTATCCACAGCTGTTTCTCTCCAGTCCTGTCGGATAAGTATGCCAGATGTTTTCCGTCCCCGCTGTATCTGGGCAGGAAAGCGTTCTCGCACTCCCTGTCAGTAAGCTCTTCCCTCCTGCCTGTGACAGCATCGGTGCGCACCAGCCAGCTCTGGTATTTCCCATCGGATTTCCTGTGCATACTGCACACATATACAGCCTCATGTCCGTCCGGGTGTGCCGCCGGGTATGACATGTACCTGACCTGCTCTATTGTCTGTGCTGTAAACTTTTTCCCCATACTTTCTCCTGCTTCCTCCTTTGTCTTAAGACCTGCAGCCCTGTTTTTTAAGAGCCCTGCGCAGCCTGTCCAGGGCATTGTCCATCTGCTCCCGTGTGGTAGCCAGATTCATGCGGCAGTAATCCTGGCACTCCTCGTCATAATCCATTCCGCCGTCAAGGGCCAGCAGAGCTTCCTGCACAAGAAAGTCCTTCAGGCTTGCTCCGTCATGGACGATGCCCTTCCAGTGGATCCAGCAGACATATGTCCCCTCAATGGGAAAGACATAGTTAGGCGCAAACTCCTCTTTAAATGCCTTCAGCACTTTCTTCCTGTTCTCATCCACAAGGGCGGTCATCTCATTTTTCCACTTCAGCCCTTCCGGTGTATATGCACCCATGACAGATGCATAGGCAAAAGGCTCCAGACTGCCGTAATGGTCTGCATTCCTCTGTGTAATAAACCGTTCTCTTAAGTTTTCATCTGCAATCAGTACGTTGGCATGGTTCACCCCTGTAAAGTTAAAGCATTTTCCCAGTGATGTGCACACTATAGCCTGCGCAAGCCCCTCCTGTATTTCCAGAAAGGGGACTGTCCTGTGCCCGTCAAAGGTCACCTCGGCAAATATCTCATCTGAGAATACAATGACACCGTACTTTGCGGCAAGTCTCCCCACCTCTGTCAGTTCTTCCCTTGTCCACACTCTGGCCGTAGGGTTATTCGGATTGCAGAGAACGAAGAGCCTGTTCTCCGGAACAGCCATGCATCTTTCCAGATCCTCAAAGTCCATTGTATACCTTCCGTCCTCTTCCTTCAGGCGGCTGACAACAACTTTTCTGTGAAGGCGTTCTGCTGCCTGGGCATATCTGTGGTACCCCGGATTCTGTACGATCACGCCCTCCCCCTCTGCTGTGGACATACGTATGGCAGTGGCTACGGAATATATGGTGCCCATAGTGGGCACTATCCAGTCCAGATCTATCTCCCAGTCTCTGGCATTCTTCATCCACCAGATAACTCTCTCTTTATACTCATCAGTCATCAGTGTAAAGCCAAATATCCCCCTCTGCACCATCTCTGTTACTGACTTTATAATGCTGGGCGCTGTGGGAAAATCCATCTCGGCAGCTGAAAAAGACATATAGCCGGCTTCCCTTACCTTTTCAGGCGTAATGCAATATTTCAGACTGTCCTTATCTCTTGGGACGATCTGTTTAAATGAATCGTTCAACACATTTCTTCCTCCTGGTTATTTCAGATGATGGCATGCCGCCAGATGTCCCTTAGCCACCTCTGTAAGCGGCGGCATCTCCTGGCTGCAGATATCTGTAGCCCTCTGGCATCTGCCGCAGAACCTGCATCCCGGTTTGGGATTGATGGGGCTTGGCACTTCCCCCGCCATGATATGGTGCGGGTTGCTCCTCTCATAATCCGGATCTGCTATTGGCACGGCCTCTAAAAGCCCCTGGGTATAGGGGTGCGCCGGATGGTTATAGACCTCCTCCATATCCCCGTACTCCACCATAGTCCCCAGATACATCACGGCAATCTTGTCAGATATATGGCGCACCATAGACAGGTCATGGGAGATGAACAGATAAGTCAGATCCATCTCTTTTTGAAATTTGATCAGCATGTTCATGACCTGTGCCTGGATAGATACATCCAGAGCTGAGATAGCCTCATCACAGACAATGAACTCGGGATTCAGCGCCAGGGCCCTGGCTATGCCGATGCGCTGTCTCTGCCCTCCTGAGAATTCATGGGGAAACCTGTTATAATGCTCACGGTGAAGCCCCACCATTTCCAGCAGCTCATATATCCTGTCCTGGCGCTCTTCCCGCTTCCTGTATATTTTATGGATGTCCAGTCCTTCTCCTATAATGTCTCCCACAGTCTTAAACCCGCTTAATGAGGCATAGGGATCCTGAAAGATCATCTGCATCTCTCTCGTCAGCTGCTTCTTTTCCTTCCTGGAGCATCCCGCGATATTTTTTCCTTTGAATAAGATTTCTCCCGCATCCGGCTCATACAGCTGCAGAAGTGTCCTTCCCACTGTTGTTTTGCCGCATCCCGACTCACCTACCATACCCAGCGTCTCCCCTTTTTCAATTGAGAAGCTGATATCATCCACAGCCTTTAAGACTGCCTTGGGACCGGCTTTAAAATATTTCTTCAGATGGTTTACCTGAATCAGCGGCTGTCCGCTCATACCGACGCCTCCTTCCTGGGCCTTGTGTAAACGCCCTCAGGCGGCTTTACCTCACTTGCCCTCTCGTCCATAAGCCAGCACTTTGACACATGGCCGTCTGAACATTTATAATATCCCGGCTCTTCCTTCAGGCAGGCTTCCAGGCAGTATTCACACCTAGCTGCGAAAGCACAGCCCCTGGGCGGGGCAAACAGGTCCGGAGGCGTGCCCGGTATGGAATACAGCTCCTCCTTTACCTCCTGGATCATGTTCGGCATAGCACCCAGAAGCCCCCATGTATATGGATGGCTGGGATTGTAGAAAACCTGCTGGGCTGTGCCGGCTTCTATGATCTGGCCCGCGTACATAACGCTGATCCTGTCAGCCATGCTGGCCACAACCCCCAGATCATGAGTCACAAGTATAATAGCCGTCCCTGTCTTTTTCTGAAGGTCACGCATCAGCTTTAATATCTGCGCCTGCATTGTCACATCCAAGGCCGTAGTGGGTTCATCAGCAAACAGAATAGACGGATTGCAGCTGATAGCCATGGCGATCATGACCCTCTGGCGCTGTCCCCCTGACAATGTATGAGGATACCGTTTGTAGATCGCAGCCGGATTGGGCAGCCCTACCTGGGTCAGCATTTCTATAGCTGTTTTTTCAGCCTGAGCCCTGCTTACCTTCTGGTGCTTGATGATCCCTTCACAGAGCTGCCTCCCGATCCTCATAGTCGGATTCAGCCCTGTCATGGAGTCCTGGAATATCATGGAGAATTCCCTGCCTCTGTATTTCTCCATCTCTTTATCTGATTTCGTTGTCATTTCTTCGCCCTTATAGCGGACGCTGCCGGATTTCAGCCTGGCGGGAGGCATATCCAGAAGCTGCATGACCATCTTCATGCTCACAGACTTGCCGCTGCCGGACTCACCTACGATAGCCAGCGTCTCACCCTCATCCAGGTGGAAGCCCACTCCCCTGACAGCCTGCACCTCACCTGCATATGTATCAAAAGAAACTGCCAGATTCTCTACCTCAAGCAGATGTCCTTTCTTGTCGCTCATCATTTATCTTCCTCCCTATCAGTTTCTCAGATGCGGATCCATAGCGTCTCTCAGACTGTTCCCGAACAGGTAGAACGCAAGTATTGTCACGCTTATAATAACGCCCGGGATAAACAGCTGGTACGGATACTGCCTGAACACCTTCTGCCCTGTCTGGGCCAGCTGGCCCCAGGATGTCATGGGTGAGGCCACGCCAAGGCCTATAAAGCTTAAGTAAGCTTCCATAAAAATGGCTGCCGGTATCATACTCGTCAGGCTCACCACCTGCTGTCCCAGGATATTTGGAAGGATAGATGAAAATATCTGGTGCAGCCCGCTTCCGCCCAGTGTCCTGGATGCAAGCACGAATTCCCTGTTCTTAAACTGAAGCATCCTTCCCCTCACCGACCTGGCAGTGCCCATCCAGCCTGATATGGCTATAGCTATGACGATAGAACCAGGACCAGCTCCCAAAAAGAGCATGATAAGGGTTATATACACCAGATCAGGTATACATGCCCCCACATCTATAATACGCATGATCACCATATCCACCCAGCCGCCGAAGTAGCCGGAGATACCTCCGATCAAAGTTCCCACGATCATTGGCACCACGGCGCCGCCGAATCCAATGAGCAGGGATATCCTGGCGCCCACCCAGATGCGCGCCCACAAATCTCTTCCTGCCTGGTCTGTTCCGAACCAGTGCGCTGCCGACGGTCCTTCATTCAAATGGGACAGATTCGTAGAATCATAGGAGTACTGACTGAGCAGGGGGGCCAGAACCGCCATGGCAATGACGATCAGCAGATAGACCATGCAGATGATCGCCACCTTGTCTGTCTTCAGGCGGCGCCACACGTCCTTCCAGTAGCTGATGGACGGGCGTGCGATCACATCAGAATCCATGCCGCGGTCCACCCGCACAAAATCACTTGCAGACACACAGCTGTTTTTCACTTCTTCATTCATTTTTGCCACCTCACTTCGCCACACGGATTCTCGGGTCTACCAGACCATAGATCAGGTCGACCAGGAAATTAGCCACTACCACAAATATTCCCAGGAATACTGTCAGTCCCAGAGTCATAGAGTAGTCCAGAGACTGCACTGACGTCACAAAGTACGCTCCTATGCCCGGAATAGAAAATATATTTTCTACTACAAAGGATCCCATGAGGATACCCACGATCTCCATTCCCATAGTGGGAATCATGGGAATGATCGCATTTCTTATCTGATGCCTCCAGACTATCTCCCTGGCGGATAGCCCCTTTGCCTTGGCTGTCTTTACATAATCCTCACTCATTACCTCAAACATCAGCGTCCTCATAGATCTTGTCCTGCCTGCAATGCTGCCAAAGCTTAAGGTCAGCACAGGAAGCACGGTGTAGCTCCACCCTCTCCATCTGGATACAGGGAACCAGCCCAGCTTGATGGCAAATAAGTACTGGAACAGGGATGCCACGATAAATACCGGCACCGACACGCCCAGCACTGAAAATGCCACCAGTCCATAGTCCACAGCAGTGCCGTGCTTTCTGGCTGCAAGGATGCCGAACAGCAGTCCCAGGGGAAGAGAGACAAGCCACGACATAATTCCCAGCATGGCGGAGACAGGAAACTTTTCCGCGATGATTCCATTCACGGACTGCCCCGGATTCTTCAGAGAATATCCGAAATCGCCGTGAAGAAGGTTTTTCATAAAAGTCCCGTACTGCTCCAGGATGGGACGGTCCAGGCCATAGTAGGCCAGCATCTTTTCCTTTGTCTCAACACTCATGATCCTTTCTGTTGAAAAAGGATCGCCCGGGAGGGCATGTATCAGGAAAAAACTGCAGGTAGCGATCAGCCAGACCGTAACCAGGGAAATCACTACCCTCTGCAAAATGTATTTTTTCATAGGTATACCTCGCCTTTTATGTAACAGAAAGAGGGACCCGGGGCATCAAATGCCAAACTATAATGCCAGGTATCCCTCTTCAAGTTAATTCGATCATTTACAGGTAACTGTTCAGTGTTTTCACAGTTATTTTTTTCTATTTATTTACTTTGAGGTCTTTAAAGAAATATCCGTATCCCTTCTTAGCCACACTGAAGTTTTCCACATAGTCCTGGGCAACTGTAGCCTGGCCCTGCATGTACAGCGGGCAGTATATGCCTTCATCAAGGATAAGCTGTTCCGCCTGGTTCAGGATATCATTCTGCTCTTTTGCGTCAGTACTCTCACTGATCTTGGCGATCAGGCTGTCGTACTTTTCATTTGACCAGTATCCCGGGTTCAGGTCGCCCCCTGTCTTGAAGTTCATTGCATTGCTGTAAGGGAAGACACCGCCCTCTGTTCCAATGACGAACATGTCAAAGGACAGGGCATAAAAGTTTCCGATGGCTGTATTGATGGGGTACTGCTCATATTTAATACTGGTGATCCCAAGAATGCTCTTCCATGCGTCTACCATCATCTCACCCATCAGCTTGTGGTCATCGCGCTCATAGCTCATCAGTGTCATATCCGGCAGCTCGGACGCATCTGCATATCCCAGTGCCTTCAGAGCCTTGTCCAGATATTCTTTAGCTTTTTCCTCATCACCTGCAAGGGGTGCACATTCTACAGGATATTCATCTGTAACCTTCTTGCCGTTCCCATCTGTGTATACCTCTGTCGTTATCCTGTTGTAGCCGTGGAATAACGGATTTACAGCCTGGGCGATACCCTCTCTGTTCAGAGCATAACTGAGAGCCTTGCGGAAATCAGCATTTGAGAGTACTTCCTTTGCAGCCTCATTTTTCGTATTTTCATTGAAATACATAGCTTCGATTCCGTTTGAAGAGAACGGTGTAACAGCTGCCCCATCCTCTGTCATCTGGTCTACATACTGGCCTCCGATGGTATATATGGCGTCAATCTCACCATTTTCAAACATCGCCACCTTTGTGCCGTCGTCTGCGATCTCCATGCCTTCGATCGTCTGTATCTGCCAGTTATCCTTAGCATCCCAGTAAGTATCATTTTTAGTAAGCACATACTTGCTGTCCAGGATCCATTCTGTACAAGTATACGGACCGCTGTACAGGGACTTGTCTACAGATGAGCCGTATGCATCCCCATACTCCTCCATCTTATCCTGGCGCAGAGGATATGGTGTGATAAAGGCAAGAACTGTGAGCAGGTCTGTCCCCGGATTTGTCACCTTTATCTCGAGAGTCTTATCATCTTTTGCCTTTACAGCTACATCTTCCCACTTACCTTCACCTGACGCATAAGCCTGCGCTCCCTCAATATATGTCAGGTAGCTCTGGTTGATCCATGCCAGTTCAGGATCCAGGTACTGTGAAAACGCATATACAAAATCATCTGCCTTAACCGGCTCCCCGTCAGACCACTTTGAATCACGCAGATAGAACGTATATGTAAGCTTGTCCTTTGATATCTCCCATCTCTCTGCCAGATCCGGCTCATATCCGTCCTCAGTAGGCCTTACCAGCCCCGCCTGGGTGAGATAATATACATCGTAATCATTATTAGAATTTGACTTTACAGGGTTCATGCCGATCAGAGAAGGACATGCCCATACAAATGAACCGCTTCCCGTGGCCTCAGAGCCTTCTGCTTCAGTTTTAGTTTCTGCTTCTTCTGTTTCTGCTTTAGCCGTATCCTTTGTTTCCCCGGCGGCGTCAGCAGTCTCGTTCTCAGATGCGGATTCTTTTGCATCTGCCGCTTCTGTCTCTTTTGCCGCAGAAGTCTCTGTATCATCCTCAGCTGCTTCCGTGGATGCTTTTGTTGTTTTTGTCTTTGAAGAAGAATTATCAGATTCAAAGGTGCTGCACCCTGCAAGCAGGGATGCCGACATACTGGCCGCCAGGATCATAGAGATCAATTTCTTTTTCATAGAGTTCCTCCTTGTGGTTATCTACCTGTAACGTTAATTACACTTTCCCTCCTGTATGGACCTTCTGGAAAATATTGACTTTTTATCAACTTATTCCCATGGGCGGTTTTTTGCGTCAACACTTTGCCACGTCAACGTGCAAATTTCTAATAAAAGACGCCAAAGGCCAATTTTTTACCGTTTGTCTCCTTTGACGCCCCGTGTGCTGTCCGCTGGAATCCATCTGGACTTCTACGTGTGTTTATAATTCGGATTATACAAAAACCTTTCCAATTTGTCAACTATTATTTCTGCAATATTACAGTACTGTCTCTCAAGGATATAAAAAAATACTTGAATTTAGCAAATAAATTGATTATAATAAAGACATAAAGAAAGCACCCACTCCAAAAGTGGATGCTCCCGATTAGATGTTAGATGTCCTTACGGACAACGCCCATCCTGTGGATCAGACAGGATGGGCATTTTATTTTCGCTTGTTTCTCTTATCGAGAAAGGCGATCAACGCTACAATCAGGCTTCCAAAGGATATCAGCAAAGCTAATATTCCTATAAAAATCGAAACGATTTCGTATGCTGTCATGGGCGCTACCTCCTTTCCTATGTATTCCGGCATTCCGGTTTTACAATTCCGGGAGGCTGTCACTCCTGTCGTGAGTGCTTTCCTGTCATTATTTTATCATACGTATTTTCTCATTTCAATCTATATAAGGACTTTTACAATTGTTACTGTAACATTATTACAACTTCTTTCACTTCTGCCTTTTGCCATCGATCCACACATGTAAGATATTCTCTGCATCCCCCAGCACTCTGATATCCTCCAGAGGGTTTCCCTGCACCAGAATGATATCCGCCAGCCTGCCCTCTTCCAGTGTACCTGTCTGGCCGGCAGTATTCATCAGGTATGCGCCGTTTCTGGTAGCTGCCTGTATAGCTTCCATGGGCGTGTAACCGCATTCGCAGATGCCCTCCAGTTCCTTCCCAATATGTGCATAAGGTGTATTCCTGCTGTTGGAAAAGTCTGTCCCCATGGCCAGCCTCACTCCTGCTTTTCTGGCAAGCCTGTAGGATTCTCTGATGGCCCTGCCGCATGCCATGCCGCGTTCTACCATATCCGCAGGAAGGCTTGTCATTTTTGAAAAGCCCAGGGGGATATGGCAGGTGGAGACAAGTGTAATATCTTTTTCTTTCATCATATCCACACATTCCTGATCCAGGTTCACCCCGTGCTCCACAGAATGCACGCCTGCCCTGATCGCCTGCTTTGTGCCTGCCAGCCCTGTGCAGTGGGCGGCTACATAGGAATTGCGCCTGGCTGCCTCCTCTATCATGACTTGAAGCTCTTCCTCTGAATACTGGATATCATTGGGATTATCTACTGAGGAGGAAACTCCTCCTGTAGCGCAGATCTTTATAAACTGCGCCCCCTCCCTGAACTGCGTCCTGACAGCTTTAAGGCAACCTTCCTTCCCGTCAGCCAGATAACCAATCAGGCTTTTGGCATTTACTTCCTCCACGCTCATCTCTGTGTCAGTATCTACATGACCCGCAGTGACACTGATCACCCGGCCTCCCGGCATGATCTTTGGCCCTCTTAAAATTCCTGCCCCGACGGCCCTCTTAAGCGCCGGGCCAAACCTGCTCATATCCCTCACCCCGGTTATGCCCGCATCCACCAGTATACCGATGTCATGGGCAGCGGCCAGAAGGCTGTCATATGCAGACCCGCCCTGCCTGTTCTGGCTCTCCTCCCCTGAGAGGTGGGCATGACAGTCGATCATTCCCGGCATGATGGTCCCATTCTCAGCTTCGTATACCGGGTATCCGCTCAGAGGGCATCCTCTCTCCTCCCCCGCATATACGATGCGCTCCCCCTCAACAGCCACAGCGCCTTTCTCTATACATGTGTCATGGCAGCCGTCTATCAGCCTGCCTTTTATAATGAATATATTCTCCTTTGTTTTCATACTTTCTCCTCCCCGGTAAATTGGAACACTGTGCATGTCCTGTGCTCCCTTCTGGTTTTCCCCTCTGTTTCTTTCACTTTTATATTATCTCCCAGGAATGTCCCGTCCGGCACGAAAAGGCGGCCTCTGCGCATATCTTCGTATGCAGGCCTGGAATCACAGCCCAGCATGGCGCTCAGTTCCCGGTTCCACAATTCATTTGTCACCTCAATGCCTGACTTCTGGCACTCAAGTATCTTCATGACAAGATCATCCAGACACAGTTTATTCTCTGAAGCTCTGCGTATATCTCTGTTTACAGCTGTCAGATAAAAGAACCCGCGGCCATAGTGGACCCTCATCAGCTCGCTGTCCCCGAAAGCCCTCTGCATGGGCTCGTAGTCATCAGAGTCCGCAAAAGGGTTCTCATAGTAGCGCAGTGCCCTCAGGTTCAGAACTGTGAGTGCGTCCTTTACGGACATGAGCCCGAATCTGTACGGAAGCAGAAGGCCGTAGTATTCTGCCGTCCCCTCCACAAACCATGTCATATTTCCAAATGGTTCATCCGGCACAGTAGTCCACACATGCACCATCTCATGAGGCAGGGTCGTGAGCATATGATTATGCCAGCTGTAATTATCCCTGTCATATTCCTCTAAAAGCCCTTCAGGCAGACCGGCAAAATCGTCGATCCCGTACTTTTTATCTCTCTCATAGAGCAGGATGAAGGAGCGCGGCAGGGCCATTCCATTCATCTGTCCCCTGTCATTCCCCCTCATGAATATCCTGAAGGTCTTTCCCTCATCCCCGAAGAAGCCGGCCATCTTCTCATACAGGCCCATAGTCCATTTGCCGATAGCCTCCCCGTCAAAGAGAGGGTTCTCATACCAGTAAAAACCGAAGTTCTCTTTTTCCTCCCTGCAGATCTTCCCTATGTAATAGTAGCAGTATAAAAGAGCAGATGACGCCTCCTCTATGTCAATCCCGCCTTCGCCATAGGTGGTAACTGCCTCCCATCCTTCGGGGAGCTTTGACATGTCCCAAAGAAGCCTGATCCTGTACCTGTCAGCAGTAAACTCCGGCAGAAAGGCAGTTCCCGTCCCATTAGCGCCGCTGCCCTCATACCCCATGTCGTAGGGGGGATTGCCTGTGGCCTCATGGAAATGGCAGGTATATGAAAGTGAAACACTGCCCTTTGTGTCCCTGAGTACATATGCCGCCTGGCTCCGTGTCAGAAACTTCTCTTCCTGTTCAAACATGACAGGAACCTCCCCCTTTTCATCTTCAACAACAATTTCTTCCCTGGGGCAGGTAAAGGGATACCTGATCAGGTTCTCTAATATAGTAAATAATTTTCCGCCTTTTTTTATTTCAGGCGCATCCTCCCTGATATTTACCTGCATTCCCGGTATCTTCCGGCCATCCCACAGGGGTGTCAGTCTGTATTCAAGCTCTCTCACCAACAGTTACCTCCTCACTTTCAGGGCTCTGCCCTGGCACCATCCCTTCAATTTTCCGCTCTGTAAGCATTTTCCTTACATCCTGCAGAAATTGCCGTTTTCCTTCCTCTGATGAATAGACGCCATGTCCGCCTGCATATTCCCGGGCCGTCACCCTCTCCATGGGAAGGCCGCTGTGGGACAGTACATAACGTGTATTTCCCGCAAAGGTACACAGATCGTACAGGCCGCTGGCCATAAGCAGATGCATCTGTGGATTGCTCTCCATGGCTGCCTTCAGGCACTGGATATGAGTCCGCTTATCCTCCACCTCTTCTGTCTCAAAATTCCACAGAGGATAAACCGTCAGATTTCCTGTATAGTACAGCCGTTCCATATGGATCCCCAGCTTTGGCGCCAGCAGTCCGTTCATGACCGCCAGGGGTACATTTTCATTACCTATGGAATTATACGATTCCTGCAGGGGTGTCAGCTGTCTGCCATCATAGATATCAGCTCTCCCTCCCTTATCTGCCGCTACCTGCAGCATAAAATCTTCCTCTGACTCAAGTCTGAGGCGGTTTCGTACAAAATATTCCTTCTCCATTCCCGTATAAAAGGCCAGCTTCCCCGAAAGCTCCCTGACCCTCTCATCCTGGCAGCTGTCCCCCTCAAACAGGGCCGACAAAAGCTCATCCTTCACAAAGCTCCACGCCTCCTCCACAAAATCCTCCAGGCGTCCCTTTCCCTCCGGGTGATGATACCAGTTGACTGCCGCCATAGACGGCATCATGGCTGTAACAAGATCCAGCCCCGGCTCCATGGGCCTTCCGCTCTCATCTTCAGATGTGGCCAGCCCGATGAGCACTGCTCCTGCCACAGGTATTCCAAGCACCATCCTGCTCTCAGAATACGGGCTCCTGCCCAGCTCCGCCAGCACCCGGCAGGCCCTGACCGTGCCGTAGCTTTCTCCGCAGAGATAGAGGGGGCTGTCCCATCTGTTATATTTTTTGATCCACTGTACTATGAAAAATGCCGTACTTCTGGCATCTCCGTCCACACTGTAATATTTCTCTCTCTTCCCCGGGTCAAGGAGCCTGGAATATCCCACTCCTACAGGGTCCACAAAAACCAGGTCACAGATATCCAACAGACAGTCCCCGTCCTCCTTCAGCCCGTAGACCGGCTTTCCTGATTTATCTCTGTCCATCTGCCACGGCCCAAAACATTCCAGATGGAGTGTGCTTGTTGCCGAGCCGGGTCCCCCGTTCCAGAAGAACATGACCGGGCGGCCTTTACTTTCCGTCCCTGTCCTCATATAAGAGAATGAAAAAACAGACGCCTCCGCCTCCCCTGATTCAGAGTAAAAGAGGCAGTCCTCTCCTATAGTCTGAAAGGGGACAGAAACGCCCCGTATCTTAACACTGTGCTTCTCCTCAAACCGACCGGGCGTAAACCTCTCAGTAGTATATCCCGGCGGCAGCTTATTCTGTTTCATATCCGTTCCTCCTCTAGTCTGCTACATTTCAAGAACGCCTTCTGTGGCGGGCTTTTTTGCACCCTTGAATCATTTTCTCACGGCCTGTGCAGCAAATGCACAGACCTGCTGAATAGTTACATCTTTTTGTAACTGTTCAGTACCTTCACAGTTACATGCAAAAATCCATTTAAAATCGCCTCCGGCGATGGGATTTT